>NZ_CP038141.1:1670000-1947500 GCF_006542355.1 Swingsia samuiensis | reverse complement strand
AAGCCACCAAAGCTGCGTCAGTGATCCGCCTTATAAGCAACACTCACCTTCATGTCAACTAAAAATCAAAAAAAATTATAAAAAATTATATCGTGCAGAAACTAAAGGATCCTGCCTCAACTCTTCTTTAATTCCCTTGCTGTTCTCCCCCTCTACGAGAACATATTTAAATGCATTTCCCCTGCCTAAAACATGATCCAAATACAAATTAGACAAAAGAGTAACTAACTCTCCTCGCGAACAACAAGCACATGTTATCCCATGCTTTTTTTCCGCCTGTTGGGGAGATAAATACACCACCTTCGCCCAGTTCGAACTATTCAATTTTTCCGAGATAAGAACGGAATCTTGTCTAAGGTCTTCTGCCCATTCGTAACTGTCAGACAAAACGTATAGTGATAGCTGCGTCATAATTTATACTCACATGATTAATAAATGTTTTAAAAACCGTCAATTTTCATAACAAGATACATCCAAACCTGAACATTATCCTACAAGCTATCAATTTCAGATTTGCTACTCTGCTCCATCTATCGCTATATACGACATACTGAACACGTTGGCTTTTGCCGTCACCTTTAAATTATATAGAGTGCTTTCAATGTCTTCACGCCCCCACCTACTTGATGCGTTATCTGATCAGGTTTTGCTCTGCGATGGTGGGATGGGATCTCGTGTGCAAATGCTCGATCTTGACGTTGAAAAAGATTATTGGGGTCAGGAAAACTGTACAGAAATTCTTAGCCTATCACGCCCAGAACTTGTCCGCGAAATTCACCGTGGTTATTTCGAAGCCGGCGCAGATATGGTTGAAACCAATACATTCGGCGGTTCTATTATCACGTTATCTGAATTTGGTTTGCAAGACCGAACACGTGAAATCAATCGTGCCTCTGCAATTCTTGCCCGAGAAGCGGCTGAAACATTTTCTGATGATCGTCATCGTTATGTCATGGGATCAATAGGGCCAGGAACCAAGCTCCCTACCCTTGGAAATATAGATTACGATACTCTTGAAGCTGGAATTGCTGAGCAATGCCGCGGTTTAATCGATGGGGGAGTCGATGGTTTCCTCATAGAAACATGCCAAGATACTTTACAAATTAAAGCGGCGGTTAATGCTGCAAAAAAAGCTCGTAAAGAGCTGAATTCTACAGCGCCTATTTTTGTTCAAGTCACAGTTGAAACAACCGGAACCCTTTTGGTTGGACCAGACATTGCTGCTGCGGCCACAACTGTAAACGCCTTGGACGTTCCTTCCATCGGCCTCAACTGTGCGACTGGCCCTCAGGAGATGGCCGAACATATAAAATGGCTTTCAGAAAATTGGCCCGGCCTTCTCTCCATGCAACCCAATGCTGGCCTACCAGAACTGGTAAATGGACAAACTGTTTATCCTTTAAGCCCACAAGAAATGGCCACATGGATGGAACGTTTTGTTCGTGAAGACGGCCTCAATTTAATTGGAGGATGCTGTGGAACCTCCACCCCTCATACTCAGGCTCTTGATAGTATGCTTCGGCGGATTGGAAATGAAAAAATCCGTCCACGGCCTGTAAAAAGAAGCGCTATATGGATGCCCTCTGTATCCAGCCTATATACTCAAGTCCCATTACGACAAGAGAACAGCTATTTCTCAATCGGTGAACGCTGCAATGCAAACGGCTCTAAAAAATGGCGAGAACTCCAAGCCGCTGGAGATTGGGATGGGTGTGTCGCTATAGGACGAGAACAAACAGCTGAAGGCTCGAATGCTTTGGATGTTTGCACTGCTTTTGTTGGGCGTGACGAAAAAGCAGAAATGGATGAAGTTATCCAGCGCTTCACAGCAGCCGTAAACGCTCCGCTTGTTATTGATTCAACTGAAACACCTGTCATTGAATCGGCTCTTAAGCTTTATGGCGGAAAAGCCATCATCAACTCTATCAATTTTGAAGATGGAGAAGACCAAGCACACGACCGAATGAAATTAGCCCGTAAATTCGGTGCTGCCGTGATCGGTCTAACCATTGACGAAGTTGGAATGGCAAAAGAGCCAGAAGACAAACTCCGTATCGCTGAACGTTTAGTTGATTTTGCCTGCAATCAATACGGTCTGCCTCAATCTGACCTTATGATTGATCCTCTTACATTTACAATTGCAACGGGGGTAGAAGACGACCGCAAATTAGGTCTCTGGACCTTGGAGGGTATTCGTCTCATCCGTGAAAAATTTCCCGATATTCAAATTATTCTTGGCCTTTCCAATATTTCGTTTGGCTTAAACCCTGCGGCACGAGCTGTTCTTAATTCAGTCTTTCTGGATCACGCCATAAAAGCGGGTATGACTGGTGCCATCGTTCACGTTTCTAAAATTCGGCCTCTCCATTTAATTGACCCCAATGAAGTTAAGGTTGCAGAAGACCTAATTTTTGATCGCCGAGCAGAAGATTACGACCCTCTCCAAAAGCTATTAGAACTCTTTTCTGGACGTAAAGCCGCAGATGCCGTCAAAAAACGACGAGCAGAAACTCCTGCTGAGCGCTTGAAAGACCGTATTGTTGATGGTGACCGAAAAGGCATTGAAGAGGATCTCGAAGCGGCCATGCAAGAAATGGCGCCTATTGATATCATCAATACAGTTTTACTGGATGGTATGAAGGTCGTTGGAGAGTTATTTGGCTCTGGGAAAATGCAACTTCCCTTTGTTCTACAATCTGCTGAAACTATGAAAACAGCAGTCGCTTGGCTTGAGCCATACATGGAAAAAGTGGAAGGTCAGCACCGAGGAACCATGGTTCTTGCCACGGTAAAAGGCGATGTTCATGATATTGGAAAGAACTTAGTTGATATCATTTTGACGAATAATGGCTACCAAGTCATTAATCTGGGAATTAAAGTCCCTCTAGCTGATATGATTGCAGCTGCAAAAGAACATAAAGCAGATGCTATCGGGATGTCAGGCCTCCTCGTAAAATCGACCGTTATTATGCGAGAAAACCTAGAAGAAATGCACCGTCAAGGCATTACTACTCCCGTTATTCTAGGTGGTGCGGCTCTCACACGTAACTATGTAGAAGAAGAATGTGCTCTTTCCTACGGCGGAACTGAACCCGGTCGCGTTGCTTACGCTCGTGATGCCTTTGATGGTCTTTCGTTGATGGATAAAGTCGCTCAAAAAGAATTTGATCATTATTTAAATGCAATCCAAACACGACGCGCAGGAAAATCCAGTAGAAAAAATGCCCGCGCTCCTGAGACGGCTGAGACACGGGGCTTTACACCCGTTAATAAAGCAGAAGCTCATGCGCGTCGTGAACGTATCTCAGGTTCCTTACCTCTCATTGAACCACCTTTTTGGGGAAATCGTATCGTTGAGGCATCCGCAAATGCAGTTTTACCATTCCTAAACGAACGGTCTTTGTATCAATTCCAATGGGGTTTCCGAAAGCAAGGACGCTCGCTTGAGGAGTTTATGCAATACGCAAAAGTAGAGTTACGCCCTGTTCTCAAGCGTATGCTTGCTTTAAATGCTGAACAAAATATTTTAACTCCCCAAGCAAGTTATGGTTACTGGAAAGCCGCCGGGGAAGGTAATGATCTCATCCTGTTTGAAGAAGATGGACAGCGCGAAGTAGCTCGCTTCACTTTACCGCGTCAGCCTAAAGACGACGGCGAATGCATTGCTGACTTTGTCCGTGACGTAAATGACGAGCATCGAGATGTAGTTGGTTTACAAGTCGTTACGGTCGGTCAAAAAGCTTCCGACCTCGCGCGAGAATGGTTTGAGGAAAACCGTTACCAAGATTATCTCTATCTACACGGCCTCTCTGTCGAAATGGCAGAAGCAATGGCCGAATATACACATAAAAGAATTAGAGCCGAATTAGGTTTCGCAGCCGAAGACGATAAGGACATGGAAAAAATGTTAGCTCAATCCTATCGAGGATCCCGCTATTCATTTGGATACCCGGCTTGCCCACGGTTAGAAGACCAAGAACCGATCTTAAAGCTATTGAATGCTGATAAAATCGGTATTTCTCTTTCTGACGGTTTTCAGCTTCATCCAGAACAATCAACATCTGCTCTTGTGATACTCAATCCAAAAGCGAAATATTTTACAGTCTAAGAAAGATTGCGTTATGGCCCCTCTCCCCAAGACGACCCTCCTTTCTCAAATGCATGACATTAATGCAAACCGTACATTCTTAGCGAATGTAATCGGTTTCTTCTGTGTTTCTTGTGTGATCGGCCTTGCCAATATGTTCACGTCCACCTTACTCAAGGTGGACATGAATTGGCTTGTAAGGCCGTTAATTGCATTGGTTGCCGTTTACTTTTTTGTTCCATTCTTGTTCTTAAAACTAACCCCAAAACGAAAATGACTATTTTGCTCTTTTCTTTTGAAATTGAAGAAGCCCTCTTTTTCCAAAATACATTAAAATAGGAGAACTCAACCGTAGTAACCACGGCATCAGGAGGCAAGCGTGAGCGAAGAATCCATCTATTCTGGGCAAGAACAACTCTTTCCCTGATGTTCTAGACAATTTCATAATTAGTTTTGCTACATAATAAGGATCTGCTGGCTGGCTCACAAAATTCAAAATAGAACCACCATCTTCCATCTCTTTTTCTAACATCGGAGTATCAACTGCTCCTAGAAAAATGGAAGACACACCTATCCCTTTCTTCCGAACATCGAGCTGAAGTGCACGCGCAAAACCACGTAGCCCAAATTTAGAGGCTGTATAGATGCTACTCCCCTCTAATGGTAAAGCCCCTGCAACTGAATTAACAAAAACAATATGCGTTCCTTTTCGGAAAAAAGGATATAATTCTGTCGTTAATAATATTGGCGCATACAAATTAATCGTCAGTTGAGCCGTTACATTTTCTGACTGTATGGCGTCAATATTCTCTGGAGCAATGCAGCCTGCACAGTGAATGACTTTCTCAACTCTTCCACCCAAATCATGAACAGCACGACTGACTTTACCCAAGTCCAATTGCTGCGATAAATCACATTCGATATAAGTGATATTTTTATGCTCTTTCCCAAATATTTTATACGCTTTTTCAAGATTTCTTAATGGGAGAACAACATGGTACCCTTGTTTTAATAAAAAATGGGTTAATTCTTTTCCAATCCCTCCACTCGCGCCAGTTAAAAGAGCAATCGGTTGAGATAAAGTAGGCTCACCTGAAAAAGGTAGATTTTTATTCATTTTGACAACTTATATAATGAGATCTTCTTATATTGCATTAAAATACCCTTTTTTCTACACTTACTTAAGTTTTTTAATGTTTTGAAAAGAATAAAATGGCTATCTGCTGATAAAAAAGACACAGATAGCCATCTTTTATCTTTATTTAGATGGTGCTGATGTTCCAGCAGCAGGATCATTCTGAATGATACTATTCTCTGAAACAAAAACTAATGAATCTAAAATATCATCCAAAGCACTTAAAGCCTGTGTCGGCTGGCGCCCTTCTGTGAAGATATTTGCACGATTAAGGGCACCGATTGTTGGCTGTAATGGAGCAAGGGCTATAATGAAATCAGCATCCACCCCTACAACCTGCATCGTTTGTGCTGCCTGCTTACTATCTCCAGACTTTAATTGAGTATTCGCCGTTGCTACAGCTGCCTTTTTCTCTGGACTTAGAGATTCACTAACGATGAACTCTCCTCCTAGAGGAAGCCAATCCACAGTACCTTCTGTTGCTTTGTGGTTAGCATCAGCCTGATGCTGAGGAGCTGGCTGGAGTTGTGACTCAGCTGCTTTAAAGCGTTGGTCTGCTTTTTGAGCGGCAGCAAGGCGTTTTTGAGCATCATATAATAGAGGAACTGCCGGATCAGTTTTACCTGCCTGCAATAAATCATGAGCCTTTAAAATATCTGCAAAAGCTTTTTGCCCATCAACAGACAAATGATGGAATGCTCGATGAGCTTTAAAATTTTCCCATTCAGCATGTAGTTTTGAGCCGCTTGCCCAAGCTGGCGTAGAAAATGTAGTCGCAATTAATAGTGCTGCAAGTAGAGAACGCATAGAAACTCTCCTTAACTCATTAAAAATAATAAGATAATACCATTGATCTTTTCGGTTTTATCTTTCCTGAAAACATATCTTCAATGCGTATCTTTCGTAAGGCTATTTATATATTATTTCTTAAAAACATCTTATTTTTATTCAATTTTTTGTTATCTTGTAACTTCTGCAAAAATATAAAAACTTTTCTTCCTCCTTTTTTTAACATAAATTATTATATCAATCTGAAGGCCATGAAATAAATTCGATGTCACAAAACAAAAGTTTATCTGAAGTTTTTTCAAGTATACGCCTACCAGAAAAAAATACAGTTTGGTTTAAACGATTTTTAGCGTTTGTTGGTCCCGGATACATGATATCGGTTGGCTATATGGACCCAGGAAACTGGGAAACAGATATCCAAGGCGGAGCTCAATACGGCTATACTTTGCTATGCAGTATTATTCTCTCAAATTTAATTGCTATCCTCCTACAAGCTTTAGCAGCCCGCTTAGGGATTGCGACAGGAAAAGACTTAGCTCAAGCTTGTAAAGCTTACTTTCCTCCTTTTATTAATATTCCTCTTTGGTTTGCATGTGAAATTGCCATTATCGCCTGTGACCTTGCTGAAGTTATAGGCACAGCAGTGGCATTACAGCTTTTATTTGGTTTCCCCTTAATAATGGGCGCCTTAATATCTGCTTTTGATGCCATTCTTGTTTTACTTCTTATGGGAAAAGGATTCAGATACTTAGAGTCTTTTGTGATTAGCCTCATAAGTATTATTGCTGTTTGTTTTTTCATTCAGCTTATTGCGGCTTCTCCTCCACTACCATCTATCTTCCAGAATATTCTTCCGTCTGCTCAGGTTATTAAAAACCCCGGCATGCTCTACATTGCCATTGGCATAATTGGCGCGACCGTTATGCCGCATAATCTCTATTTACATTCCTCCATCGTGCAAACACGCGCTTATGAACGCTCTGTTGAAGGAAAAACAGAAGCTATAAAATGGGCGACCTTGGATAGTTCTATAGCTCTTATGTTTGCTCTTTTTATCAACGCTGCCATACTCATCGTATCGGCCGCAGCTTTTCATACGACAGGCCACAAAGATGTATCTGAAATTAGCGAAGCATACCGTTTGCTCTCTCCAGCCCTTGGAATAAGCGCAGCCTCTACATTATTTGCTGTTGCTTTATTAGCTGCTGGAACAAACTCTACGGTAACAGGCACTCTCGCTGGTCAAATTATTATGGAGGGTTTCTTAAACTTAAAAATTCCTAGCTGGGCAAGACGATTAATCACCCGAAGTCTAGCCATTATTCCTGTAATTTTTGTTATACTCCTCTATGGAGAGCAAAAAATTGACTCTCTGTTAATGCTCAGTCAAATCATTCTCTCTTTCCAGCTGCCATTTGCCATTATCCCTCTTGTTCTATTTTCTTCAAAAACAAATATTATGAAAGAATTTGTAATACCAAAACCCATAGCCTTTCTTTCATGGGCTGTTTCTATATTTATTATTATACTCAATATTAAGCTCATCATTGATAGTTTTACATAAACATATGTTTTAATATCGGAATACACTCCACCCCGTCTTTTGAACCAAGCGTTCTAAGGATTTTGTTCCCAATAATGAATTTCCTTTTTCATTTAACCCGGGCGACCATACCGCAATTGACGCTACCCCCGGAACAATAGCCAGAATACCTCCCCCTACCCCCGACTTTCCGGGAAGACCAACGCGAACGGCAAAAGCCCCAGACCCATCATAATGACCACACATCATCATTAGTGCGAGTGTTGTTTGCGTGTGTCTTGTCGACAAAACACGTTTACCATTTCGAGGGTTTATTCCGGCGGACATAAGAAATGCGCCTGCTTCAGCTAATTGCTGACAATTCATCGATAAAGCGCATTGCCTAAAATAAAACCCCAATGTCTCATCAACGGAATTATGAATATTATCAAAATTTTTCATGTAATTCGTTAATGCCCGGTTTCTAAACCCTGTCTCATCCTCTTCTTGCGCTAACTCATAATCAATAAACATTCCATCAATGTTAGACACCAATGGGTTCAACAACTGTAAAAGAGCACCTTGCGCTCCTTGAAACCCATATTTTGAAACCAAAATATCAGAAACAACAATCGCACCCGCATTAATAAACGGATTCCGAGGAATGCCATGCTCACTTTCTAACTGAATGATTGAGTTAAACGGACTTCCTGAAGGTTCTTGCCGAACACGCTCCCATAAATCATCTCCCTCTAAGTCAAGGGCCAAACTCAAGCCAAAAACCTTCGATACACTTTGTATCGAGAATTGCTTATGGGAATCTCCAGAGGCATACATTTTGCCATCTCGATCAACGATTGCCATTCCCCAATGATGCAAGTCTACTTGCGCTAAAGAAGGAATGTAACTTGCGGTTTTCCCTCGGTCTTTCTCACCCTGCATCTCATACGAAATTTCAGAAATAATTTGTGCCAAAGACACGATATAATCCTTTAAAGAGAAACGACCCTATGGCCCACAACTTTTCCAACGATAATTAACGCTGGGGATTTAACATCCAACTCTCGTACCTTTTGAGCGATATCACCTAACGTTCCAACCACCACGCGTTGTGTTGTCTGCGTGCCGCGCTCAACAACCGCTACAGGCCAATCTGAAGGCAAACCATGCTCTTTCAACCCTTCCATCAACAAAGGAAGAGTGGATATTCCCATATAAATAACGACCGTCTGGCGCCGGTCAGCCATATCAGACCATGGCAGATCCAACTGACCATCTGCCCGTGCATGCCCCGTCACAAACAAACAGGCTTGAGCACAATCACGATGGGTTAATGGGATTCCGGCATACGCAGCACAACCACTCGCCGCGGTAATTCCTGGAACAACTTTAAATGCAACACCGGCCTGCATAAGAGATTCAACTTCTTCTCCTCCTCGACCGAAAATAAAAGGATCTCCCCCTTTTAGTCTTAATACTCTTTGCCCTGCTCGTGCATGCTTTATAATCTCTTCATTAATAAGATCTTGAGGCATCGCATGCCGGTCTTTTTGTTTCCCAACAAAAATCAGCTCCGCATCCCGCCTCACACGCTCTAACAGAACCTTGGGAAGAAGATTATCATACAAAACAACATCTGCATTTTGCATGCAGTGCAAGGCCTTTAACGTTAATAAATCCGGATCCCCAGGCCCGGCCCCCACGATCCACACCTCACCATTTTTTGCATAACCATCCAATAAATTATCTAAAATCTGATCTGCTTTTTCTGCATCCCCTGATCGAGCATACTCCGCACCACGACCATCCAGAAAATCTTCCCATATGCGCTTACGGTTTTGTACATCCGGATACCGGGTTGACACTTTCATCCGCCGGGAACGCATATAAGAAGCCAAACTCCCAGTCCCTTCTGGAAGCCAGCCTTCTATTTCCTCTCTTAAACGTCGTGCTAAAACAGGAGCTCCGCCTGCTGTTGATATAGCAATTCTAACAGAACCACGCCTCACTTGTGCAGGCGTTATAAAACTCGATGGAGCCGGGTCATCAACAGCACAAACTGGAACCCTTAATTCATCCGCTAAGCGCGCAACAACACGATTAACCGCTCGATCATCCGTCGCAGCATAAACCAATCGACAACCGGGAATGATCTCTTTTAAAATATCTTCTTTTACACTCTGACCAATATAATCAACAACCCCAAGGTCAACCCATCCTTGAATAATCGCATTTAAATGTTCTGCAACAACTTCAATTTTAGCCCCATGATCTAAAAGCAATCGCCCTTTATTAACAGCAACCTCACCTCCTCCAACCAGCAACACGCGCTCGTTTTTCAAACGAAGTGATATAGGGAACCAACCCTGCTCAGCATCAGATAAGGCCATTTCATAATCCATATAGTTTTCTCAGCAGATGCCTTTTAAAAGTATGTCAAACAGCTTGCCCTTTAACGGCAAGCACACTGGAAATAAATCTTTCTCAAACCCAACCATGATAAAACATAAAAAACCAATTCGAATCGCACTCCACAATTGAGGTCTTCTCCACCTCTGATTGTTCGCTAACAGACAAAACCTTGTCTTTGTGTTGTATATATTCCACACTCATTTGCGCAACCCAACCTACTCCCTTCAGAATTTATATTTAAAATCATTCCTGTTTTTTAGCGAAATACCATATAATTTGAGCGACCAAGCTAAAATGGAAAACCACCCTTTCCCCTTGTAAGAATGAGGCTTAATTTATATAGAAGTTACAGATTGTTATAAACTCAACATTATCACACTTGAGAAAACTTCCTAAACTGTATTAAAACGCCCTCAACTTTGGGTGAAGCACTCGTAGGCATCTGTAGAGATGCCGTTTTGTTTTTCTGCAAAGGATTGTCTTAATTCCTGATGATCCAAACGGAGCTAGTCTAGGTTTGACCGAGGACAACCAGAAACCAACCGACCACCTTGTTCCAACGCCTAGCCGTTCAGGTCTAACGCGACGATATGGTGATTTTTCCAGCTTTTCCGCTGCGCTTGATTACGCAGCACAAGGGGAAAGCGGATTTAATATCTATTCCGGCCGAGGCAAGCTCTTAGAGGCTTTGCCTTATCGTCTGTTACGTGAGCAAGCTATATCAACAGCAAAACGTCTCCTTGGTTCAGGCTTGAACGTTGGAGATCGTGTAGCAATTATTGCCGAGAGTGATGGCGATTTTGCTCGTATATTCTTCGGTTGTCAGTACGCTGGCCTTGTTCCGGCTCCTCTTCCATTACCTGTCGCTTTTGGTGGAAAAGAAAACTACGTCGCTACCCTACGTGGTATGATTAAAAGTGCTCAAGCACGTGCTGTCATTGTTCCAGATGTTATTCAAAGCTGGACGGATGACATTATTAAAGACCTTGATCTTGCTTTTGGTGGTTCACCAGCACTTTTATCTGAAAAACCCATTATAGACATTCAACTCCCTGATATAAAATCTGATGATTTGTCTTACCTCCAGTTTTCATCAGGCAGTACACGCTTTCCTGTCGGGGTCGCCGTTACACAAGAAGCAGGGCTTGCCAACGCTAAAGCCATTGCAAAAGACGGGTTAAAGGTTTTCCCATCTGAAGATACACGTGATGATCGTTGTGTCTCTTGGCTTCCTCTCTATCATGATATGGGGCTAGTTGGGTTTTTCTTAACCCCTCTCACATGCCAACTTAGCGTTGACCTTCTTCCAACACGCGAGTTTGCTCGTCGTCCACATGTTTGGCTGGATCTCATATCGCGCAACCGAGGAACGATCTCTTATAGCCCTTCTTTTGGTTATGAGTTATGCGCTCGTCGCAACGCCCCTCCAGAGATTGATCTATCAAGTTGGCGTATCGCTGGAATCGGTGGTGATATGATCCGCCATCATATTTTAGAGGGTTTTGCTGAGCGCTTTGCCCCTAACCATTTTGATCAGCGCGCGTTTGTTGCAAGCTATGGAATGGCTGAAGCAACATTAGCAATTAGCTTTGCTCCTTTAAATGAAGGCATACAAACAGATACCATTGATTTACGCACTCTTGAACATGATGGGTTAGCACAAAAATCGGATGATCAATCTCAGGCTTTACGGACCTTTGTTCTATGCGGAACTGTTTTGCCAGATCATCAAATTGAAGTGCGCAACCCAGAAGGCGCAGTTTTATCCGACCGTCATCTTGGAAGAGTATTTGTTAAAGGCCCTAGCCTTATGAAAGGCTATTTCAAACGCCAAGATGAAACCGACGCCGTCCTCGATCAGCATGGTTGGCTAGATACGGGTGATCTTGGTTACTTCCTCAATGGGCAGATTGTTATTACAGGGCGCGCTAAAGATCTTATCATTGTTAATGGGCGCAATATTTGGCCGCAAGACCTTGAGTGGTCGGCTGAAAGTGAAATCACTAGCCTTCGCTCGAATGATGTTGCTGTATTCTCTTTAGAAACACAAACAGGCGAAAACATCGTTGCTCTTGTTCAATGTCGAGCAACAGAAGAAGATAGCCGTAAGCAATTACAGGATGATATAGCCAGTTTATTTAGGCGTCAGCATGGTGTGGACGTTCGAGTGATTCTGGTTCCTCCCAAAACCCTACCTCAAACCTCCTCTGGAAAACTAACACGAGCTAAAGCAAAAGCCATGTTACTCTCTGGAGAATTTGATGTGTCTGACAATGCCGATTTGTCTGTAGCATAACGACTTTTTTTTCTTATCACTCTGTTCTATTCTCTTCACAGAATAGAACAGAGTGAAGGCATGATACGCTCTGCGTATTTAAGGCCTTAAAATTCAAATTAACTGAGAGTGAAACGCATGTCTGATAATGTCGCCGATATTTCAAATATGATCATCGAGAAGCTTCTTGCGAACCCAAAGGTGCCTCGGGACATTAATGGCGACAGTAAAATAGTCGAAGACCTTGCGTTCGATAGTTTAGCCGTCATGAACTTTGTGATGGAAATTGAAGATGAATTGGACGTCTCTGTTCCTTTAGACAAACTCGCAGATATTAGAACGATCAATGATTTGACGTTATGCCTTCATTCCCTAAAAGCAGAACAGTCATGAATAATATTTTTGCGAAACACGAAGCTCTCCAAAAAGCTTATAAAAATCTCATCACTCTCTCTCCTCGTGACCCTTTTCATGTCGTTATTGAAAGACCCCTTTCTGCGACTGTTGGAATAATTGAAGGAAGAGAAACCCTTCTCTTTGGGACCAATAACTACCTCGGTTTAAGCCAGTCTCAAAAAGCAGCCCAAGCTGCGATTGAAACAGCGCAAACTATGGGCGTTGGCACGACTGGTTCCCGCATTGCAAACGGGACATTCGGCCTTCATCAAACTTTAGAAAAAAAATTAGCTGCTTTTTTCCGCCGCAAACACTGCATGATATTTTCAACAGGATATCAAGCTAATTTAGGAACCATCTCTGCGCTCGTAAATAAAGATGATGTTCTTTTGCTTGATGCAGATAGTCACGCAAGTATTTACGATGGAGCTAAACTCTCAGGTGCGCAGGTTATCCGCTTTCGACATAATGATCCGGCGGATCTTGAAAAAAGGCTTGCACGCTTAAAAAACCATACCGGTGCTAAACTCATTATTGCTGAGGGCATTTATTCCATGACTGGAAATATTGCTCCTCTAAAAGAGTTTGTCGACATCAAAAAACGTCATGGTGCCTATCTCATGGCTGATGAGGCACACTCATTTGGTGTCCTTGGAGAGCATGGCCGTGGTGTGGCTGAACTTCAAAATTGTGAAGATGACATCGATTTTATCGTCGGTACATTTTCTAAATCTCTTGGTACCGTTGGCGGGTATTGCATATCAGATAATGATGGCATCAACCTGATGCGTCTCGCTTCGCGTCCATATATGTTTACAGCTTCCCTTCCTCCTGAAATTATTGCAGCGACCCTTGCTGCCTTAGAAGACTTGGAAGCACATCCAGAACTTCGGGTTAAATTACAGAAAAATGCGGCTCAACTACACGCGGGCTTGCAAGATATCGGGTTGAACACAGGAAGCCATATATCTCCAGTTATTGCGGTAACGCTTGATAATATTGCGCAAGCCTTAACATTCTGGAATGCACTTTTAGAGAGCGGCCTGTACGTTAACCTTTCACTACCACCAGCAACCCCTGATGAGCGACCACTATTGCGTTGTTCGGTCATGGCAGCACACTCACCACAAGAAATAGATAAAGCAATTTCAATATTTAAATCTGTTTATAATATGTTCAAATAAACAGCCCCTAAAGCTCGGCTCTTTAATTAAAGGCCGGGCTTTTATTTTGCCTTCCGTAAAGAATACATACGCCATAATAAAAAAGGCAGCATAATCAGAGGATGTTTTGCTTCAAAAGAAGATAGTTTTAGATCTATCCCTGCGTGCCTCTTTATTTTCCACGCCAAATAATCTCCGCCTCCTTCAAACGTAAATGATGCTTTGATGAGACGCGCTATATTTCGTGTTTTTCCTGTTCTTCTTATCAATCCCCATCGTTTATAAGCACGCTCTATCAAACTCTTTGGTATCAACGGCTGCAAATAATCCTTTTGTTGAGCATAGTTTAAATGGGCCCGCTTCCACCCCAAGAGCAGCAATTTAGAAAACCGTTCTTCTTTATCTTTTATTAAACTGTTACCACGCCCTTTTTGCTCTACCCTAACTTCAGATTCATATGTGTGGGCAAACAGATTTTGCCAGTATTGAATCGCAGTCATACCGGAAGAACCCAATAATGCGGCCCAGCATGAAGCGGTGGTAACGGACTGAATAATTAAATTTAAAATAATATCTGCCGCGGATGCGTCACGCACCCAAACCAACCTTACAGGCTGACAAAAACGTGCCCATAAAGTTGAGTCCAAACTTGAAAGGCTATTTCTTTTCTTGAATTGCTCTGCAGAAATAACTGCAATTTTAGCTCTCCAAAGAATACCATCATCGGCTTTAAATTCAGCATAATTTACATTAGGTGGTAAAAGAACATTCCCTACTCGTGCAAATGTATTGCCTTTAAAATCATTGTTACTCTCCGTAATGATATAAAAATCCAAGATCCCTTCAGGATCTGCTTTTCTTAAAACAGAGCCGTAAAATAAAACTCCTAAAGGCATCTTTGGAAAAGAATTGATTAAAGATGCTGCGAACTCTACGACCTCACTTCTAACAGATGTCGTCAATTCACTAATTAATATGTCTTCAATCAATTCAGTCATATAAAATCACGCATGTAAAAAACGAAAAGCTGGAGCACGCTCTAACCGCAAACGCTTTGTCTCAGGTGGAGCAAAAACCTCTCCATCCAATATAAATTCACTATCTGTCTCAATCATAATATCGTCAGCACGACCACTCAAATAGTCAGGATGTAGCCGCAACCAACGAGGCGCTCTTCCACGCAGCAGAGCACTCGTCGCGCGCATCAAGTTTTGTGGATATGCACTAACATCCAAATATCTTAGCCCTTTAATGTTCGGTTCTGCATCCCAAAAAGGCCATATCCCTTGAGACAAACGTGATAAGCCTGTCACAAGAAACATAAAACTGTTGCCATCATACAGTTGACCATCAATCTCCACCTTTAGTGGATTTCCCTTCAACCATTTATAACGGCTTTTCTCAAACATCAGACTTGTAATAGAACTTGCCAATGTAAAACCAACAGCCAAATCATGAGGTGCAAACTTTAAAACATTGGGGGAATGCGCAATCTGAACCGCTCGTGCATACCCGGCACACCCTCCAAAAAGACCTAAAACAGGCGCTCTATTGGTATCAGGCCATGACAATTTTATGGGGGTGCGAATGCTGGATCTTATCATGTCACGCTTCTGCAAACGACGAATCGCCTCCATCCCACGCACACCAAAGCCAACATCTCCAGCAATTAAATTGGTATTCCCCGAGGCCAGAACTGCGATATCTGGCAATGCATTGGAAGGATAAATACGTTCAATCGCTGTTAACACCGTGCTAACAGTTCCATCCCCACCATCAATAGCAATTGTTTTAATGCCACGTTCATATAAAAGCTGAACGCGTTTTGTCATACATTCGCGACTATCAGATAAAACAAAATTATCTTTTAAAATACGCGCAGCTTCTTTCGAAAAAGCTTCTCCATTACGACGGTTTTTACGGCTTCTAAAATTATGAATCAGAGCAAAAGACACTATAAAAAAAATCTTTATTCAGGTGGTCGGCGCTATGCTAGCGAGATTAGCACGGCTATGTTAATTCGACCAGCAGCATTAAAAACACACATTGTTTGTAAAATACCGCATTAAGGCTTAACTCTTCTCATGTTTAATCTGTCATCAACCCACAAGCCTCCAATGCAGAATGAAAAAGAAACTGTTTTAGCTCATATTTCAGATCCACATTTACCGCCCCCACCTATTCAGTGGCGCCAAATTATTAATAAACGTGCCCTTAGCCTATTGTCATGGAAAATTCACCGTAAAAAAGTCCACCTAGAAGAGACCTGCTCTGCTCTTATTAACGACATTACTCTTCATTCTGTGAACGCTCTTCTCGTCAGCGGAGACGTCACTAACTTTGGGACGCCTCAAGAATTTTCATCTTCAATACAGTGGTTCAATAATTTACCAGCACAACCTTTTGTTATCCCAGGTAACCATGACTGCATGGTAAAAGCCCCTTACGATGAAACTCTAAAAAAATGGCACCCATGGTCTTCAGAAGTTTACCCTTATGTGAAATTCATTAACAAAATAGCGATTATCGGTATCAACTCCGCCCTTCCGACGGCCCCTTTTATGGCTTATGGACGTGTTGGAAAAAGGCAGTTAAATACACTTGAGAAAATTTTACTCTGGCTTGAAAAATATGACTTCTGTCGGGTTGTTATGATCCACCATCCCCCCAAAAAGGGTCTTGTCCCATGGCGGAAATCTCTTCTGGATCACCGAGCAACCGCAAAAGTAATTCAAAAAGCTGGTGCTGAAATTGTCCTTCATGGCCATTCCCATAATGCAACCCTGACACACATTAAAGATACCGATATTCCTTTAATTGGCGTCGCTTCCGCGTCTCTCTCAGATATCAAAGCGTATCGCCAAGCCTGCTGGAATAAAATTACAATTACCCCTCAACACAAAACTTGGACGATAAACCTCAGCCGGCATAAAGCCGACGGAAGCATATCCGAGCGTGCTTCATGGGAGAGGCCGCGAGGCACACGTTAAATGAAACATTTTCGCATTACTCTTCTCGATAAATATCTTCTACGCCAAATGATGCCGCCTTTCATCATTGCACTGATTGTCATGATGGTCGCATTACTTCTTGAAAGACTTCTCGTCCTTTTTGACTACCTGACGTCTGCTGGGAGCTCACTCTCTACTGTTCTATCTCTACTGACAGACCTGTTACCCCACTATATCGGTATCGCACTCCCTGCCGCTCTGTGCATTTCCGTTTTCATGACGATACACAGTATGAGCGATCATCATGAAATAGACGCTCTACAAGCAGGACGAATTTCTCTTTTACAAATCAGCCGCCCTTTTATGGCTGTGGGCTTCCTGCTGTCAGCCATTAGTTTTCTTCTTTATGGCTATGTACAACCTGTCGCACGGTACGATTATCGTGCAGGTTTCTATTTTGCAGCCCATGCGGGTTGGGCGCCACACCTTCAAGCGGGCATGTTTGCTTCAACATCTGATACATCAACCATCACAGCAGATAATGTCAGCCATGCTGGCACAATGATGAAACATGTTTTCCTCCGTGTAAGTAATAAAACGAATGAAACAGCTCGTTTAATCACTGCCCAAAGAGGAATGCTCACTATCTCCAATAAAACCCGCACAACGCAACTGGACCTTTGGGATGGAGAAATAGTGGATGACCCTTTCCCGTCCAACAGCTCTCGGAAATTAATGGTTACACATTTTGCTCATGCTGTGCGTATTATCGACCGCCCTGATCAAAAACAAAATTTCCGTTCACGCGGTGCAGATGAACGTGAATTAACTCTTCTTGAGCTTGCACATGATCTGCGCCATGGTGTCCCAGGAATTGAGTATAGAACCATCCGAGCTGAGCTGGATTTCCGTATTGCCCATGCCATCAGCATCCCTTTTATCTCTGCAATTGCTGTTGCTCTAGGGATTAGTTCCCGCAGACGTCGGTCTATTTTTGGTTTAATTGCCGTTGCTGGCATTCTCATCGGATTTGACCAAATTCTTCTTTTTGGCCATAGCCTTGCCGCCACAGGTCGATTGCCTATCTGGGTAGCGATCTGGCTTCCTACTGCAATCTTCTGTATTGGATGCCCTGCAACATTGCTTCGTCGTTCCCGAGGGTCATGGGTTCGCAGAAAAGTGGTTCGCCGTTCATGAACAAATTCCCTTTCATCTCTGTGCTTGATTATTACCTTAATCGATCCTTGCTTGGGCGCTTTCTCATCTGTGAAGGTGTGCTCATCTCGTTGCTCGAAATTTTAGCCCTTCTCGAGCAAACAACTCCTATTTTAAACAGGCATCTCGGCTTTAAAGGGATCCTGACCTTCTTCTTTCTTCATCTGCCAAGCTTATATGTAGAAGTTATTCCTTTTTCTTTTCTTGTCGGCGGACTGTTCTTTTTAACTCAAATTACACTCTCAAGCGAAATATCAGCCCTGCGAGCAGCAGGCTTGTCAACCAGCGGGCTTTATAAAAAGTTTATCCCCGCCATACTCATCGTTGGATTAAGTGGCTCAATCATTAATTATTGGGTTGTTCCCCCTTGTGAAACAGCCCTCACATCATGGTGGAACAAAACAGACCCTAACGCAGAAAACCCCAACAACCCTGACCAACATACTTTATGGCTCCGCGCAGGCCTTCGCATTATCAGTATTGGGCAATATGCCAAAGGGGGGGCTTTCCTAAGAAACGTTACGATTTATCACCGCGATGAAAACGGTCTTCTTACCCAGACAGAACATGCAGATACGCTTTTTTATAAAGATAAAGCTTGGGTTCCTACTGGAACACAAAACTTAAGTCTCACCGACGATCAGTCTTTTGCAAACGTAACTCCCGGGAACGATCATTTTATCATTCCGCTCACACCCACCATGATTATGGCTCTAAGCAGAGACAACGCTATCCTTACACCTAAACAGCTTTTCGCTATTATTCATCAAGGTGCTCCAGCCAGTCTTCCACGGGCAAATTATAAAATGGCTGTGTTAAATGGCATAATTCTTCCTTTTCAGGTTGCGGTAATGCTTCTATTTGCCCTCCCAGTGATCTATATTCCCCCAAGAGCAGGCTTACGAACCCCTCTTCCAATCTATGTTCTGGCGGGAGGGCTGGGCTTGATAATCCTGCAAGGAATGATTTCTGCTCTTGGCAATGCCGGGACAATTGCTGCACCTTTAGCGGCTGGCTCGGAACCGCTATTAGGCGCACTTATAGGAATGACCTGGCTTTTGCGAATGGAGGAAATATGAGCAAGTCTAAACCATGGCATAATATGTCAGCTATTCGAACGGGCCGTAGTTTTGATCTGGGGAAAATGTCTCTCCCTCAATTGTGGTTCGCTTACCTTACTTATCCAACTATTTTATTTTATTTCGCCCTCATTATCGCCTCAACGATTAGCGGGGTGTATCTGTCTCATCCTCTATGGAAAAGCTTCTTAACCATCCCAACGGTTATCGCAATTTACCCGCTCGCTTGGTACCTTATCCATCGTTACATTCTGCATGGCCGTTGGCTTTACCGGAACCATTGGACCGCAAGCCTCTGGAAACGCATTCATTTTGACCACCACCAAGACCCTCACCTGCTTGATGTGCTGTTTGGTTCTCCCCTAAATACCGTTCCAACAATGGCAATCATTACAATGCCTGTTGGATATCTGATTAATGGATGGGGAGGCGCATTATCTGCTTTTGCAACAGCACTCGTTATGACCTGTATTTACGAATTCTTCCATTGCATTCAACATTTAGCTTATAAACCCAAATGGAAATGGGTTGCTCATATAAAACAGCTTCATGTCTTGCATCATTTTCATGATGAAAACGGTAATTATGGTATTACCAACTACGTTCCTGACCGTATTTTTGGAAGCTTTTATAAAGAATCCCGGGAGCGTCTGCGTAGCAAAAACGTCTTTAATCTGGGTTATGATCTCGAAGAGGCCAAACGCTTTCCTTGGGTCATGAAGTTAACTGGCGCTCCTCCGAAAGACCGCCCTGACTCAGCTCGACAATCTGCAAATCAAAATAGCCACGCAGCGTGAAGCTTCCTGTTCTCGTTTTAGCTGGCTCCCGTGATGGAGAACACGACCCCTTAGCAAAATTAGGGGGTGTCTCCCACAAAGCATTGCTGCCTATCCATGGGCAGTCTATGCTTTCGCGCGTTCTGAATGCCCTTCAGGCAGCAACTGAACTCGGGTCTATTACTGTTAGCATCGAAGCGCCTGATCTTATAAAATCAGATTTCCCTGCTCTGCATATCTTACCTTCACTCCCATCCCCTAGCGAAAGCGTCTATGACGGGTTAAAAACCCTCGGCACCCCATGCTTGATAACAACAGCAGACCACGCCTTATTACGCTCTGAATGGATTTCAGAATTTATAAATAACGCGCCTGATTGTGATCTCGCTGCAGCAATCGCCCTCAAATCTACGATCGAACGTGATGTTCCACACACCAAAAGAACATATATCCATTTGTCCGATATGACTTTCTCAGGGTGTAATCTTTTTTTAATGAAAACAGACAAAGCTTCTGCTGTTGTTGCCCTTTGGAAAGACTTGCAAAAAAACCGAAAACACCCTTTGAAAATGGCAAAAACATTGGGATGGGGAACACTTCTCCGTGCTCTGACTAGACGTCTTGATAGCCAGTCCCTATATCGACGTATAGAAAAATTAACCGGGGCAAAAATTCGCTTGGTCCCACTCTCTGATGGTAGAGCTGCTGTGGACGTTGATAAGCCTTCCGATTTTTATTTAGTTCAAAACATTCTTTCGCAGCGTTCCTTATGAAAATAGCTTATATTATAAACTCCCTTGAATGTGGGGGAGCTCAACTTCCAATCCCTAATATTGTTTCTCTTATTCGTGCACGCGGCGGAGATGTTACCGTTTTCGGACTAGAGAAACGAAATGGCCTAGCAATACCGCACCTTGAGCGCCATCATATTCCTTATCGAGTAAGGACAGGTTCCCTTAAAGATCATTTCTCAGCCCTTCAGTGGCTCAAGCACGAATTAAAAGAATTTCAACCTGATCTTATTTGGACTTCTTTAACGAGAGCCGCCTTATTGGGGCAAATAGTCGCAAATAAAATGAACCTGCCCATCGTTCATTGGCAACATTCGGCTCGTCTCAAACCAAGCAATGCGCTTTTACTCAAACTCTTATGTAAGCGCACGGCTCTATGGATAGCAGACTCTCCCAGTGTAGAAGATTTTACACGCAAAGCCCTTAATCTAAAAAATAACCTTACCTATTGGCCCATTTTTAGAGCAGATCCCTCTGCCCCCATTGCCAAACCATATAACGATCAGGAACCCATTCGCATCGGTTCTTTAGGCAGGCTGCATCCCGTTAAAGGCTATGACATACTCTGTGAGGCCATTCATCTCCTCAAAGACCACCCCAACCTCCCCAAGTTTGAGCTACTTTTCGCAGGAGATGGACCCGAACGTGAAAAGCTAGAGAAAATAGTCTCCGAAAAGAAACTGCCCGTGCAGTTTGTTGGGCATTGTGATGAGCCTTTTTCTTTTCTCTCCAGCCTTCATCTCTATGTACAACCTTCACATTGGGAAGGAATGTGTGTTGCAGCACATGAAGCAATGTCATGTGCCTTACCGATCATCGCAACACCTGCAGGAGAAATTCCACAAACTGTCGATGATGGCCGTTCAGGAATAATCGTTCCTTTTAATAACGCCCCGGCTTTAGCCGCCGCTCTTGCAAAACTGCTCCAAACACCTGAAAAATTACAGTTGATGGGGAGGCAATCAAGACAACGTGTCTTTAAACGCTTCGGCCCTGAAGCGTTTATAAAACACGGTCACGAAGCCATTAATCAAATCCCGGGATTTAACGTTTTAAAAGACGACGCTTCATATTCATCAAGTCCCGTTTTGGACCAATCCCAATCCGCTTAACATCAATTAACGTCACCTGACCAGCAGCAGAAAGCGTGTGGAAACCATCAGGAAAGCGATTACGTAAAACAGCTGGGGGCTCTAAAGGTACATCCGGAGTTACCTTCGGATAGTCCCCGTCCAGCCCTTCGACCTTCAAAAGACGAATTCCCCGGCCATATGTCTCCCGACAATCCTGCGTAGGCAAAAAGATTTCGCCATCAACCACAACAGGGGATCCTCCAGGACGTGCCCCTGCTCGGTCTTTCAAAAAAAGCCCTAATGATTTCCAAGGCCCCATCAAATTATCCGCTACAGAAATATTCAACGTATCCTGTCGGCTTGATTTTTCAGGAGGTGTCCAAAACATCCACCAGCGCCCTGCATAATGAAGCGGAGTGGCATCCACAGCCCCTATCGGAAAATTAAATTCCTCAACACGTTCCCAAGCAAACGGAAAATTTTTAGCCCGATAGAGGGATAAACGCTCAGAGGCATGTGCTTCTGGTAATAAGAAAATTTCACCATCATGTTCAAAAACATATGGATATGACAAATGCCATTCTTCGCTCAGCACTTCCTCACGTGTTAACAAAGTGCCATCACGATCATAAATCAGTACTTCTATAACCCCTTTAGGGTTCCGATAATCATACGCTTCTGCAAAAATATACAGCCGCCCATCACGCCAAATACCAAATGGATCAGCCAAAAACCGATGGTCGCCAATATCAGGTAAAGTTGTGACCTGAAATCCATTCAAGCTTCCCGCACGAAGCAACTCAGCTAATGGAGCATGGATAATAGCACATCGCCAATGATCTGTACGCAAAAACGGCATACTGACCTCCTCTAAGCATAAAACAACATCACAATATCAAAGAAAAGATGCACTCCAAATGACATATCGTCATATAACTTTGTGATCTTTATCCCAAAAATGAGACTTAACGTAGCACAGCAGATAACGCTTAAGATGAAGACTTAAAAGCAATGATGCGTATTAATACACAATCGCTAACGAAATTATGCTACTTCTTCTTAAAGGAGTTGTCAGCAGAATACCTTATGACAATCATAACGTTCTCTCAAACAACTCATCATACGAAATAGGATATATATGAGTTTTGACCCAATTGCTGTTCGCTTAGAAGCCGCTCGAAGTGTTGTCAGTGATGCGGCAGCACTCGCTCTATCCATGCGTCCTCCTCCAGGTGGCCCGACTGGAACACTTAAAGGCAGACAAGACTATCTTACAGAAGCAGATGGTGCTGTCGAAGCTTTAGTGAGCCAACGTATTCAAGAGCTCTTTCCAGAGGATGGCTTTCAAGGAGAAGAAGGCGGCCTTACACGCCAAGGTCGTTTCCGCTGGGTAATTGACCCCATTGATGGAACATCTAATTTTGCCCGAGGCAGAGACCGCTGGTGTGTCTCTCTTGGCCTTTTAGAACAAGATACCCCGGTGGCCGGCGTTATTAATGCTCCTGCTCTCCAAGAAGTCTTTACAGCCCGCAAAGGCTATGGTGCTTTTCTTAATGGAAAACGCATTCAAGCATCCCCTATTTCTAATCCACAAGAATCCATGATTGAAATGGGATGGTCGAGCCGTGTTTCAACAGAGTTATTTCAAGAAAAAATTAATGCAATCATGTCGTTAGGTGCCATGCCTCGCTCCGGTGGTTCTGGCGCGCTCGCTCTGGCTGATGTTGCCTGTGGCAGAAGCGATGGATACCTAGAAATCGTTATTCAACTATGGGATGTTGCAGCTGCCCTCATTATCCTTGAAGAGGCAGGAGCACGTACCTCACCCTTCCTTCAGACAGGTGGATTAACAGGAGGCGCTACCATATTGGCTGCAGCACCCGGTATTTCTGAAGCCTTATCCCAAGCAGTGAACGTTAAATTTTAAACGCATTCCGACATTATACGTATTCTTGGAATGTCTGTTACACTCGCATGAATTAAATATGTTAAAAGGTAATCCCATGACCTTATCTGGTCTTTTTCGTTCAACAACTCTTCTAACTGTTGGATTGTCAGTACTCACCGCCTGCTCGAATGAACCTCAAACAACAGCAAGTGATCAGCAAATCACAGTTGATCATGCGACGCTGGCTGTGCAGGATCTATTTGCTAAGACAACCGCCAACTCTCGCTCCCAGAAGCTGTTGGCCCAAGCAAAAGCCGTCATGATCTGCCCATCGATCTTTAATATGTCTATCGCTTTTGGTGGTTCGGGCGGTCGATGCGTGCTTATGAGCCGTGATGCTCGTGGTTCTTGGTCAGACCCTGCTTTTTACCGCCTACACTCTGGTTCTTTCGGCCTGCAACTAGGGGTTCAAAATGAAGAGCTCATCTTCTTCATTATGTCCAAGCGTGGCATTCAGGCTCTATTAGATAGCCAATTCAAGTTTGATGCTTCGGCCTCTGCTTCTTTCGCATCCATTGGCACAGGCCTTGAAGACAGTACCGCTGGAGCAAAAAATACAGACATCTACGCAGCTCAAAAAGCCCAAGGACTGTATGCAGGTGCAGCGATAGGTGGTTCAAAGCTAACATCGGATAGTGGTGCAAACCGTGCCTACTACAACCAAAGTGTTGGCCCTGAAGATATTATTATAACGATGAGGGTGAATAACCCTGCCGCAGACCCTTTGCGCCGCGCTATGATGAACGCCGCTAAACTACCTGCGGCATCCAATGCGAGTGCTTCAACGGCTTCCGCCAACACGTCAGAAACGAATATTGACCCAGTACAAGACAATGCGCCGTCTACGCAGAGATCAAGCATTACCAGTCAATCTTTAGCACCTATTCAACATCGTCACCGATAAGCGATTGATAGGGCTCTCTCCCAATTAATAGATTGGGGGAGAAGCTAATGACTACCTGAGGACAAAACTTTATGGTGATAGGCTCGGATATTATTATTTTGTTCTTTTAAATTTTCTGAAAAATTATGTCCTCCATTCCCATTTGCAACAAAATATAATTCCTTACCATCAGCAGGGTGGGCTGCTGCGAATAGAGAACTTTTACTGGGCGCACAAATTGGCCCTGGCGGTAATCCTGTTTCTAAATATGTATTATAAGGATTAGGGGTCATCAGATCAGCATGCGTAAGGGGATGATCTAACACCCCACTCCCATCGCTTAAACCATATATCACAGTTGGATCGGTCTGTAACCGCATGCCAAGTTTTAAACGATTCAAAAAAACACGCGCAACCCTTGGCCTTTCATTCGGCAGAGCTGTTTCTTTCTCAATCAACGAAGCAATAATTAACAAATCTTGTGGTGTTTGAACTAATCCATCCAACGCAAGCATATCTCGCTTATTCCAAGCATCATTAAGATTTTTCTCCATAATGCTATGCAAGCGCTCCACAATGCTTTGTCTGGGTGTTCCCAAAACATACGCTAGCGTTTGAGGAAAAACTGTTCCTTCTTGAATTTCCGTCAATTTTCCAGATAAAAAAGGCGCATTATTTATTATGTCTACAATTTTTTTAGACGTAATTCCTTCAGGAATAGTTAATTGATGCGAGATAGGCTTTCCATGACGCAAAATTTCTAAAACATGCGCCATAGAAACATGCGCAGGAAATTGAAACTCCGCCGCGTGTATGGACCCCTCTTTATGAGTTATAAAAGCTGCGCCGCGAAAAAAAACACGCGATGTCCACGTTGGAGAGACTATTCCAGCCCCTTGCAGAGCCTCAACAACAGTTAAATTACTGCCGTGAGGCACAACAAATACTTTATTCTCTGGTAATGGGCCGGGGTCAGTATAATGACCATAACCAGCCATACCAGCGATAATTACAAATACTGGGGCTAAAAAAAATAATGCCTTACGACCAAACTTAGGAGGAAGAAGTGGCTTTTTTACTTCTTCATCTTCTTCCAATTGGTCTTCTGGCATTAGTTTAATACACCCACATTAATCTTCAACACGTTTCAATACAATACTGGCGTTCGTCCCGCCAAAACCAAAGCTATTTGATAAGGCAACATTGATTTTTCTTTGTTGCGCTTTCAGAGGAACCCGGTCAATCACGCTCTCACGGGCAGGGTTCTCTAGATTTAACGTTGGAGGAACGACCCCATCACGAATAGCTTGTAAGCAGAAAATTGCCTCTACCGCGCCAGCAGCGCCTAAAAGATGCCCGATAGAAGATTTTGTAGAAGACATCACTAAATTCTTCGCATGATCACCAAAGAAACGCTCTACAGCCTCTAACTCAAGGTCATCAGCCATCGTTGATGTCCCGTGAGCATTCACATAATCAATGTCTGATGGAGCCATATGACTGTTTTTAAGAGCTGCCTTCATCGCGCGGAAAGCACCTTCATGCCCTTCTGCTGGCGCCGTAATATGATGAGCATCTCCTGACAAACCGTAGCCGGCGACTTCGCCATAAATTTTGGCGCCCCGTCGTTTAGCATGTTCGTATTCTTCTAAAACGACCACGCCAGCTCCCTCACCCATAACAAAACCATCACGGTCTTTATCCCATGGACGAGACGCTTTTGTAGGGTCCTCATTAGAGCCAGTCGATAAGGCTCTTGCTGAACAGAAACCAGCAATTCCTAAAGCACAGATAGCCGCTTCTGCACCGCCAGCGATCATGACATCTGCATCCCCATACTGAATGAGACGAGCAGCATCCCCAATCGCATGTACGCCTGTTGCACAAGCGGTTACAGCAGCATGGTTGGGACCTTTAAATCCATACCGGATCGAAAGGTGGCCAGAAATCAGATTAATTAATGCCGAAGGGATAAAAAATGGTGATAAACGACGGGCTTTCCCACTCGAAACCGTTAACGAGCCTTCATAAATCGTTTGAAGGCCGCCAATACCAGAGCCAATCATAACCCCTGTAGCACAGCGATCATCTTCGCTCTCTGGTTTCCATCCCGAGTCTTCAACTGCTTGAATCGCAGCAACCAATCCTAGATGGATAAACCGATCCATCTTCTTCTGATCTTTAGTGGGGATCCAATCTGATAAGGTCAGACCGCCTTCATCTGTTGGGCCTTCAGGGACTTGCCCTGCAACTTGGGCAGGCAACTCAGAAGGATCGAAATGTGTAATCCGCTGAATACCAGACTGGCCTTCAATTAGGCGTTTCCAAGTCCGTTCTGCGCCTACCGCTAATGGGCTCACGACACCGATACCCGTGACGACGACACGTCTTCCGTTTGTTGTTGTCCCGCTCATCGATGCTTCTAGCCTCACATTATAGCTTTATTTTTCGATTTTTAATTCTTTTGTAAGAAATATATCGTTTTTAGCTTCATCTCACAATAGAATAAAAAGGGTCAGTAAAGACTGACCCTTTTTTCATTCTTTAAGCAGCTTTTTGTTTTTCGATATAATCAATAGCATCTTTTACTGTGGCAATTTTTTCTGCTGCATCTTCAGGAATTTCAACAGAAAAAGCTTCTTCAAAAGCCATTACCAACTCAACTGTATCAAGGCTGTCTGCACCTAGATCATCGATAAATGATGCATCTGGTGTAACCTTGCTTTCGTCAACGCCGAGGTGTTCAACTACGATTTTCTTCACCTTATCAGCAATGTCGCTCATCTGTTCATTCCTTTTGCCCATAGTGGGCGTTGTAAAACTAAACTGCTGCCTACCAGTTTGATGGTCTTTTGCAAACCATTTTCGGTCGGCTATTTCTCTCCAGAGAAATGCTGCTGCCGACCGAAGGAGACATCAAACATTCATCAGCCAAGCAAAGCACGGGGCGCTTAGCACAATTTTACCTAAAACGCCAAGTCTTGACTATTAAACATTACACCATGGCCATTCCGCCATTCACATGCAACGTCGTTCCTGTAACCCATCCAGCTTCTTCAGAAGACAAATAAACCACGGCTGAAGCTACGTCTTCTGGGTTCCCCATTCGACCAAGAGGTATAGAGCCTACCAGCTTTTCTTTGATATTTTCTGGCAAAACATCCGTCATTGGTGTTTCAATAAAACCAGGCGCTACGACATTCACGGTAACCCCTCTAGGCCCCGCTTCTTGAGCAAGAGATTTACTCATGCCCACGATTCCAGCTTTAGCAGCTGCGTAATTCGCCTGCCCCGCATTTCCTGTCGTGCCGACAACAGAAGCAATTGAAATAATTCGCCCTGAACGGCGACGGAGCATTCCTTTTAAGGCAGAACGTGCGAGACGGAACGGACTCTCTAAATCAACTGTCATCACTTGAGACCAGTCACTGTCTTTCATGCGGATAGCAAGGGTATCGCGCGTCAAACCAGCGTTGTTTACAAGAATGTCTAAAGGCATACCCGCAATTTCTTCAGCTTTAGCGACCAATCCATCCGCTTCAGAAGCATCTGAAAGATTAGCTACAGCGATGTGAACACGTTCACCTAAACTATCCGCTAACTCTTTTAACGCACTTTCACGCGTACCACTCAAAACAACCGTAGCACCTTGAGCATGTAAATGCCGAACAATTGCTGCGCCTATTCCTCCAGACGCGCCTGTTACTAATGCTAATTTACCAGAAAGAGAGAACATCATTTTATTCCTTAAAGTGCCTTCAACAAAGCTTCTAATTCAGCTGGATTGCCTGCATTATCTACCGCCACATCAGGAGCAATACGCCGAGCTAGACCAGATAACACTTTCCCAGAACCGAGCTCATGCATCTTCTCAACACCATCTTCAACCATGGCCATAACGCTTTCACGCCAACGTACGCTTCCTGTCACCTGCTGAACCAATAACTCACGAATTGTATTAAAGTCTGTTACTTTGAGTGCCGTAACATTCGCAACGACTGGAACTTCTGGATTCTTTAGCTTTGCTTGAGCAAGAGCCTCTTCCATTTCCCGTGCAGCAGGTGCCATTAACGACGAGTGGAACGGCGCTGACACAGGAAGCTTTAGCGCTCTTTTGATTCCTTTATCTTTAGCAAGCTGAACGGCACGATCAATCGCAGCCATCTGCCCAGAAATAACGATTTGTCCCCCGCCATTATCGTTCGCTATTTCTAAAACCTGTCCTTGAGCCGCTTCTTCACAGATGAGTTTAGCTTGCTCCGCATCTACGCCCAAAAGAGCAGCCATCCCACCTTCTCCCGCAGGAACAGCTCTTTGCATCGCTTGCCCTCGCAAACGCAGTAACCGCGCCCCTTCAGCAACCCCTAAAGTACCTACCGATGCTAATGCTGAGTACTCCCCCAAGGAGTGACCCGCTACTAAGCGAGCTTTTTCTCGTAAAGAGAAGCCACCTTCTGTTTCAAGCGCTCTCACAACGGCTAAAGAAACGGCAAATAAGGCAGGTTGTGTATTTTCTGTTTTTGTAAGCTCGTCTGCATCTCCTTCAAACATCAGCTTTGAAAGATGTTGACCTAGAGCATCATCAACTTCCTGAAAAACAGCTCGTGAGGCAGAGAACGTCTCATAAAGAGATTTTCCCATTCCAACAGATTGACTACCCTGACCTGGAAAAACAAAAGCATGAACTGACATGGATATCCCTAATACCCTAAAAAAATCTTTTGTTTGATGCTAGCTCCTACCCAATCTGTCAAACCCTCACTCACTCTTGAGGAATAAAAGTAACGTACGCATCTCCTGGAATTTTCACTCTTATCCGCCGGAAGGGTTTGTTCGAATAAAAGATTGTCTCTTTAGGGTATGATTGTGGACGTAAAGAAACCGTTATGGGTTCTAAACTGCGGTTTTCATCTAACGTTTGAGTTTTCCCTTGAGTTTGAGCAATAAGCTGAGAATTAGGGGCAAGATCTATTTTAAAGTAATGAGCATCTGGCATAAACCAAGAAAAAACCACGCCCGTTACATCTTCTATGCAATTATCAACCTGCCCAAGCCACCGCCTAGCTTCAGCACCACTGAACTCTTTTATATCTGCCTTTTTTATTACCATCGAAAGTTCCATACGAACTCGATTATGAATGTATTTTTTCTGTAAAATAGGTGGGTTCTCTTGTTTTAACTCCGCACTCCGAGGGAAATGTAAGTCTCTATCTTTTCCTAAAAATAATGGGATATCTCCATGGCGACTATGAATAACCAAATCGGCTAATGAAGGGATATCGTGGTTTGGTAATAAGTCACCAATAAACCGCAAAGAGAATCCTACGCGATCTTTTAACGGAAATTGATTAAACTTTTCATAAACATGCTCAATATCGCTATATTGGGCTACTTTTATAGCCCTATCCCCAACCACATTAATAACCTCATCTTTTGCAAACGAGCCATTTGCAAAAGACAAAGCTGCAATCAACAAAGCCCCTTTATAAAGTCGTTTCATACCATCCCATTTACAATCTAATTCTATTTTCGAAACATATTTACATAAACTGAATATGACTTTTAAAGCCTAACAATGCCGCATCTTTTAAATTATTCTGCGCATTCGGGTTTATATAATACTCAAATAGTGGCGTAAAAATAACCCCTCGCATGACGTGAATAGCATAGTTCAACTCTAAAACCATGGCATCGCGTTGAACACCCGTTGCATGGTTTGGTAATTTTTCTCCCTTTGTTAAAAAATACCCTTCTGAGCGCGTCACTCCACTCGCTATTTTCGTATATGTAAATGATAGATTAAGGCTGTCATAAGGTCTTGATTCTATAAATCCACGATTGATAAGCGCAGCATAAACTTCATATTTTCGAAGAGATGTCTGCGGATCATTATAGATCACACCAGTAAGCGCCGTTAAACCTGAATCTTTTGCACGATAATGTATAATTCTTTGGTCAAACATTCCCCACGTTGACCAAGATGCACTGTGTTGTTTTTGTTTGTCTTTTGTTAAAACATAAGGCATTCCTGCCTCATCATAAAAATTATCACTTTGAGGAGTGCTGAAAAGCTGCGCTCCAAACTTATAATGCCCGGGTAAAGTACCGTGCCCTAAAACAGGCTCAAACCCTACTTCCAATGGTGCTGTGTAACCAATAATATTCGCACCATTAAATTTAAATCCTGTTCTATGTTGATAGTTTTGATAAATGCCATTTTCAATCGGATAAACACCAGTTTGAATATAAAGCGACCGTGCAGGACGCCCACGAACACGAAACCCCCACGTTGAAGCTGGGTAACCTGCTGCGTAATTCGTGTCTGTTATACCTTTAGGGCGCCCGCACATACTTCCATTTTGAAAGTTACAAAATAATGAACTTGCTGCAAAATCGGAGATTTCAGCCATTCGTCCAGCAGCAATCGCCAGACGACCACCCAATAAAGTCTCTTCTCCGTACATATATACCAAGTGAACGACAACGTTCCCACCACCGCCATAATCTTCTGATGCGTGGTTTAACCAATCCCCAAACATTCTGTTAGCGGTTGTTCCGTAACGACCCACTGTAATCATATGAGTTGCAAAACCACGCAAACCCGCTAATTTTTCCCAGTTAAGATCAAGCTGCATAGCATATTGCCCAGCATCACTTGCCCCTTGGTTATAATTTTCAAAACCCGGCGTATTCCCTTTTGTGGGGGAAGTGATAGCGCCCGCAAATTCATTTGTATTATCAAGAAGAAAATTTATTCCTCTTGCACGAAGCCAAATCGACAGTGGATTGGAATAGATTTCTTCAGGCGTAGAAAACGCAGGAACACTCGTTTTCCATGGAGCGCTATGTGTCAATGGAGTTTCCACCAAGATACTTGGTGCACTACCAATATTCCTATCCATAACCTGTGCAAATACAGGCTGGTACCCGATACACGATACAAAGGCACAGGCTGATACAAATAAAGAATATCGTTGAAAATGACGCATAAAATACCCAGTGTTGCTTAAGTCATTCTATGCGGCAAATATTAACCAATATAAAATCAACTTTTTTTCATTTTTAAACAGAAAAAAAGTTGATTTTACTTTTGTTGACCATAATTAGGAGCCCTCGGCCCTAACAAAATACCTCTATCCGAATGGGCATCTAACAATTGATTCGCTGCAGCACCTGCGACAGGAAAAGAAGCATCCGAGGCTGATGAAATAATTTGATTTAAAAGAGCCCCTATTAAACCATTATTCTCATTAATGAAGTTACTGCTCCCTTCCCAAATCGTTACACCATTCCGCAGATCAACCAACCGTGCATTAAGCGCAACAGTCGTATTACTTGCAACGACCATGTAAGAAGTACCATATCGCTCAACTGAGGTGTATAAAGCGGCATCTGCTCCATAGATTTGACGTAATTTTTGATACGGGATCCCGGCTGCATCATCCGGGGTGGTAACACCATTACGCTTAAACGTCTCATCTACAACGCTCACAGGAAATACATAATATCCTGCTTCCGCTAAAGGCATGCTCAACTGAGACATCACACCATAAGGCGCTTTAATATCGACGGTATGATTAACAGGAGGCATAATCAAAATCGATGAAGGATTGCTCCTATGATAGGCCGTATAATCATAAGGAGCCTGCCCAGCGCATCCAGACAGAAAAGCACTAAGTAACAAAAAGCCATTTAGTTTTCGCAAAGTTTTAACTCCCGCTCTTTAAAGAGGAAGGTGTTTTTGCCCCGGATGGTTGGGTCGATAGAGGCAGATTTGCAGAGGATTTTAACAGAAAATCCATATATGTTTTTGATTCTGGAAAAATCTTCTCTTCCGTTAAAAAAGCTGTTTGAGCTTTTTCGTATTGCCCTGTCTCAGAATATAACAATCCCAAATGAGCATAATACCCTGGAGGTAAACTCAAATTTTTACTCTGAGCTTTTTGAATGTTTTTTTCCAAATCAATAATCTGTTCTTCAGGAGAGGTCTTTTTCTCAAAGTATGAATAAAGTTGTTTCTGATAATCCCCCCAATAATACAAAGGGCGCTCCCCTCCAGAACACCCCGTTAAAGAAACTAACCCCGCAATAAGGAAATACGGGAAAAAGAGATATTTAAATGCACACATTTTCATCGAGAAGGTGTCCAAGCACCACCATCAATGGCTTTCACCAGATGATTAACGGCTTCACGAATAGCTAAATCCAGTACTTTTCCATTCAATGTTGAATCGTAAGTAGAAAAGCCACCAAACCCTACAACTTCTCGATTTGATAACTGGTACTCACCTGCCCCTTGCGTTGAATAAACAACCGAAGACGTAGCCGTATCAACAATGTTCAAATTAACCTTGGCATAAGCGACCTGAGCTTTTCCGCGCCCTAAAAGACCGAATAACTCTTGGTCTCCTACTTCTTTACGGCCAAATTCTGTTACATCACCGGTAATAACATACCGAGCTCCGTGGATTTGAGCCTTCGTATGCGAGAAGCCATTTTCTTGAGTAAGCTGGGCCAAATTATCCCGATCCAATACATCAAAATGGTTCGTTTGCTGTAGATCAGTTTCCAAAAGTGTTTTGGCTTGGCTTCCTAATGTATCTGTTCCACCAGAAAATATGCCGCGCATATATGTTGAGCGATTATCAAACTGTCCGATAGAAACAGGTTGGCGAACCCCGGTATAAACGCTGTTTACTGAAGCAACCTGTGGCACCTCCACAGAGCGAGAAGATTCGGTTGCACAGCCTGCTAAGAAAAAGAAAGCACCAGCCACTAAACCTGAAGATATATTTTTTTTCATTTTCCCTCTCCCCATCAATTTTCTAAAACAATACACACAAAAAGGTCTATTTTCTTTTAAGCATCACGTGGAATTAGTCTTCCTCTTTGCCACGCCTCTGCAGCATCATCAGGATCTTGCCCTTCAACCCCAATAATATAATCCAAAGCGCTCATCACCTTATTACCCAACATCATCTCAGAAAGTTCATCCAAAAGATCACTATCAGCGTGACGGGCAACCTCCTCGCGGATAACGATGCGAGCGGACATTTCTTTCCCTAATAAAAAGTCTGGATCTGCCACAGGGGTTAATAAGGACGTATGAAAAACAGCGTGCGGTTGCGTTACCACTACAAGTACTTTTTCATTACTCTCCTGCGCATCTCTCAAACGATCGATTAATGCTGCCTCTCCGACAACTTCAAGTGGAAGTTCCGCCAACAATGGTAATTTCTTCAATGCTTCTTGAAGAACATCATGGCTATCATCGGTAACAATAATACGTTCAACATTCTTCTCTGTGATTTCTTTCACAGGAGGAAGATCTGACAAACCAGCAAAAACGACTTGAGGTTGATACAAATCTCCAATGACCCTTGTATTCAACTGAGACAATTTATCATCTCGCGGGAACCAGGCTGAAACAAGAACATCAACTTCTTTTTGTTTAATCGAATCAATTACGTCTTCTTCATCTAAATCAACAAACTCCACGTCCACCTCATGAGCCTCAAGCACACGGGCTACGGCACTCGCACACCCTGCATGAAGAGACGTATACAGATGTCCAATTGTCATTTGTGTCATAATGAAAAACCCAATTAATAAATGAAAAACGTGAGGCCTTCGTAAGCCCCACGCCACCTTTTGTCACGTCCTTACCAGATTTTTACGCGCTGATCAGGAGCGAGATAAAGTTTATCACCCGCTTTTACGCCAAAAGCATCATACCATGCATCAATGTTATGCGCTGGTATATTAACCCGTGTTACAGCGGGAGCATGTTCATTTGAGAGCATCTGTCGGCGTAGCGCATCGGGACGATCTTTCTCCCGCCAGACCTGAGCCCATCCCAAAAATACCCGCTGATCCCCTGTTAAGCCATGAACCGTCGTCTCTGGTTTTCCATGCAGCGAGTCACGATAGGCTTGTAGACCTAAGTTCATCCCTCCCAAATCAGCGATGTTTTCACCCATCGTCATTTTACCGTTCACATGAACACCCGGTAAAGGTTCCTGAGCGTCATATTGCGCTCCAAGACGATCGGCCAGTTTTTGAAAAGCATCACTGGATGCTTTTGACCACCAATCATGCAAACGCCCATGCTCATCATAATGACGGCCTTGATCATCAAAACCATGGCTCATTTCATGACCAATCACGCCACCAATCGCACCGTAATTAACCGCCATATCTCCTTTAGGATCAAAGAAAGGAGCCTGTAAAATTGCTGCGGGGAAAACAATTTCATTCATGGTTGGATCATTATAGGCATTGACCGTTTGTGGTGTCATATCCCACTCATCACGATCAACTGGATGATCAAGCTTCGTTAACTCATGCTGCCAGTTAAACGCGATCCCTCGAATGGCATTGCCATATACATCGCCTTTTTGCACCACATAATGGCTATAATCCCACCATTTTTTGGGATACCCAACCTGAATAGCAAAATGATCCAGCTTATTTAGCGCTGCTTTACGGGTCGGTTCATCCATCCACGTATTATGCGTTAATCTTTCGTGGAAGGATGCTTTCACCTCTTGGACAAGAGCGGTGATCTGCTCTTGCGCAGATGGCGGGAAATAGCGGGATACATATATTTTCCCTAACGCCCACCCCATCGAACTATTTGTCGCATTTACAGCGCGTTTCCAACGCGGTGATTGCTGCGTAATCCCAGATAGCGTTTTTCCATGGAAATCAAATGCGGCATCTGAAAAATCATGTGAAAGGAAGCCAGCAGCATTATCCACTAAACGAAAAGCAAGCCACGCCTGTAACACATTATTATCTGTATGTTTTAAAACACGCGCTATGGCTGCAATCCCCTGAGGCTCTCTTACATCAACCAGCCGTTCAGATAAGCCTTCTTTAGGTAAGCCTGCCGCTGCAAAAAAACTCATCCAATCGAAATCAGGCGCAATGCTCCCTAACTTCGCAACCGACATTGGATTATACATCTTCAACGGATCACGTGTTTGATCCCTTGGCACTTCCACTTTTGCCAAAGTCGTTTCTAAATCAACAATGGCCTGTGCATTATGTGCAGCATCTGGCCATTTTGCCAACGTAAGTATCTTTGCAATATAAGCTTGATACGCCTTTTTCTTTTCACTCAATTTGGGGTTTGTATAATAACTAATATCAGGAAGCTCTAAACCTCCCTCCACCCCAATACTCATTCCTTGATCCAGCATTAAAATATAACGAGAGGGATCTTTTTGGTCCTGTTCCACACCAAACTGGAACGTGCTGAAACCGAATGAATGCGCTGAAGATCCAAAGGCTTTTGCAAAATCAGTCGGTGTTTTAACGGCCCGAATAGCCGCAAGATCATGCGCCAGAGGCTTCGCGCCCAACCGGTCTACAGCACCCTGATCAAGATAACTGGCGTAAAATGTACCAATCTTTGAAAGATCATCTGTTGGTTTTTCAGAAGTATGTTTTTCAGCATCTTCCAATATCGCTTTTTGGCGCTCAAGAGACAATTCATATAAAATACGGAAAGGGCCATAACTGCTCATGTCCGAAGGGATCTGCAAATTTTTCAAATATGTCCCATTCGCATATTCAAAGAAATTATTCCCCGGTTTAACAGCTCGATTCATTCCAGCTTCATCAAAGCCCCACCCCGCATTATAACCTGCTGCTTGAGCGCTAAAAGAGATCATACTGACAGCCAGCGCTAAACTACTTACGCCCAGCTTAAGATTTTTTCTCTTGAATGAATTTAATCTCACATTTGACCTCTTGATCTTGAGTAATGCTCCATCATGAGGTCAAAAAGATCATTCCGTCAAAGAGACATTTATGAAATGAAGTTTATTTTATTCTTCACGTCCTCAATGCTTCCGCTTTTTAGATGAAACATCCTTATTCATCACAGCACGAACATTATAATCAAACACTAAAACTTTCTCGATATAAGGTGCAGAAAACTGCACAAAAGCTTCATGTGCAGGGTCAAAATACTGAGGATCGGTGACGACAGGCTTTCCAATAAAATAATTCCGATCTCCTTCCGACCTGAAGCTTACAACAAAAATTTGTTGAAACCCGTAGCTTAAGCCAGACCCCGTACTTTGATCACCATATTCAATCGATTTAATGACGGCCTTCCCGTTCGGGCGTCGACTATCTTGTGCCAAGTGTAAAAAGCGGCGTGTCACTTCATTGCGTTGGTCCATTGTGGTGCCTTCTTTATACCGAAGCATTACCACATGACGAACATTCCCCTCCTGCCAATCTGGGGCTGTAAATTTTGCATATCCAACTTGATGAGCATATTGCTGCAATGACAAACCTTCAGCACTCAGTGCATTCGGTGCCGTGGGGCCATACCCAGCAATTGGCAAATAATACGGAGCGGCCGAAGCCTCTCCGTGTTGCGCCAAAATCAATAAAGACGTTCCTAATACAATCTTTAACCAACTCTGACGAAATGTCTTTTTTTGCATAATCATTTACAGCCCCTCGCCCTTATACCGCAGCCTGCCGGATAAAGCTTTTCTGTCTCCACTTAATCAAACGATACACACCCTTAGCGGCAAGTTTTTGCCAACGCGAATGTGGTGTAAAACCAATGGTCTTAAAAATCATGGCCGTCACACGATCAATATGTTTCGGCTGATAAAAACCCATCGCTTTTGACATATAGGCCGCAATGCACCGTTTATGATCATACGGCACACCAACAGGTTCGTTCGTCGTATGATAAGCCGATGCAAGCTCATCATCTTCACTTTCGGTCACACGGCCCAAAGCAATACGAGTTCTTTCCCATACGCTTAGTTTCTCCCGTTTTAAGTAACGGTGCATATGGTCATAAAAGAGTTTAAAATGTCTGTATTCATCGGCGGCAATCTGCTTACAAATTGCTTTTAACAACGGCTCCTCCGTTGCATCAGCCAGTGCCGTATAAAAAGACGATGTCCCTGTCTCCACCATACAGCGCGCGATCAATTCTCCTGTCCGCGAGCCACGAATAGACGCGTCCACATCGGCTTCAATCGTATAGGAAGCACGATACCGCGTCACAGCAGATTCATAATCCCACTCAGGATCAGCAAGCATGGCCCAGCGCCCTAAAGCATCCCCATGCTGGACCTCTTCAACAGCCCAATTTGCTGCGGCCTCACTAAAATCTGGGTCCCCTACAAACACATGTTTGAGGTACTCTGCATAGTCCAAACCGTTTTTTTCCACCACTGATGCTGACTTTACTAGTGGAATAATATTCGGATCTACCTTAGATGGATCAAAAGAATTCCAATCCATCTGCTCAATTCGCCAGTGTTTCATTACTTTGCCTCGTCCATTTCCCTGCTCATATGCGTGATAATGAGATGGCACGTCAGAACCATTTTGGGTAGGTGTGACGCAATAACGTTGGAGATTACAACATGACGGCACCAAAAGTCACACAATCAGACATCCGCCATGATTGGACAAAAGAGGAAGTCGAATCCTTGATTCGCCTCCCTTTCCCTGAACTCATGTTCCGAGCGCAAACCTTACATCATCGGTATTTTGATCCGACAAAAGTGCAGATTTCTACACTCCTTTCAATCAAAACAGGTGGTTGCCCTGAGGATTGTGCCTATTGCCCTCAAAGTGCAAGACATGAAAAAGGCGTCAAAGCTGAACGTCTCATGGCAGTTGAAAAAGTTTTAACCGAAGCACGCGCCGCCAAAGCTGCAGGTGCAGGTCGATTCTGTATGGGAGCAGCGTGGCGCTCACCTAAAGAGCATGATTTAGACGCTGTGTGTGATATGATTAAAGGCGTCAAATCCCTCGGGCTTGAAACATGCGTTACGTTAGGGATGCTTAACACAAATCAAACGCAACGCTTAAAAGACGCTGGGCTTGATTATTACAATCATAATCTCGACACGTCTGAAGAATTTTACGACACCATCATTTCAACACGGACCTATCAAGAGCGGTTAGATACACTCGCCAATGTTCGCGATGCCGGAATTAACGTGTGTTGTGGTGGCATTGTAGGGATGGGAGAGGATCTTTCAGATCGTGCTGGCTTGTTAGCCACTCTTGCTAACCTCCCTAAACATCCAGAAAGCGTTCCTATCAACTTATTGGTAAGAGTTGAAGGTACCCCGCTAGGAGATGCGGAAGAAGTTGATCCGATTACTTTTGTCCGAATGATTGCCACTGCACGTATTATGATGCCTCAAAGCCACGTTCGCTTAGCTGCTGGCCGTGAAAACATGACTGATGAAGCTCATGCTTTGTGTTTCCTTGCTGGAGCAAATTCTATTTTCTGTGGAGAGAAACTCCTCACAACACCCAATCCGGCAGAGCATCGAGATAGACAGCTTTTATCTTCTCTTGGAATGACACCAATGGTTCAATCCGAAGAAGATATGGGATCTCTACGCCCTCAAGTGGCGACAAACACCACAACGGAAGCTTTACACGCATAAAAAGCCTAGGGCATTTTATCATCATAAAATGCCCTAAAACTTTTTCTAATTCTTATTTCTGCGCGCTTAAATTTTCCTGTTGCCGTAAATTTGCAGCTTCTTGCATATTACCCATTCCTTCTGCTGCATACGCCCCAATCAGTAATGCATTGCGCATCCCGTCATAATCCAAGGCATCTCGTCGCTCCTGCACCAGCTGCATAGCTTGCGTTAAAGCCTGCGAATAATGATGATCTTTAACATCCAGACGAGCCGACAACTCTTGATAATCCAGACTAATTGTCGTTTTTCCTTTAGCCGGACTTAGCGCCTCTTTCATTTGGGCTAATAAATTTCTATCTCCTAGAGCATCAGCACTTATTCCAGCGAGATAAGCCGCTTGATCGTGCGTTGACCCATCCGATGATTTCAAAGCTTTTAAAGAAAAACCTTCTGCCATCACCCAATTTTTCTGTTGTGCGGCGGCGGCGGCTTTAATGAGATAAAAATCCAAATTATTATTATAATTATACAAGCTAAGCGTAGCTAACGTTTTATCTACTTCTTGTATGGCCTGTGCCGGTTTCTTCTCTCGGACAAGAGAGGTTGCCAAATTAAACCCTGCATCATGTATTTGCTGAGGATCGGCTCGCAGCAAAGCACGCTTCATTGCTGCTCGATATTGCATTTCGGCCTGATCGGGGTGTCCCATATCAAAAACACTCCGGCCAGTCTCCATTGCATCTTCATATTGAGAATCAGGCTGTTTGCCGGAATTTCCAGATGAGCAACTCGCAAGAAGCAAGAAAAAAGCTCCACAAACTGTATATCTCATGGTTTTACCGCTTGTGCTGGAAGACGCTGTGACGAAGATTTTGCACTTCCACTTCCCCCAAGGATCCAAAGCCCTCTTATTTGATCCATTAACTTCCGCAAGCTATTCGCACTCGCTTCTGCTTGGGTTAATAAAGTAGGAAGCTGGGCTGTAGCATCATTAACATGACTTAACGTCTGATGAACTTGTGGCATATCTTTCCGCAAGGATGCCGTCGTCGCACGGACATTCTCAACGGTGCCGTTTGCATTCTTCATAACGATGTTTAATTGATTTTCTACAGGTTTCAACTTCGCAATCGTATCGTTCAGATTTTCTAAAACTTGGTTCGCATGCTGAAGAACCGTATCTTTATAGAGAAGACCACCCACAGTTCCTTTCCCTGAGTGCATATCTGTCAGCATATCATTCAGCTGCTTCGTCATTTGCTGAACATTATTCATAGCAGGCAGCAAAAGACCACGAAGATCAATTACTGTTTTGGTAATGACATCGGCAGGGTTAGGTTCAACCGTCGCATTTAGAACAGCATACCCCCAATCAAGAGGTTGGCCTGCACCTCGGCTCAATTCAATGTAACTTGCACCCGCAACGACAAAACGGTGTCGAATTACAGCAGAACTATCTTGACGAATGAAAGGAATAAACTGAGGCTCTATCTCACCTTCTGCATACATATGTCCTTCCTGGTTCAAATCCAGATTACGAATTTCTCCAGCATGGACACCCATAATTTCAATATCATTACCAATCGCAAGGCCTGCTACACCACTCTCTGGCAAAACAAAATGAATCTTCTTTTCTGGTGTAAGCCATTTTTTGAGCAAACCAGCTTCTGTCAAAGCTCCTGCAAATAAAATGAGCGCACCAAGAACAAGAAGGCCTACCCATTCATCTGCATACCGATTTTTAAAAAGAGGACGAGCACTATCTACACGACGTATCCGAAACATCACGACCTCTTCTTGGCAGAAACCAATCCATCATCCATAAGACGCAACTGAAAAGTTGTATCCTTTTTATAGTTTTTCCACCCCTTGTCATCAGGGGCTAACCAAATAACAGCACATCCTTGATTACGCACTTCAGTCAACATCTCTAAAAAAGCTATATTCAAATCTTCTGAAGCATTCCCCATTGGGTTTTCCAATAATAAAAGCGAAGGATTGCCCAGAAAAGCCCTCACACAATCTGCGCGAGAACGATCTAATGCCGTCAATTTATTAGGAACATCAACAGGGAGCCCCGGCAAACCAAATTTTATCCCTAATTTCACGGCACGCTGTATTAATACCTTCTCCGGTATTTTTGTGTGGTATAATTGAGGCCACAGAATGTTCATGTGTGTTCCATAAAGGTCTATCCATCCGCCATTAGAAACAATCCGGCCTACTCGCCCTCTTAACGCAGCTTGCCTTTTTTCATCCAAATCTGCCCAATCCAAACCCATACACCGGATTTGTCCTTCTGTTAGGTCAACAAGCCCAAGACACATATCCGTAAATTTAGCAGCCTGCTGAACATCCTTGCTTTCAATTAAAACACAATCTCCCGGATTGAGACGTAAGTTATAACGTACAGAGGATAAGCCACCCTCATCAAATTGAGGGCGCGCATCAATTAATTCTAGAATAGGATCTATAATCTGTCGTTCATTCTGGTAGTCGTTATTCTCTGACATAACCGATTATAACCAAACGCTTAAAACAACATTGATAATCATAATCGATAACATTCCACGCGCAAAACCTCGAGGCATCAAAGAAGCGAGATCATCATCTGTTGTCGTATCAATCCCTGATAAACAACAACAAATACCAACGGCAAATCCACTAAAAACAAATTTTGCAAAAATAGAAATATAATCAATTAAATGCATGCTACTTGTCACTTGGTCGAGAAAGGACCAAAGCGACATTGTAATAACGCCTTCAGCTCTACAAACAACATATCCCACTAAAAGTGCTGCTGAACTAAATATAACCCCTAGAGTAAAACCTCCAACTGTCATTGCAAGGCTTCTGGGTAAAATGAAAGCGAAAAAGGGATCTATCCCCATCCCCATTAAGACCCTCATTTGACCACCAGTACTCAGCATACCAAGCTCAGTTAAAATCAACATCCCCGAACGTCCGAGCAAAATAACACCCACAAGAATAGGTGCAATTTCTCTTACGAGCACAGTCGACAAAATAGACCCTGTAAGCTGTGCCATCCCTGCAAAACCAAGCCAATAAACAGCTTGAGCAACAATTCCAAAACCCGTTAACCCTGCCGTTACTAGAACACTGAGTAAACCACCGCCAATTGCTTGCTTAAGCGTCGACCAAAACTCAATTCTTACCGTCCTTCGCCATGATGTTGGAAAAGCTGCTTCACGCATGACCCCCCATGAAACACCGATCAACATAAGCGTAAATCGCATTTGCGAACGGGAAACGGCTCCCAAACGCTGCAAAAAGTTTCTTACAAAAGGAATTTTGTCTAAGAAACTCATCGACGCCCTGCCAAAATAAAGCTTCTCGTTACCCCTGTTCCGGGCAAGTAAAAATTTCCTCTAGACCGAAAGAGGAAATGATCCCTTAATTTCATGTAAAACTGTTCAGAAACTTTAATTGTTCCTGCATCTTGAACGCTATTTGCCAACAATTCAGCCGTATTAACGGCCTCTCCCCATATATTAAAAACGGCAGGGTCTTTTCCAAGCATTGCCGCCATTACGGGACCAATATCTAAACCAATACTAAATATTGGGGCCATATCTGCATTCGCCAAAAGGGTAAGGCTAGCTTCTCGGATGGAAATCGCCACATCTGCAAGGCGCAACACCATATTCGGATCTGGTTCCATGGAACATTCCCCAATAAGAACCAAACGATTGCTAATCACTTGTGCCGAAAATAGACCCGCATCCCGAACAATATCTTGCACTTTTTCAGCCAAGGCTGAAACAATAGACATCCCCGTGGCTACGGCTTGTTTTTGCGTTACAATATAAGGATCCGAAAAAATAATAACCATTACCGGCACTTGTGGATATACACCTGACGGAACAAACTGGTCATTATTTTCCTCTGGCATGTGAACCAAGAAACCTTGGTCATAACGGGTTTCTTGAAGATCTTGATGCAAATCCTCACGATCATTTTCTATTGCGCTCGTCTTTTCTATCGCGTGAGAGAAACGTACCAACGCAACAGAAGACACCATGGCTATAATATGATCCATGGAATTAATGTGGCTTGGATCTTCCAAAATAACGACACCAACAGGTTGATGCCCATGCATTATGGGGTGAAATACTAACTTGTTCGTATCTGCTAGTTTCATCACAACGCGCTGAAAGAGCATTGTTCGTTCATCTGAAGCCGCATCATCAATTACAAGCGGATATCCTTCTTTCAAAACATCAAAAAGCTGCGCATTATCCCGCTGAAGAATTTCTATACCCGTACTATGAACATCTTTAGCAGCGTCAAACATATCTTCACACAGCAACCGTTCGCCATCGGGTAATAACCGCCACAAACTTGCTCTGCGGGCGCCAGTAGCGGACGTCAATGTTTCAGTTAAAATAGGAACATCTGTTGAGCTATCGAAAAGATCCGGCGTATTTGCAATTTCATATATCGCCGCATCTTCTCCTCTGATTTGTTCCCGCGTCTGATCCAGTAGTTTTTTAAGACCATCCACTTGACGCCCACGAAGGATCAACCCCAACGCGAGCACACACGCAAGGCTTACAACCAGAACTGAGAAGATTATGGTTTGTTTACGATCGTTTACTTCGAAAGCCGAAAAGTCACTTTCAGGAGCATTAATCAATAATACCCAGTGACGATGTATAGACGTTGTTTCCGTCGCGATTGTTACATAATTACGGCCGCGAGAATTAACGATACCAGGGCCTGATCCCTTAATTCGAAATTCATTTAGCGCTCTTACAAAAACAGGCTGTGTGTCAGGGTCAAGCTTCACCTTCGATGGATCAAACCCAACACTTTTTCGCAACGCTTCCGCATTATGGCCAGCAATAATATGGCCCTGCATGTCAACAATAACGGCCTGCCCACTACGCCCCACCTGCAAGTGGTTAAGAAAGTCAGTTAATCGATTCAACGAAATATTAATTGCAAAAACAGCTTGGTGACCATCGCTCGTACGGAAAGCTATGGATGCCGTTATAATAAACTGGTGTGTGGCCATATAGGCGTAAGGATCTGTCCAATATAGGGCTTCGTCCCCTTTTCCCGCACGCTCAACAGCTCCACGAAACCATGGCTTAGATGATGGTGGAGCAGATGCAGGATCAAACCCAGTTCCTTTGAAAGTGCCCTTTTGATCTACGTACACATGGCGGTAGACCATTTGACCATTTTCTTTTTGCAAATGTGTTTGATCGTAACCGTCGCCATGACGAATGACCAACCAAAACTGCCCCTGATCATTTGCAAGATAGAAGCTGTCAACTTGCGGCATATGGGCCAGCATGGAGCGCCCATACAGCATAAATGTTTGTGGCACTTGATCCGTTATCGGATCCAGAAACATATCATTCGCTATTCCAGCGCTTTCCATAGCCGGAGAAATATAATTATTCAGCTCCTGAGCAATATAACGCTGCAAATTTCGAAGCAAATCAGATGACAACGAAATAACCCCATTTCGTGTGGATCTATAATTATGTAAACTTATAGCGCTGATTGTTGCAATGACTAGGACAACCCCCAAAACCGGCCCTAAAAACTGCCAAATTCGTCGACGAATATTAGCTGGGCTACGCGCCGGATCGATGATTTCTGAGCCAGACAATGCCAATCAACTCCCAAACAATTTCTTAAGGCTGATATAAAGTAATTTTTTTATTATCTTCTACTCTTCCTGCGATCGCAATGCATAATTTTCTCTCTCCTCATTTAATAAATACCCCATCTATGATATATTTCATAAATCATCTTACCGTCCAAAATATGTTCTAAATAACTTAATATAGAAATTTATGATTGAACTCCTCCCCGACCGCTCCGTCCTAGCCATCACAGGCACAGACCGAACCTCTTTTCTACAAGGGTTAGTCACCAACGACCTCACATCCCTTACAGAAAATCGCTGTATATGGAGTGCACTCCTCACCGCCCAAGGGCGATGGCTTAGTGAGTTTTTCCTTTATAGTACATCTTCTGAAATTCTTATGGACTGCCCCTCATCTCATGCAGAGATGCTGATAAAACACTTATCACGGTTCCGCTTAAGAGCTTATGTTCAAATTAAATTAACGGACTTTCTGGTTATCGTTGGCCATGATGCCCCTCCTCCTAAAGACATCATCTTAACCGCTTCTGACCCACGATTACCTAACGCAGGTTGGCGAGCAATTCTTCCTCAGGATCAATCCCCCTCCATTCCATCAAACACCACACAATGGATAAAACATCGCCTAAACCTAGGCTTGCCCGATTATGTCGATTTCATAAGTGAAAAAACACTTCCTTTAGAAGCTAACATGGATCTGTTGCACGGAGTTTCTTGGTCTAAAGGCTGTTATATGGGACAAGAATTAACAGCCCGCACACACTATCGTGGCCTACTCAAACGCCGCCTCCTACCTGTTACACTCACTGAAGGCCATTTCCCTGAGGCGGGAGGAACGCTGATGATCGCAGATAAAGAAGTGGGAGATATTCGCACACGCAGCGGAAACCAAGCTCTTGCCCTGCTTCGCAAAGAAGCTTGGGATGCCCCAAACCTTACTTATAACGAAACACCTGTTTCCGTCTTATGGCCCGAATGGTTCCCCTTGGAGATGCGTTCATGACTTATACAGCCCCTTCATCCAACACAATTGACAACATCATTTCTCAAACAAAATTTGATGACAAAGGCTTAATTAGCGCTATCGCACAAGCGCCTAATGGCGATATTTTAATGCTCGCATGGATGAATGCAGATGCATTAAAAGAAACGCTATCAACAGGTCGAATATGTTACTGGTCTCGTAGTCGCCAAACGCTTTGGCGAAAAGGAGAAACGTCCGGCCAGCAACAGCACCTCCTTGAGGCACGTATAGATTGTGACATGGATGCAATCCTGCTCATTGTAGATCAGAAAGGAGTAGCCTGCCATACTGGACGCCGCAGCTGCTTTTACCACGGCGTCACCCCAAGCGGCTTAAAAGACACTTCTCAACCAGAAATCAGTGCAGAAGAGCTATATAAAAAAGCTTAACGATTTTATCCTTTTAAACCTTTTACATGATGCTCAATATGGTCATGAATAAAGCTTTGGATAAACCAATAGCCATGATCATATGCCTCATGTGTACGAACCTGCAAACGCTGCCCTGTCTGTTGGGCAGCGGCGACTAACGCATCCGGCTTTAAGTCCGCTAAATATTGATCTTTCAACCCCTGATCCAATAAGATTGTCGAAGGGGGCTTATACCCATTTTCCAATAAAATCGTGGGGTCATATTCTTCCCATTTTTGTAGATCCCCTCCAAAATAAGCATCAAAAGCTTTTTTACCCCATGGAATACGGCTTGGAGCGCATATAGGCGCAAAAACCGAGACCGTTTTCCAACGCTCTGGGTAGCGCAAAGCTTGAATAAGCGCGCCCATTCCACCCATAGAATGCCCAATGATACCCCGCCGCGTTGCGTCAAAAGGAAAAAGGCTCTCCGTTAAAAGAGGTAGCTCTTTTCCAACATAGCTCTCCATACGATAATGCTTGGACCATGGTTCTGCTGTTGCATCCACGTAAAATCCAGCACCGCTCCCCAAATCGTAATCCTTATCTTCCCCCTCAATTCCCGTATTTCGAGGGGAAGTATCAGGGGCAACGACCCCAATACCATGCTGAGCTGCAAAGCGGATAATGTTCGATTTTATTAGGAAGGTTTCGTAATTTGCCGTTAACCCTGCAAGCACATGAATGACCGGAACGACTTTCCCTGACAAAGCCTCTTGCGGGAGAAAAACACCCAATTTTGCACCCACCCCAAGTTCCGACGATTGATGCTCCAAAAACCGTACGACACCATCAAAACAAGCATGTTCGCTTAATGTTGTGACTGTCATTTTAAAACTCCACAACCGTACGAATGCTTTCACCCTTCTCCATCAGCTCAAAACCATAATTGATTTCTGACAAAGGTAATTTATGTGTAATCAACGCATCAATATTTACGCGGCCTTCCATATACCAATCCACAATTTTTGGCACATCCGTTCGACCACGTGCCCCACCGAAAGCTGAACCTATCCAACGGCGCCCTGTCACCAATTGAAATGGACGTGTACTAATTTCCTGTCCGGCACCGGCAACGCCGATAACACACGATACACCCCAACCGCGATGTGCGCTTTCAAGGGCTTGGCGCATTAACGTCACATTACCCACACATTCAAAAGTATAGTCTGCACCACCACCAGTCATCTCAATCAAATGACCGACAAGATCTCCATTAGGTCCTAAGTCTTTTGGATTAACAAAATCCGTCATGCCAAAACTACGGGCAATTTCTGCACGCTCTGGATTAAGGTCTATCCCGATAATACGGTTAGCGCCTACCATCTTCGCCCCTTGAATGACATTTAATCCAATGCCACCAAGTCCAAAAACAGCAACGGTTGAACCTGCTTCAACTTTAGCCGTAAATAAAACGGCACCAATGCCTGTTGTTACGCCGCAGCCAATATAACAAACCTTATCAAACGGAGCATCGGGACGAATTTTTGCCAAAGCAATTTCTGGCAAAACGGTGAAGTTCGCAAATGTGGAACATCCCATATAGTGATGAACTGGCTGCCCTTTATAGGAAAAACGAGACGTTCCATCCGGCATAAGACCTTTACCCTGCGTCGCCCGAATAGAGGTGCACAGATTGGTTTTGCGCGACAAGCAGGATGGGCATTCACGACATTCAGGCGTATATAGTGGAATAACATGATCCCCAGGGCGTAAATGCTTTACACCAGCCCCAACCTCACGCACAATTCCTGCACCTTCGTGGCCCAAAATAGCTGGGAACAACCCTTCAGGATCTTTGCCAGATAACGTATATTTATCTGTATGGCATAAGCCTGTTGCTTTGATTTCAACAAGAACTTCCCCTGCTTTAGGCCCTTCGAGTTGAACTTTATCTACAATCAATGGTTTACCTGATTCTATAGCAAGCGCTGCTATCACATCCATCGTCTTCACCCTACAAGCTGTAATAAAAACTTCTTATCCATACACATAGCCGATCACGGTGTAATATGTAAAAAAAATCTCACCTCATAACCTCTAAACTTCTAACCCTTAGGAACTACAAATTTGATCGTTCAACGCAAACATGGCTTAGCCATTCTGTTGCAGGAATCTGCTCCTCCTCTCATTATCCTAGCGTTGTGGGATGTGTTTGTTGTCGTCCTTTTCCAAGTTTACCATCAAGTATGGATGGAGCAGCCAGCTTTACCTATTTCTCTGATGGGGTCTGCCTTGGCGCTTTTCTTAGGTATGCGCAACAATGCAGCCTATGCTCGTTGGTGGGAGGGGCGCACTCTATGGGGGGCCATCACAAATAATTGCCGCTCTTTTGGTCGAGAAGCCGCATCCCTTCTTGATGGAGCCCCCACGATCGTCCAATCAATGGCGGCATACCCTCATGTTCTAAGAGCAGCCCTGCGCGGCGAACCTCTCCAAGCCGATAGCCTCAATCATTTATTATCGCAGGACCTACAAAAGAAAATTTATTCTTTCTCTAATCCAGCGAATGCCCTTCTCTATGAAATTGGTCTTGCTGTAAGCCGCGAAGTAAAAGAAAAAAATATTGATGGTGCCGTTCACGGAACGGTTGATCGTATTTTATCTGATATTGCCAATGCACAAGGTGGCTTGGAACGTATTAAAAATACACCATTACCAGTACAATATTCTATTTTACCAGAAATCACGACCCATCTGTTCTGTATTTTACTTCCTCTTTCAGCTGTTCAAACCCTTGGATGGATTACTCCTCTTGGGTCAAGTGTTATTGGTCTTCTTTTTCAAACACTCGATCGGAGTGGACGCAACCTTCAAGAACCCTTCAAGCCCGGCCCGCATGCCCTTCCCATGAAAACAATCGCACGGACGATCGAACGCGATCTCCTTCAACCGATTGGAATAGAGCCACCCCCAGCTATTCAACCGACCAAAGGGGTTCAACCGTAATATTATAAAAGCAGGACAGGATAAGGTTTTTATGTTACTATACTGTACATGAACACCTTTAAGACTCCTCCCCGGGGCGGTATGACTGATGAAATGGCGCGTAAAGCAGCCAAAAATACCGCCCGTCAAAATGATCCAGAACAAGCTTCAGACCCATTCCGTGAGGGAGACTCAATTGTCTATGCCGCTCATGGAGTGGGCCGTGTTGATAAGATCGGTATGGTTGAAGTCGCAGATACCATGATCGAAATGGTACAAATTTCTTTCCCTGGCAATCAAATGACATTGCGTATCCCACTTGCAAAAGCACGCAAGGCTGGACTGCGCAAAATTGTCACGCGGGAAATTGTTGACAAAGCCATGACCGTTATCAAAGGAAAGCCTCATGTCAGTAAAGGCATGTGGGCTCGTCGTGCGATCGCTTATCAAGAGAAAATCAACTCTGGTGACCTTATTCAGATTGCTGAAGTTTTACGTGATCTCCGTAGAAACGTTGACAGTTTAGACGGAAGCTTCTCAGAAAGGAAACTCTTTGAAGCGGCTCAAGAACGTTTTGTTGCAGAAGTTGCTGTTTTAGAAAATACTGATCCAAACGAAGTATTGCAAAAACTAACAGAAGCAATGAAAGCTGCTTAAGTTCCATTAATATCCATGGTTACCTTAATTTAATAATAAATCATGGATATTATTTCCTACGAGAGGCTATACAGTTCACACTGTATTGGCTTATTTAGTTGATCTGTAACTTTCTAGTGAAGGAGAAAACTCTATGACTACTCCTTATAAAAACCGTTTTGCTGGCAAAAAAGTTCTCGTTACGGGAGCTTCTCAAGGTATCGGTGAAGCAATTGCTCTTCTTTATGCAGAAGAAGGCGCACAAGTTGCTTTAAACGGACGTGATGAGAAGAAACTGATTGCCGTTCGTGATAAACTCCCAAAAGTCGATGGTGGTGAACACGTTATCGCAGCGGGTGATATCTCTAAAGAAGACGATGTCCGTCGCTTAATGCAAAAAAGCATTGATGGCATGGGTGGCTTGGATATTCTTGTCTGCAATGCAGGGTATCAAATCCCCTCTCCTTCAGAAGAAATTAAAACAGAAGACTTTGAAGGTGTTTTATCTGTTAACGTTACAGGCGTTATGCTGCCATGTCGTGAAGCCATTAAATACTGGCTGGAAAACAAGATGGAAGCTGCGATTGTCGTTAACTCATCAGTCCATCAAATTATTCCTAAACCTCACTACCTTGGCTACTCTGCCTCCAAAGGCGCTGTAGGCAATATTGTTCGCACACTAGCTCTAGAATATGCGAGCCGAGGCATTCGCGTAAACGCAGTTGCTCCTGGAGCGATTGTTACGCCAATTAATATGTCTTGGATCAATGACCCTGAGCAATACAAGAATGTAGCGAGCCACATTCCAATGAAACGCCCAGGTGAAAGCCGTGAAATCGCTGATACAGTGGCTTTTTTAACAGCAAAAGACAGCACCTATATTACCGGACAGACCTTATTTGTTGACGGTGGGCTAACTCTTTATGCTGACTTTGAAAAGAACTGGTCTTCGTAAGGTCTAAGATCTATTTTTCAGTTTTAAATTCACTCCCCTTTACAAATAATAAGGGGGAGTGAAGTTTTTTAATATTCCATTTCTTAATATCTATTAAAATCAAGCTTACATTTTACACGCGGTCAAAAAAGAGGCTTTCATGTTAGCTCACCACAATACTGAGCCTTTATCCACCCCAACAGACCACGAATTAAATAAAATTCAAACCCTCATCAAACAGGGTAACGCCTCACAAGCACTTGAAACCCTTAAAAATTTCAAGAACTCTCCTGCTGTACATTTAATGCGCAGCCGTGCCTTTTTTCAATTAAATCAATACTCAGATACAGCTCAAGAACTTAACAATGCCAGCCCTCCTGTTGGCGGACATGCCATTACTACCTTCATTGACGAAGCCGTCCTGCAGCGTCGTCGGCCAGATATCCTGCATGTCCTATCAGAAGCGCAAAAACTAACCCCTAGAGACCCTCGCTTACTTGACGCTCAAGGACTGGTTTTAATGCATTTGGGACGCTTTCAAGAAGCAGAGATAGCACTTAAAAAAAGCTTAGGCATTCGCCCCAACAATCTAGAAACACTTAATTTTCTAGCCATGGTCTTATCTGAAGCAGGACGGTTCGATGAGGCTTTATCAATCATGCAATATCTTCGCACGGCTTCTCCAGAAGAATGGGGGCCTGGTTGCAATATGGCCTGCATACTCAATAACATTGGCCGCTTAGAAGAGGCTGCAAACGTTTATAGAGAAACAATCCCCTTAGCGCCCCATGAGCCCGTTCTTAGGCTAAACCACTCCATCACTATGCTGAAAAGCGGTAGAATGGCTCAAGGATGGACAGAGCATGAATGGCGTTTCGGTGTCCCTGGTCATACCAGCCTACCCAAAGCAACTCTCCTTCCCAACATAACTCCTAACCTTAATTTAAAAGGCAAACGTGTACTTGTTACTCAAGAAGAAGGACTGGGGGATACTCTTATGTACCTTCGCTATATTCCTCTTCTTGGAAGAACAGGCGCAATCGTACATATTTGGGGAACATCAACGCTCGCTGATTTATGCCAACGGATGGAAGGAGTGTCCGTCGTTCAACATGGCGGAGAAACACCAGAGTATGATTACCACTGCCCTTTCATTAGCCTTCCCAGAGTGTTTTCGGCAACACAAACTCCTATGGGCGTACCCGTTCCTTACTTAATCCCTTCTCCAGATAAAGTTGCTCAGTGGAAGAAAATATTACGCCCCGATCGTCAACTTCGTGTTGGGCTTGTATGGGCGGGTGGAGCACGCCCAGAACACACGAACGCTTATATGCTCGACCGCCAACGATCGATGCCACTTGCATTGCTCGCCCCTTTAGCAAAGCTTAAAGGAATAACTTTTTACTCTTTACAAAAAGATGAGCCCGCTTCTCAGATATCAGATTTCCCAAGCCCCCTCATAGACTATATGCCGCAATGCCTTGATATGGATGACACAGCGGCTTTGGTCTCGTGTTTAGACATTATCGTTTCCGTTGACACTTCCATGGTGCACCTCGCTGGCGGTCTTGGAAAACCTGTCATCATGATGGATCGATTCAATAATTGTTGGCGCTGGCAGCAAGGCCGTGAGGACAGCCCTTGGTATCCTTTCATGCGTATCGTTAGGCAAACTCACTTTAGGGATTGGTCAGACGTCATCTCTCAAGTGAAAGACCTTCTCCAAGAAGCAGCTGCACAACACTAATAATCAAATCCATAGGAGAGGCCCACACTTGAGCCCGGGTCATTTTCTGGCGTGGTAAAGCCATTCACTTGCCCCCCTGTCCCCACCGTTGTTTTTAACTTTAGTCGTTGCGTTAAATCAATTTGAACCTGGGCTTGCGTTCCGGTTCCAGACATAGCTTGTTTTGCCCCTACATATACGCCTTTCATAACGTATTTTCCGGCTTCAATGCTGCTTCCCCCCTTATTCACCCCACTGCCACCACCAACGGCCAAACGATCTAACCCTAAAACGTTCCGTACTTTTCCCAATGGATCAAACGTTGAGCCTCCAGCGAGCTGAGCCACAGCCACCCCCAGTTCCGCAAGCTGTGTCGTAGATAGTGAATGAGAATCTGTCCCAAATAACAAGAGGGACAAAATTTCATCACGGGGCAAGCTTGGAACAGACGTAAAATCAATTTTAGGCGCGCTGGCATACCCATGCACCAACAAACTGGCCAAGCCGCCTTTGCCATTCCGATCAGCTCTAAAATCCAAAGTTGGATCAAGCCGATGATTTACCCCTGCTCCGTTAAAAGACACTATTCCATGTGTGAAGTTCAGGTTAATGCCCGCCAGATTAAAATTACCCCTTCTCATTTCAAATCCACCGGTCATAATTGGTGCTTGGCTTGTTCCCTTCACATGCAATGTTCCCCCCATAATAACATCCAGACCGTGCCCTTGAACGAAGAACTGTCCGGGGGAAATCACATCTAAACCCAAGCCAATAACCAGATTTGTCCCATTCGAAACAGGAGCACTTTGTCCGGGACGCACAACATCCAACTGAGGAACAGACGCAGGCATTGAGTTTGGAATATTAATCATAACCCTTGGCAAAACAACTTTCCCGTCAACATCTAGACGAGTGGTTGCCTGACCATGAATATGCAGGTCTGTATCTATAAGAGCCGTAATCAAATCACTGGACAGAACGCGTGCCTGTTTGGATATAACCTTAATATCCATGGGCAAACCTGGGCGAAATACACCAACATATCCGTCTAAAGCTATATCGCCTGATCCTGCATGCGCTAAAATATGATCAAGAGTTATGCTGTCACCATGGGCTGAAATATTTCCGTTAATCGATGTCAGATACACTCCTTGAGCATATTGTGAGAATGCCACGTTATGAAGGCCAATCTGTCCTGTTGCCCGCGGCTGAGCAGCAGACCCTCCCACATGCATATTCAAAGCAATGTGCCCACGCGTTTCCATCCCGTTTGCGCCCAAAACAGAATTGGCAACAGAAAGATCTACATGCCCCGTTGTATCTAAAGCGATATTTCCATCCTTTGATAAAGGAGCCACACCGCGCACAGCTAAAGCAATTTTAGAGCCAGCCTTGAGGGTTGTATCAACTCTAGCTGTTTGCCCCGCCAATCCAACATTGGCCAATATCTCTGCTGCAGGAAGTGACGCAGCCACTCCCCTTCGCATACGCAAGCCTCGGCCAACAAGCGACACTTTCCCACTTGGGTTATTTAGCGTTCCCGTTAAATTTGCTTGTGCAGAAATAACACCAAGAGCATCTAATTCAGGCGAAAAAGGCTTTGCTATTGCAGGCGTGACATGATCAATCGTTGCATTCAAAGCTAATCGTGGTTTTAACGTTCCACCAATATCAAAAGTAGCAGGCGCTACTCCACGAGGCGCGACGGTTAAACGCAGACGGTCTACCCCCATAATATCCCCAAAAGAGACCTTGGCAGGGGCTCCTAACCGGATAGACTCTTCTTTTGCAAGCGCTGCCAAACGATCAATACGGACTGTCTTTTTTAAGAGGTCCAACAGCAATGCAGTATCTATATTCGCCGGCGAACCCATCACATTTTGAAACGCGCCTTGTAGAGTAATGGCCATTGCAGACTGTGGGCCTTTAACCGTTGCCTTTGCTTGACCAGAAATATCTTGAGTTCGAATTCCAGCAACAGCCACACTTAAATCAGGCGTAGGGTTATCAAGAGGGTTTGTTACTTTCCCCTTTAAATTAAGAGAGCTGATCGTAACTTGTTGTGTCCCCAAAGAACCATCCAACCCTAAAGCAACGACCGGAGGAGCGGATGGCACCTCCGTTGTATGAATGGCTAATGCCAACCGTCCTTTTACCGGTTGTCCAACAAACTTTTGAAAATCAGCCAAGTTGGAAATTTTTAGATCAAGATCACCCAGAGGCACTTTCGCCCCTACAGGTAAGCGCAACGCTCCTTTTCCTAGCAAACTATTCCAAGACAACTGATCCAATTGAACATGCATCACACCTTTTAGATCTTTCTCAACACGAGTGGCTAAAATAAGAGGGCGTCGATCCAATACACCCTGCACCTTTAACGTTCCTTGAGGTGCAGAAGGTAAATGTTGAAAATCAGCATTAAGTGCCAATGGCCCTTTAGGAACATCTTTGGTTCCAAACTCACCTTTAATATCTGTTTTTACGGCAAGATCATCTGTTGGACCATTAGCCTGCGCGTCTAGATTAATATTTCCACACAGCATTGGTGCAACCTGAGACAAATCTGGTAAAGCAACACTTGCAATGGTCTGCATACGGTTTTGATGTGCTAGATCGACAATAGTTGACATTAAAACATGTAATGCTTTTCCATCCAGCGCCAAGCGTTTGACTGTAATGATATTATTAGCTGATTTTTTTAAATCTAAAGAGAGGGTTCCCTCTTTACCTATCAAATGGACTGCCTGCTCTTGCCCCCCTGTAATTGCTATTTTTCCTGTAGTCGTAAGCGTTAAGTCATCTTGCGCTTTTGCTGGCAAAGCAAAATCTGCCTTCAACGCTACTTTTCCTTGCAGATCCGTTTTTCCTAATGCTGCCAGCGGCTTTACATTAGGTAGTTCTAAGGTCACATGGCCATGCGCGGCAGGTTTTACATTAACCTGAGCACCTAAGTGCACCAATGGATGGTCTAAAACAGCCTCAACGGGCTGCGTATCTCGCAATGGATAAGATATAACATTTACTTTAATAGGTGCAGCAGCCAACAAAGTGGGCGCACTACCCGGAATTCTTAACCCATCAATAACGGTTTGTAACGAAGCAACAGTATCTTCTGCTTTCTTACCAGCGCTTCCCTGAAAGGAAGTATGTAAATGGCCTACCAAAATATCGTTAATAGCTAGACTATCAATATTTAAACTCCCTGTTCCTACAGGAGCAATAAAGGGGCCATGCAAATCGGTCTCAAGAGAAATATCATTCCATCCAATACCCGGTTGTAACGTCATTGTGGGGGCATGAGCAGTTACATGCAGGTCAGCCTTATTCGAAACAAGATTTATCGTTCCATTTAAGTGGCTTTGTATTGCTCCAGAATGCAGTCCAAACTCTGTAACAGCGCCTGTCCAAGGGCCCTGCATCGCCAAATGAAGGTCTATCGGATCCAGCTGAGGTAGTTTTCCTAACGAACTGACAAAGCCATTTATGCCTTCATGATAATCTAAAGCTAAATGAACCTGTTGACTTGGGGTAGCAGCAGAAAGATTAAGGTCTCCGTCAGCATCAAGACGTTTGATGTGCAAATCAATCTTCATCTTCGGAAGGTTTTTCAGCGTCACACCATCGATAAACGGTGCAATGGATGAGATATTTGCATTCCCATCCGCAGTAAATGCCGCTGACTGACCTATTAAGGCATCCCCTATTTCCAAACGTCCTATGTGCAGATGCGTTAGATCAACTTTTATTTTTAATTTCGTTGGCCCAGAAGGGGCAGAACTTGTCGGAGCTTGTGGCTCAGGTGAGGAAAAGGGCAGCCTCGAAAAAACCAAACGGTCTGCACTTAGCGTGTGGATTTTGGCGTCCATGCCGATTAATGCAAGCGGGGACCACTTCAGATGTAGGTGATCTATTTCCAGCCAAACGCCTTTGGCATCTTTAATTTTAAGAGTATCTAGCCCTAGATTTTGAGGCAAGGTTCCAGACAGGCCTGATATTTGAACCATTCCGCCTGTCCATGGATCAATCTTTTCTTCTATGTAGCGCTGCCCCGCTCCAACATTAATGCCGATAAGAACAACACCAATCGCCAGCCCCAGCACGCCTAATAAAACAGCAATAATAATTGCTAATATTCGGAGAATTTTCTTAACAATATGCATTAGAATGTCTCCCCCAAACCAATATAAAGCTCCCATTTTCCACCATGCGGAGGACGGTTAACAGGAAGAGCCACATCCACACGTACGGGGCCAATTGGGGTATAATAACGCACACCCGCTCCATACCCGACGCGAACAGTACCATGCCCTGGCGTTGATTTTGTACTTACTTGGCCAGCGTCAACGAAAGCGGCCATCCCCAAATTTTTTGGTAACCTTTGACGAAATTCAAGAGTTCCTGCATCCATGGATGTTCCGCCAATTGCGTATTTCGTATCCCCATACTGGGGGCCGACACCTTGGTAACGGAAACCACGAACAGTCGCAGGACCACCCGCATATAAGCGCTGATCAGGTGGAATGTCATAGGTTGATGCACCCTGCACTGATCCAACAATTCCACGCACCGCTATGATACTATTTCCCGGCTTCGTCCATCCAAGTCGGGCTAGGTCATAATATGTTGAAACTTGCGCCGTCAGAAGAGCAAAGAACGATGTTTTGTGCTCAAAAGACATAGACGGGCTAGCTGTAATAGAAGCACGTATCCCATGCGTTGCAGGGTCAATCGGGTTAGAAAGACCTGTGCTATCATATGTTGCGACAAGGGGGATGGAAGCAATAAAATAATTTCTCTTATCACCAAACTGCTTGATCTGTTCCTGTATCCCCATCAAACCCGCTGAAATATACCAATACTTACCAAAATGCCGCCCTATACCACCTCGCGCCAAAATAGCATTCTGATGATACGAATAAAGCAATTGCCGCACGGCTTCGATACGAAGATTGAGGCTTTGATCTTTTCTTAAAAAGTCAGGTTTCGTGAAATCCGCATATGCATCATACCCTAAGCCTTGCTGAGCCGACCCACCTAATCCCGTTGCCAGAACCGCTAGTTTCAATTGTTCCGCATTGCCAAATAAATTATGATGCGTCCAACTTACGCCAGCACGCCCACCCAAATCTGTTGAGTATCCGGCTTCTGCTGTTAGCGTGTGTCTTTTGGTCTCATGAAAATCAAAATCCAAAGGCATCGCCTGCACTATCCCCGGAACAAGAGATTTTCCTGATGCAAGCGTAATAATAGGAGGAGCATTCTTCACCTGAACCGCTGAAAAGACACCCGTTGAGGTCAGATCCTGACGCGCCTGTTCAATTTTTGACGGTTGATAAAGCTGTCCTTCTTGTAACGTTAAACGACGCTTTAAATATGTTTCATGGACTTTCTTTAATCCACTCATACTCATCGGTCCAATAACGACCTTTGGCCCGCGCCCTACCCGAAACACAACATCCAAACTATGGGAAGCCGGTTTTAGATACGCCAAAGGAGTTGAGACAGACGCAACGGCGTACCCCTCTTCTTGCAGCTGATTAAGCAAATTATTTTGTGCGGCTAACACATCTCCTGCCACGGCAGGTTGCCCAGATACTAAATTAAATGCTTTTTGTTCTTCTGAGGATAAAGTGACTGGCTCCCCTTGTTTTTCAGCCTGATCAGACGTTTTTACTGAGACTTGTTGCCCTTTATCGTTTTTAGTGCCCGATTTTTCTAAAACCTTGGGAGGGGTGGTTAAAATAATACGACCTAAATGAAACTTCTGGCCGGCCTCAACAGAAACTGAAATTTTTATTTTCTGATTATCCCGGGCAGCTTGAAGAGCTTCTGGTAGCTGTGGGCTTCTGCCGTCCAATTCATGGCCATCAACCTGTACCTTAATCGCTACCGCCCCGGCATAATACCCCTGTGACTGCAAAGCGGCATCTACACGATCGTAATCACCATTAATCCGTCCTGTAAGAGCATACGCTCCCACTTTTTGGGTTTCCTGCAATGTTGAAAGCTGTGATGAGGCCGCAATCGCTGCATCTAAAGCACTGTCTTTAGTTGGCTCAATTGCAACCTTATATCCTAAGGTTTTAGTTTTTTCGGTGCCCTCCTCCTTCAGAGAATCGGCGTAACCTCTGAAGGGAAAGCAAGTGCCTGACAGGCTACTCACAACAAGAGAGCAAAAAATAATTAAGTAACGGCTTGTTTTCACCAAGAAACCCACAACGCCAATTTTAAGAAAGAGCTGCGTATCTTTTATGAGCAGCATTAGATTTTATTAACGTAAGAAGATGAAACTAGATTGTTTCTGATGATGAAAATTCGTATCATTAAAATCCGATGTCTTACCGAACTCCTTCTCAGGCTCCCAATCGCCGCAACCAAAGTAGACCCGCGCTTGACGGTGATGCTTTTGCTCCCCCGACAAAAGAAAACCAAATTTCTTCTGTTTTTAGTAAGAGCTTCTTCCTTGTCCGGCTCGGAGTTATTGTATTCTGGACTTTGGGATCAAGTATTTTTCAGTACATTTTGATCCAACTCCCAGGGACTGGAAAAGTTAAATTTCCTCGTGTCTTCTGGTCTGTTGTTAGTCGTATTTTTGGTTTGCGTATCCGAGTTATTGGCAAGCCTGCGGGCAAAATGCTCTCACCTCAAAACGTGAAAGAGGGCCAAAGGCCAGTTATTTACGTTTCAAACCATACCTCTTGGTTAGATATCCTAAGCATTGGCAGTGTTCTTGAGGCCGTATTCATCTCAAAAGGCGAAGTTGGCACATGGCCTATGATTGGTATGGTCGCACGCTTGGGACGCACCATTTTTGTTAGTCGTAATCGACGCAGTACCGGACGTGAACTCCATAGCATGACAGATCGCTTATGGAGCGGGGATAACATTATTCTTTTCCCTGAAGGCACCACTTCTGATGGCGCACAAGTACTCCCTTTCATGTCTTCATTTTTTGCCATCGCTAAACCGAGCAAACGAGAACAAGATAATACCCCCAAACCGCCTCCTGTTTTAATTCAGCCTGTCTCTCTTGTTTATGACGAATTAGAGGGGTTACCGGTTGGCCGAAATCAACGTAAACTTTTTGCGTGGTATGGTGATATGGGGTTTGCTCCCCACCTGTGGGCGCTTGGTCAATGGCGCTCTATGCGTGCAACCCTGATCCTCCACCCACCTCTCAACCCTGATGATTTTCTATCCCGCAAAGAACTCTCTCAAGCAACATTTGATGCCGTTAGCCAAGGATCAATCGACCTACGCCGCGGTCTCCCTCAACAAGACCTTACTCTAAAAGCAGAGTAAGGTTTTGGAGTTGCCCGTATTTTTTGTTCTTTGAATATTCTGCTTTTAATAATGACCAATCACATTGAGTGTGATAACCCATCCTTGGGTCTTCTTAAGCATGAATGGGACAGTCATGTTTAACTGCATCAATTCAATTATAGGCTTGACCTTACAAGCCACTCCCTTGATGACTAGCCGTGATTTTGCCAACCCCGGATCGAAACTGTGACTGCTTCTTCGCCAGAATCTACAAAAACATCCCCCGCACGTAACACTCATGGCCTTCATGTTATTACATGGGGTTGCCAAATGAATGTTTATGACAGCGCGCGTATGGCTGATGTTTTACGTCCATTAGGCTATGGACCGGCAGAAACGGCCGAAGAAGCCGATATGATTATTCTAAACACCTGCCATATCCGCGAACGCGCGACAGAAAAGGTTTTTTCAGAGCTTGGGCGCCTTCGTAAAATTAGAGACGAACGTATTGAGCAAGGTCACCCACGCACAATCATTGCAGTTGCAGGATGTGTTGCTCAAGCTGAGGGCAAAGAAATTCTGGCAAGAGCGCCTTATGTCGATCTCGTTTTAGGCCCTCAGACCTATCACAAACTTCCAGAAATGGTGGCACGTGCAGCACGTGCCGGTGGAGCTGTTATTGAAACAGACTTCCCTACAGATGAAAAGTTTGATGCCCTCCCTACGGAGGCCGCGCCACAAACAGCCGGTAATTTAACCGCATTTCTTACCGTTCAAGAAGGGTGTGATAAATTTTGCTCGTTCTGTGTCGTTCCATACACACGAGGCGCTGAAACCAGCCGACCGGTTCTGTCCATCCTCGCTGAGGCGGAGCGAATGGTCGCAAGTGGTGTAAAAGAGATTACCTTACTGGGGCAAAACGTAAACGCATATCATGGAGATGATGGATCTGGGAAAAGCGCTAACTTAGCGTATCTCGCTGAAGTGCTTTCCCAAATTCCTGGTCTGGCTCGTATTCGTTATATGACGTCCCACCCAAGAGATATGGATCAATCACTTATTGATGCACACCACACAAACTCTGCCTTGATGCCTTTTTTACATTTACCTGTCCAAAGTGGTTCAGACAATGTTTTAAAAGCCATGAACCGTGGCCATACCGCAGATGAATACCGCAATATCGTCCGCCGTTTACGAGACGTCAGACCAGATCTAGCTCTTTCATCTGACTTCATTGTAGGACATCCCGGTGAAACAGAGGAGGATTTTGAAGCCACAATGCAACTCGTCAGAGATATTGGCTTTGCGAGTGCTTACAGCTTTAAATATTCTCCACGCCCTGGCACTCCTGCTGCTGGACAGCCTCTTCAAGTGGCAGAAGATGTAAAAGACCGACGCCTTGCACAATTGCAAGCTCTGTTACGCGAGCAGCAGGACGCTTTTAACGAACAACTTGTGGGCACAACCCAAGAAGTCTTGATAACAGGAAAAGGTCGGAAACCTGGACAGCTCTCCGGTCGTTCCCCTTATCTACAACCCGTACACTTCGATGGCCCGGAAGAACTGATCGGTTCCATCGTAAAAGTTGCTATCACAACACGCCGGACAAACTCACTTGGCGGCGTCATTGTTCAGGAGACAGCTGCCGCTTGCTAACAACGCCTCCGCATAGTTCTGCTCCTTCCTCTAAAGGACCAGACGGAAACCGTACTGTTGCATTACGTTTTAATGACAACATTTTACTCCAACGCCTTCTTGGAGACCACGACCGGCACCTCGCTCAACTTGAAGCCGGATTCGATGTCCATCTATCGTGCCGCGGCAATAAAATTGCCATTTCAGGTGAGAATGAAGCCGTAGGGCGTGCTCAGGCGGCTATTGTCTCTTTATATAATCAACTTGAAGAAGGCCGTTCTATTGATAGCTCCCAAATCGATGGGATTATTCGATTAACGGCCCTGCCTCGCTCCCCTCTCCCCCAACACCCTTACACTCGGGATCATACTGCAAAGAACACCCGCAGAGAGGTCGTTGCTAACTCCCACTCCAAGAATACTCCTCCCTCACCACGTGGAGTAGTCGATCTTCCTACAATTAGAACCAAGCGTGGCATTATAGAGCCTCGCTCCCATGGCCAAGCAGAATATATGGCTATGTTAGCACGCACAGAACTGGTCTTTGGGATTGGCCCAGCTGGGACGGGAAAAACTTACCTTGCGGTAGCGCAAGCTGTTTCCATGCTGCTCGCAGGGCAAGTGGATCGTATTATCCTTTCTCGGCCGGCGGTTGAAGCTGGAGAAAAGCTTGGCTTCCTTCCCGGAGACATGCGAGAAAAAATTGACCCCTACCTGCGTCCCCTCTATGATGCGCTCCATGACATGATGCCGGGAGATCAGGTTATTCGTCGAATGGGAATTGGGGAAATTGAAGTTGCGCCTCTTGCCTTTATGAGAGGTCGTACTTTAGCACACTCCTATGTTATTCTTGATGAAGCCCAAAATACCACTCCTGCACAAATGAAAATGTTTCTTACCCGTATGGGCGAAGGAACGCGCATGGCTGTTACAGGAGATCTTAGCCAGATTGACTTGCCAAACGGTGTATCATCTGGATTAAGAGAAGCTGTTGAAACATTAGACGGAATTCGGGGAATCGGCATCACCCGTTTTCATTCAAGCGATGTGGTCCGCCATCCTTTGGTTGCCCGTATTGTTGATGCCTATGATCAGAGAGCGCCGCTCCCTCGTGATTCTTATCGAGATCGAGCCCGCCAGGAAAACAATGGAACCTCCAAGTACTCGCGCCGATATTGATATTATTATAGAAGACCCGCGATGGCGGTTTTCTATACCTAATACTAAACGTGCCATTTATCGTGCGTTTCAAGCTGTTACCCGTCAAAAAGGGGCAGACTTTGAAAATACTCCAATGCCGACTGTTCTTTTATCGACAGATCGCGTTGTTAAGAGGCTCAATTCGCGTTTTCGCAATAAAAACAAACCTACAAATGTATTAACATTTGAGCCCCTTTCTCCTCTCCATGGAGGAGATATTATTTTGGGATATGAAACAGTTCATAAAGAAGCTGTTTCTGCCCAGCGTAGCATGCGTGCTCATTTATCACATCTTGTCGTTCATGGTGTCCTTCACCTTTCCGGGTATGACCATCATCACCCCGGAGAGGCAAGAGAAATGGAAGGCATTGAAACACGAACAATGCGCCAGCTTGGTTTTGGAGATCCATGGAAACAGGGAATCAAACGATCATGAGTGACGATATATTAGAGCCTTCTGAAGAACCTCGAAAAAATTCACGAGGGCTTTTTGGTCTTTTCAATAGACGTGGTCGAGATCAGAAGCTTCGTGATTCCATTGCTACTCTTGTCCGGGACTCTGCTCAACTCGCTCACGAAACAGGAGATACGCCCGAGTTAGACCGCCAAGAAAGCGCCCTTATCATGAATGTCCTGAACTTGCGGGACATTACAGCAGATGATGTTATGATTCCCCGGGCAGACATTATTGCCATGCCTGAAAATATCTCTCTTGAAAGTGCGCTTAATCACATGCGACGCGAAAATCATTCACGCATGCCGGTGTACCGTGAACAGCTCGATGAAATTTCTGGGATGATTCACGTTAAAGACCTAGTCGCTTATGTTGATTCCCCAGAAGCATTTGATATCCGGAACCTCTTACGCCAACCCTTAATGATTGCGCCAACCATCCCGGTGCTAGATCTCCTTTTACAGATGCGGCAAAGGCGTATTCATATGGCACTTGTCATTGATGAATATGGCAGCATTGACGGCCTGGTGACCATTGAAGACCTGATTGAAACCATCGTTGGTGATATTTCAGACGAACATGATGATCCCGTTACAGCCTTATGGACCGAGAGGCCAGATGGCTCTTCAGATATAGATGCCCGCCTGCCCATTAAACAACTTGAAGAACGTTTAGGAGCTGTCCTCACGGATGCTGAGCGAGAAGCAGAGATAGAAACGGTTGGTGGTCTTGTATTCCGCTTAGCAGAACATGTTCCAGCACGTGACGAAGTTCTGACACATGAAAGTGGTTTAGAGTTTAGGGTTCTGGATGCAGATGCACGTCACATTCGTGCTTTACGCATGCGCGTTCCTGAAAACTGGGAGAAGAAGTCCCTTCCACACTCCCAGCAAGATGACGACCATAATTCTTAATAATCATTTTCGATTAATATAAGGAGTTCAAACTATGTTTTTAAAACGCCGTCTGTTTCTGCTGGCATCACCAGTAATCTTAACAATGGCTAAGCATAGTTTGGCTCACCCATCATCTCATTTAGATGATAAGCTCCTATCCCCTCGAACGCTCGGAAATCCTAAAGCACCAGTGATTGTAGACGAGTGGTTTTCTTTAACCTGTTCACATTGCGCACATTTCGCAACGCATATTTTTCCTTTTGTAAAAACTAATTTAATCGATACAGGAAAAATTCTCTTTCGATTTCATGATTTTCCTTTAGATCAGGTTGCGTTACTAGCCGCTATGGTGGCGCGCTTTTTACCTGAGGAACAGTATGCCCCTTTCCTTGAAACTCTTTTCAAAAATCAAGATCAGTGGGCATTCTCTCAAGATATCGATCCCGTGAGCGAATTAAAAAAATATGCAATCCTTGCGGGTATTTCTGATGCAAGCTTTGAGAACATTAAAAATAATCAAAGCTTGAAAGAAGCAATCATTAATCGCCAAGATAAAGACGATGCGTTTCTTCATATCCAAGGAACGCCATATTTTCGTGTTAACGATCGTCCTGCGCCTAATATTGGCTTAGGATATGATGAATTTCTTCAAACTATCACAAAGGCTCTTTAAATGAATAGTCGCTTTTCATTACCTCGCCGCGTTCTCTTAAAGTCTGTGCCTGCCGTTGCCCTCAGCGCAGCAGCAGGAGCCCGGGCTGATGATAATTCTGCAGTAACAAGCGACCCCAGAATGGGCCCTCGTATTATAGGAAACCCCAACGCCAAAGTCCTAGTGCAAGAATGGTTCTCTTTAACCTGTACACATTGCGCTCATTTCGCCACCGAAGAATTCCCGAAGATTAAGGAGAAACTCATCGATACTGGTAAGATTCGTTACCAATTCCATGATTTCTCTGGCGATCGCGTAGGACTAACAGCGGCTATGGTTGCACGCTCATTGCCACAAGAACGCTATGTTCCTTTTCTTGAAGCTTTGTTCTCCAGTCAAATGCAATGGGCTTTCGCCTCAGGCGGTGACCCGATGGAACGTTTGCAACAAATGTCTGCTCTAGCCGGCATCTCTGCAAATCAGTTTAAAAGCATCGCGAACGATACAGGCTTCATGCAAAGTATGTTCAATCAAATTCAGCAAGATGCTGAAAAATATAACATCCAAGGCACACCATTTTTCCTTTTCAACAGTACCCACTATGGCCAAGACCCAGAGACGTATGACAAATTTGCCGACCTTGTCGCTAAGGCCTCTTAAATACCTTCTGTAAAGAAAATCTTTCGCCCCGTATGTCCTCCCAACAGAACGCAACCATTCTTGGCCTAACTATTACAGGATTTAAAAGTTTTGCTGATGAGGTTCAGGTCAATATTCTCCCTGGCCTCACAGGAATAATTGGTCCTAATGGTTGTGGAAAGTCCAACGTCGTCGAAGCACTTCGTTGGGCTATGGGAGAAACATCTGCTCGCTCCTTACGTGGTGGAGAGCTGGATGACCTTATTTTTGCAGGGACCGGGGCTCGTTCTGCTCGTAACATTGCTCAAGTCATGTTGCGACTGAGTGGAACAAAAGGACTAGCTCCCTCTCCCTTTCAAGATGCCGACGAACTGGAAATTTCACGTCGTATAGAACGAGGAGCAGGCAGCGAATATCGTATTAATGGCCGCGTTGTCCGCGCACGCGATATACAAACTCTTTTTGCAGACCTCTCATCAGGAGCTCGCAGTTCGGGGATTGTTAGCCAAAATCGTGTTAGCCAACTCATTGCAGCTAAACCCGAAGAGCGACGCCTTCTTTTAGAAGAAGCTGCTGGGATTACTGGCCTTCATACAAGACGTCATGATGCAGAATTAAAATTACGCCAAACAGAAGCCAATCTATCGCGAGCAGAAGACTTACGCCTGCAAATAGAAGAACGCTTAAGCAGCTTAAACACTCAGACTTCACAAGCACGCAAATACCGAGAACTCTCTGAACTTTTACGAGAAACTGAAAATACTCTTCACCATCTTCTCCATGCTAAAGGAAAGCTAGCAGTTGAAAAAAGCCTCCAAGATCTGAAAAGCGCAAAAGAAAAACTTCAAGCTGCTGAAATGGATGCTGAGCAAGCGGCTATTGCTGAGTTTGAAGCACGCCAAGCCTCCCCCCACCTGCACGAAAATATTGAAAAATTACGCAGCCAGCTTGAACATCATAAAATCAAGCAAGAAACACTCCGAGCCGATCTTTTTCGGGCTCAAGAAAATGAGAAAGGAGCTCAAAATCACCTTTCTCAAATTGAATCGGATCTTTTACAAAACACACAGCGCCTTACTCAATACCGCGCTTCCTATGATGAAACGCAACAAAAACTAATCTTATTTCAAGAGCAAATCCAAGAATTACCAGAACAAGAACAGCAGCTCGCAAAAGAAGCCCAGAAACTTTCTGAGGAGCAGCAATCTATTGTAAAGCAGTTGGATCAAACGACCCAGCAAAGAGACACTGAAAGTGCTGCACTAAAAAATATCATTCTCACAATAGAGAATATTCAGAATAGAATTGATACAGAAAGCCAGAATTATCATAAAACCGCATTAGAAATCAGCGAACTTGATAAAACTCTCCCACAAGAAGATGCCATATTAGAAATTCAACACAAATCAGAAGAAGCTGATCTTTACTGCTCTCATATTCAAAATACATTCACGGAACATCAGAAAGATCTGCAAGAAAAACTATTACAATCAGAACTTTCAAAACGTACTCTTGAAGAAGAGACCAAACGTTTTGAAAATATTTTACGCATGGAAAAGGACTTGCAGGATCGTTTAAAGAATATTGAGACCCAACTACAAGAAAATCATGATCTTTTTTATCAAAACAAAAAGAATATACTTGATGATAACGCAAAAAATGAACTTCAAAAAAATAATAACACTCTGAAGAATAAATTGAATGAGTTAGAGCGTGAAGAAATCTCTAAATCTAACGATTTAAGCCAAACCAATACAGAGTGGTTAGAAGCCCGCGCTCAAGCAGAAGAGCAAATACAACGCTACCAAGCGATCATCCGGTCTCGTGATACAGCCCAAAGAGTAATGAATGAGGCAAAAAAGAAAGTTACACTCGCGCAAGAAAATCTTGAGCGTGACAAAAAAGCCCTTATCCCTGCGGAAGAATTAACCTCCATTAGAGAAACAACAGAAAAACATTCCCAACATTTAAGCAAGACACAAAGCGATATCCAAAAAACAGAAAAAGATTTGCTCGCTCTTTTAGAAGGTGAAAAACAAACACAACAGTCTGTCTTTCAAATTGAAAATGCAATTATACGTCTAAAGACCGAACAAGAAAGCCTTCAGATTTCTTTGAATGCCATTGAAAAACAGCCTAACTCCCTTGAAGATAGTTTGAATATTCCTCCTCACCTTGTAAGAGCTGTTTCAGCAGTTCTTGCAAACGGCCTCAATGCCTCATTAGCTGATGAAACAACGCCAGCTACCCAACGTTGGCGGGAACTTCCAAATATTTCGTTCTCAGCAGAAGCTGCTTTTGGTGAGCCTCTTTCAAACTTAATTGAGGCACCTCCCGCATTGAACCGGCGCCTTCAATCTGCTTTTTTACTAGCAGATCAAAGCCTAGCAAAAGATTTACAAAAAAAACTTTCTCCCGGCCAAATCCTTGTGTGTGAAAATGGAGCTTTATGGCGTTGGGATGGCTTTATTCGTTCAGCCCATGCAGCAGATACAGGAGCCGTCCGGCTGGAACAAAAAAACCGTTTGAACGATATTCTTCTCCAAATCACACAACACGAAACAGATTTACCTGACCTTGTTGTTACTCTTCAGAACCAAAGTGAACAGCGAGAAAAAATAGAAAAAGACCTTCAGTTATATCGGCAGAAAAGTGTTGAAATTGAACATAGTCTCAATAAACAACGAGCCCATATGGCTCAACTGGAGCAACGTGCTGATCTTGCTCAAAGCCGATGGGAAGAAAGTCAAAAACGTTTAGAAGAGGCGTTGCAAAACCTTCAACACGCTAAATCTGATTGGACCTCGCTGGAAGAAGACTATACAGCTTTTGAAAATCCAGAAAAATTTTCTCAAAAATCTCAGAAATTATCAGAAAAAGTCACATTACAACGCAAAGAATTAGAAGCAACTTCATTGGCTCTCAAAACATGCCGAAAAGAAGTTGAAAATCATACACGTCTTTTAGATCAAGCTCTTTTACAGCACCAATCTGCTCAGACGCGTGATAAAGAAATATCATCACACATCACGCATATGACAAAAGAACGCAACAACCTCCAATCTGAAATTAGTCGAGTAAGCGACAATCAAAACAAACCAGATCTTGAACTTTTAAACACGACTACTTTAAACGCCCAAAAATCTTACGCTGATTCTGAAAAGCAATTACAAATCCTGTCTCAAGACTTATTAAAAGCTCAAGAAAATAAAGAGCTTTTACATACAAATTTACGTCAAATTGAGCAGCTCAAAACACAAACTAATGCTCATATTTCATCTTTATTAGCACGTCGGAAAGAATTAGAGACACTCCTCCAAAACTTACAAAAAGAACGAGAACACCATCAAAATACATTATCAGAATGTCCTGATTTAAGCCTTTTAGAACAAAAAATCAGTCACTATGCTTCTAAATTAGAAGAAACACGCAGCCGACTGAAAAATATAGAAAATCAACTTTCCCATACGGCCATTCAAAAAACACGCTTAGCAGGTGATATATCCGCTCAAGAAAGCCGTATTGATGATTTAAAACAACAAATTCATGATACACAAAGCAGATCAGACGAGCTTAACTCTCGTCAAAATGCCATAAAAGAAACCATACAACAGTCACAAAGTCAGATCCTCGAACTTGAAACGCATTATACGTCTTTTACAAATGCTCTTGCTCAAACAAGCGCAGAATATGAAGAGGCTCTTTTAAAAAACAAAGCGGCTCATTCGGCTGAACAAACCATTCAAGAACGGCGGCGCAAAGCTGACGCAACACTCTCCGCTGCACAAGCAAATATTGCTCGTTTTTCAGAAAGAGCCGAGCAAGCCAAAGCCGCCTATATCAAACTACAAGAAGAAATTCCTTTTCCTGATTCTGCTTCAACTCCCTTGGATGTATCCGAACACAACGAATCCTCCATCCGACGCCAAATCAATCGACTAACCAAAGAACGAGAGGACCTTGGTCCAGTCAATCTAAGAGCCGAAATTGAGTTTCAAGAAGCAAAGCAAACCGCAGAAACAATCGCCAAAGAACATGACGAGTTAACCACTGCCATCCAAAAGCTTCGACAGGGCATTCATACTATTAACGGTGAAGGCCGTGAACGACTGCTTGCTGTTTTCACAGAAGTAGACCGTAATTTTCAATCCTTATTCTCTCGTATGTTTGGTGGAGGGCGTGCTCATTTGGGGATGGTTGGCAGTGACGACCCATTAGAAGCGGGTCTAGAAATATTTGCACAGCCTCCGGGAAAAAAGCTTTCAACTCTTTCTCTTCTTTCTGGAGGAGAGCAAGCTCTTACTGCTCTCTCGCTTATTTTCGCAACATTCCGCTGTAACCCTGCCCCCATCTGCGTTCTTGATGAAGTCGATGCACCACTTGATGATGCCAATGTTGAGCGTTTTTGTTCTCTTCTATCAGACATGACCAAAGAGACAGGCACACACTTTCTCGTCGTTACTCATCATCAATTAACCATGGCTCATATGAACCGATTATATGGTGTCACAATGCAGGAACGTGGGGTTAGTCGTGTCTTGTCTGTTGACCTTGGACAGGCAACGACATTCGTTAATCACTAACTCTTTTTCATTTTTCTGTAATAAGTAAATTGACGTGCGCCACTATAAGCTTTTTTATATATAAAAAACGAAAGATAGAACCATTTTTGCTGAGCCACCTCTTACTGATTCCATTATAGAGCGAATCCAAACTTACGGGATTCGCGTAGTGGGAGACGTGCATGGTGATCTCAATGCCTTCCAACATGCCACAGCAACAGATCGCTTTATCATTCAGCTTGGGGATCTCATCGACCACGGTCCTAATAGTGCTGGCGTTCTGGAACTTATGCTGGATTTGCTTGAATACAAACGAGGCTTATTCATTCTTGGCAATCATGACCGTAAATTAGGCCGCGCTCTAGAAGGACGACGTTTGCGTAAAGATCCCCCTCTTGAAGAAACACTGAGCCAGCTTGCCCAGCCAGAATACGCCTCTTTAATCCCCAATATTTATAAAGCGATTGCCTCTGCCCCCACCTGGCTTAGAATTGAGCGGACCTTCTTTGTTCATGGTGGTTTTCATACCGCTATGCTCTCTCAGCCCCCTCTTCCCGGTTTAGGTGAAATTACAGCTCCTCTATCACGCGCGTTGTTCGGAGAAACCACTGGACGGATGCAGCCTGATGGCTATCCTGAACGCCGTTTAAGCTGGATCAATCGTATTCCTGATGGCATGACGGTATATGTTGGGCATGATCGTCGCTCAACAAATGGGCGCCCGTGGAAATGCTTAGGCAGATTAGGGGGGACAGCTATTTTTATGGATTTAGGCGCTGGAAAAGGCGGACATCTTGCATGGGTGGATATTAATGACTTCTAATCACTCGACAGCACTCCACGAACTGGAAAATTTAAGAACAAGCATTGATAATATTGATGCGGCTCTTATCCATATGTTAGCCGAACGTTTTCGCTGCACAAAAGCTGTGGGCGAACTTAAGGCAAAAGCAAAGCTTCCGGCAGCAGACCCTCAACGTGAAACACGTCAGATCGAACGCTTACGCCGCCTTGCGCGTGATGCTCATTTAGACCCAGATTTTGCTGAAAAGTTTTTAGCTTTCGTCATAAAAGAAGTCATACGCCACCATGAGGCTATCGCCGCAAGCACTCATGTAAATCTCTAACCATTTTAAACGGCAGCCCCTTTACCTCATAATAAGGGGCTGTTCTTGATTTTATGATTTTATTTCAAAACACACTAAGAGTTTAAATTTTTCTTTTAATAAATACGCCATTATCATTTCATAAAAAATCTTTTTTAAGATACGATCATTCCATGGGCAACCTGCACGATCACTCCATCCACTTGTCCATTCAGTAATTTTTACACGGCCCCAGATAGGCGCATTCAAATGAATCATAATACGAATAAAAACACCGTCACGATCGAAACAAACTCTTCTTCTATGCAGGCTCCTTCTTTTCAAGGCACGATGGGTCCTGATGTTATTGATCTTCGTAGTATGCCTCAAAATTTGGGCCTCTATTCTTTTGATCCGGGCTTAATAGGGACAGCGACATGTTCAAGCAAAATAACATTCATTGATGGAGAAAAAGGCATTCTTCTTCATCGTGGGTACCCGATTGAAGAACTTGCAACACATGCAAATTTTACCGAAACAGCCTACTTGTTGCTCTATGGTGAGCTTCCTACTCTGGAGCAGTACCATGTCTTCAAAAAGGATATGAACACCCATCGTCTATTAAATGAACAAATACGTAATTTTTTTAATGGTTTCCGCCGCGATGCTCACCCTATGGCCATCTTATGCGGCACTGTCAGCGCCCTTTCTGCATTTTATCATGATGGTTTAAATATTTCTCAACCTGAAGATCGTGATCTTTCAGCCCGGCGGCTCATTGCCAAGACTGCAACGATTGCTGCATGGGCCTACAAATACTCTATTGGCGAGCCTTTCATCTATCCTGATGAAGAAATGAGTTTTTCTGAAAACTTCTTACACATGCTCTTTGCACGGCCGGGTAATCATTACAAAGTCAATCCCGTTTTAGCCCGTGCCATTGATCGTATTCTGGTTTTGCATGCAGACCATGAACAAAATGCGTCAACAACCACCGTACGGTTAGTCGGCTCTACCGGTTCCAATCCTTATGCATGTATCTCTGCTGGCATTGCTGCGTTATGGGGGCCTGCCCATGGTGGAGCGAACGAAGCGGCTCTCAACATGCTCAAATCAATTGGAACTCGCGATGGAATCCCCGCTTTTTTAGAAAAAGCAAAAGACCGGAACTCTACCGTGCGTCTCATGGGATTTGGTCATCGCGTATATAAAAATTTTGATCCTCGCGCCAAAATTTTACAAGAAACATGCCGGGAGGTTATTGCTGAACTTGGCCTTGAGAGAGACCCTCTTCTTGACCTCGCCATGGAACTGGAAAAAGTCGCCACACATGATGAATATTTCATCAAACGTGGTCTTTATCCCAATGTTGATTTTTATTCAGGCCTGATTTTAAAGGCTCTTGGCATCCCAGAAAATATGTTCACAGTTCTCTTCGCTGTTGCACGGACTGTTGGATGGGTAAGCCAATGGAAAGAAATGATTGAAGACCCAACAGCCCGAATCGTTAGGCCAAGACAGCTTTATATCGGATCTAACAGAAGAAAATTTACCCCCATTCATGAAAGAGGGTAATATTGAGCCTAGCTGCTCAGCAATTACAGCCCGGTGTCTTTCCTTTAGCTTTCCGAACAATATGATGGTCGATCCACTCGGCCACCAAACGTCTTGCTTCTGTTAAGGAAGATTCTGGATGATGTATTCTATAAAGCGTTGTGCAGGCGGCAAAAGCCTGCATATCAGGCTGGCCTACCTCACGTAGCTCCTGATACGCTGTAATCACTGCGCGCTCACATTTGCGACCAATTTTACTGGTTTCAACGCTCACTCGGAACCTGCTTTAGAATAATTCTCAACTTCTCTTCATGTAAGCCTCCTTGAGCAAGAGTGCAAGCTAGAAGATTAGTTGGATCGATCACAGCTATAATAACAATGTAAAATACCCCCTACCCTTCTGGGCTTTCGATCGGTAAACCACAAGAAAAGATATCCGTGGAGATCAAGATGACACAACTTGGAGAAAGCGCTACAGCTGGCCGCACCTCATGGGATCGCGATGCCGCTCTAACAACTGCGCGTATTCTATTAGAAATTAATGCTATTAATTTTCGACCCGATGAGCCTTACACCTTAACCTCTGGCTGGAAATCCCCTGTTTACATTGATTGTCGAAAAATCATTTTTTATCCTCGAGCACGCGCTAAAATTATGCAGCTCGCAGTTGAAAAAATTGAACGTCATATTGGCCATGAAAGCCTAGACGCCATCGTCGGTGGCGAAACAGCTGGAATCCCTTTCGCAGCCTGGATTGCCGAGCGTATGATGACGCCGATGGCGTATGTACGTAAAAAACCAAAAGGCTTTGGACGCAATGCCCAAATTGAAGGTGATGTTCCAGAAGGTATGCGTACCCTCTTGGTAGAAGATCTAACCACAGATGGCGCCTCTAAAATCCAGTTTGCTAATGCTTTGCGTGAGGCAGGCGCAATTGTAGACCATACATTTGTTATCTTCTTCTACGGCGTTTTCCCGGGAGCACATAAAACGCTATCGGATATGAATATTTCCCTGCACTCGCTCTGCACATGGTGGGATGTTCTGGAAGCGTGTGCTGGAGAAAATTATTTCTCAGAAAAAGATAGTGCAGAAGTACGCCGGTTCTTAGAAAACCCATGTGAATGGTCCCAAAAACACGGCGGAGTAGGAAGCGCAGAAGAAGCCATCGCATTCAAGTCAAAGAAGGCTTAAAGGCTACGACCGTGAGCATACCAGCTCCTTCTTCTTTTCGGTGCCTCGTTTTTGACTCCGGAATTGGCGGAATGGGAGTTGTGCAGACTTTGCGCAACTCTTACCCCCATTTGCAACTTGATTATCTCGCTGATACGGCTTTCTTCCCTTATGGGGAACAAGCCGATGAGGTTCTCGCTCCTCGCATTATTGATTTGCTTTCTCAAGCCTGTGAGGCGCTTTCTCCCAATGCGCTTGTCATTGCATGCAATACAGCAAGCACCATTGCCTTACCGGCCTTAAGAGAAAAGCTTTCCGTTCCTGTTATCGGCTGCGTTCCCCCCATTCGTTGGGCAGGAAGAGTATCCCAATCACGGACCATCGGCCTTCTAGCAACATCGGCGACAGCCCGAAGGCCTTACGTGCTTAATTTGCACCGTGAATTCGCATCCGATTGCCATCTTATCATACATGGAGCCCGCAAACTTGCGGATTTAGCGGAACGAGCTTTCCTTGGTGATCCAATTGACGATGTGGAAATACAAGCCGAACTTGATAGCTTGTTTCACCATCCACATGGCCAAGAAATCGATACAATTGGATTAGGCTGTACGCATTATACATTCTTACTTCCAGCCTTACAAAAACTCGCTAAACCAAGCATAACATGGCTTGACCCAGCGCCAGCCGTCGCTCGTCAATTACAAACTGTTTTAGAAGGGCTTCCTGTATCCACACAGCAACCGATCCGACCTGCAACGGTTTTCACAACAAGCCAACCTACAGATATAAATAAACTCAAACTCGCCATGCAAAAGCTAAAGTTCGAGCATTGGGAAATTTTTAAAACAGCACCTTGAAATCCAGCCTGAAAATAATCTTCTTTCAGGCTGTTATCTTGCCTACTCTACGAAGCGTTAACGTCCTCGATTAACTGTAAACTGCACGGTTTCAATCAACATTTTCCGTAATTCATTGTCGGGAAAAATAGACAACGCTTCGACCGCTGCATCTGCATAGGTTTGTGCCCGCGCGATGGTTGTTTCAATCGCACCTGTTTTGGCAATTAAGTTCAATGCATGAGGCAAATCAGCTTCTGTTTGTTCGCCTTTTTCAATAACACGCTCCCAGAAGGCCTTATCTTCGGCTGTCCCGGCTTCATAAGCTGCAAGAACGGGAAGAGTTATCTTCCCTTCTCGCATATCATCCCCAACTGTTTTACCTAACACTTGTTGGTCTGCAGCGTAATCAAGTGCATCATCAACTAACTGGAAGGCCATTCCAAGGTTCGTACCAAAGCGTTCCAATGCTTCTTCTTCCTCTTCGGGCCGCTCCGCTACGACCGCGCCAACACGACACGCTGCCGCAAATAATGCTGCTGTCTTGCCATGAATGACTTCCAGATAACGATCTATATGTGTGGAAAGATCATTCTGTACCACCATCTGTAGCACTTCGCCTTCAGCAATGGTGGCGGATGCTTGGGACAAAATGGCCATCACTTTTAAAGAACCATCTGCCGTCATCAACTGGAAGGAACGAGCAAACAAAAAGTCCCCGACCAAAACAGATGCTTTATTTCCAAACACAGCATTCGCCGAAGCAAGGCCACGACGCAACGTGCTCTCATCCACGACATCATCATGTAGCAATGTTGCTGTATGAATAAACTCCACACACGCTGCCAAACCAACATGTCGTTGGTGATTCGGACCAGGTTGATATCCACACAAACGCGCGGAAGCTAACGTTAATAGTGGCCGAAGACGTTTCCCACCTGCTGCAACAAGATGTGCCCCTAATTGTGGAATTAAGGGAACCGGACTTTCCATCCGTTCGATAATAGCGCGGTTACAAGCCAGCATATCTTCATGCAAATAGGCCGCAAGTGCAGAGAGGGCACTCTCCCCTTCTGCTCCCTTTACCACAGCTTTATCTACAGTTAAGGCGGTATCCGGTTTGGCAGAATCCAAGGCTCTTTACTCCAGTTCCCAATAATGATGCCTAAAAAGAATACTCAAAGGCCTCATATAAAAGGTGTAACATATAATGGCACCTTAGCCTCTCCTCCCTTCGAAACGAAAGGTTAGAAATGCTTAGCAAGATGGCCAATTAATAAAACAATATTAGTATGAACATATGAGCGGCTGTGAGATGGTGGTCAAGCCATTGCAAAGAGAGAAGTTTTTAACAGAGAGTACTTCATCACCGATGGAACATAAAAAACACAGTTCGCTTCTTAATGGACATATCTTTTATCAGCAATTTTCACGAGGATACCGCACGGGGATAGAACCCGTTCTTATGGCGGCGTCAATTCGCGCAAAACCTGGCGAGACTATTCTGGAAGGAGGATGTGGAGCGGGAGCCGCTCTTCTCTGTCTGGCAGCCCGCCTTCCTAATATTCATGGGATAGGAATCGAAAAAGACCCTGATACAGCCGAATTGGCGTCTTACAATTTTTTACAAAATCAACATCTTCCTAGTGCGCAGAACCTCTCCGTTATTCAAGCACACATTCCCCATCTACCGAAATCTTTACGTGCTATAGCTCCAACACCCAATGGTCGCTTTCACCATGTTATGGCTAATCCCCCTTGGCATAGCCCTCATGGTGCTTTATCTCCAGATCACCGAAGGCGTTTAGCTCTCAGCACCTACGAAAATGATCCCAAGGAATGGGTGAAATCTTTAACCCAATGGGTTCTTCCTAAAGGATCTCTCACCTTTATCGTATCAACGGCCATTACAGATCAGGTCTGTCAGGCTTTATTAGAAAATAAGTGTGGTTCTTTAGAGGTTTATCCCTTCTGGCCCAAACAGGGCAAAGAATCAAAGCTGGTTCTCATAAAAGCAATTTATGAAGGCCGTGGTGTTTTTAAACTTCATGCCGGTTTAATCCTACATAAAGAAAACGGCAGCTTCACAGAAGCTGCCGATCAAATTCTACGCCACGGAAAAGCGCTTGTCTTTTAAGAATACAAAGATTCAACTTTCGAAAATATGATCTTCAAAAGCTTCTTCCCAGCTTCCCGAAGTCGATGCGCGAGAATATTCTGTCGCTCTATTTTCAAAGAAATTCGCATGCTCAACAGCATTCAACATATGGTCAATCCATGGAAGAGGATTCTCTTCCTCATGATAAATCGGATCAAGACCAAGCTGAGTTAAACGACGGTCAGCAATAAACCGAATATATTTCTTCACATCTTCCGCAGAGAGCCCTTCAACAGCTCCCATTTCAAACGCCAAATCAATAAACGCATCTTCGTGCTCAACAGTGACACGACAAATATGCGTTAGCTCCTTCCGAAACTCTTCTGTCCAGATTTCACTATTTTCACGAACGAATGTTCTGAACAAACGGATCATGGAAAGACAGTGCAATGTTTCATCACGCACAGACCATGAAACAATCTGCCCCATCCCTTTAAGCTTATTAAAGCGTGGGAAGTTCAACAAAATCGCAAAAGACGCAAAAAGCTGCAGACCTTCCATGAAAGCACCAAACGCTGCCATGGTTTTAGCTATTTCACGCTTGTTATTAATGTTGAAGGATTGCATGAAATCATACTTATCCTTCATTTCTTTATACTTCAGGAATGCTGAATACTCTGTCTCAGGCATCCCAATAGTATCAAGAAGGTGGGAATAAGCTGCAATATGAATCGTCTCAATATTTGAGAAACAGGACAACATCATCAGCACTTCAGTCGGCTTAAAAACCTGACTATAGTACTTCATGTAAGCCGAATTAACTTCTACGTCAGACTGCGTAAAGAAACGGAATATTTGTGTAACAAGATGCCGTTCTGACTCGGTCAGATTTTTGTGCCAGTCTTTTACATCTTCTGCTAACGGCACTTCTTCTGGCAGCCAGTGCAAACGTTGCTGTGTTAACCACGCATCATAAGCCCATGGATAATGAAATGGCTTATAAACGGGGTTTGCTGTCATCAAATCATATTTTTGATCTACTGACGGATTAGAGTTTTCTGTCGTTTTACGTTCGCTCATACCCTCTATTCCCTCTTTCACGCTTTGGTTAAAGACACTTTAGTTTCTTTAAGGACAAACACTAGAGACGAGCCTGTCCTTACTTTCATTCTTTCAATCAACCCGCTGCTTGCTTTATTGGCAAGCTAGGCACTCGTCATAATCTCCTGTTGTTGCAGGACCACGCGGCGCAACTGTTGGGGTTGGAATATCTTCCTCGTCTTCCATAATATCTTTTTTAGAAGCAAGTGTAGAAACTGCATCAGCACGCTGGATAGATAATGAACGGCAATAATACAGTGATTTTAGCCCTTTCTTCCATGCCTGATAATGAATTTGGTGCAAGTCCCGTTTATGCACATCGGCTGGTAAAAAGATATTAACGGACTGGGCCTGACAAATGAACTCAGAACGATCCGCTGCATGTTCAACAACCCAGCGCTGATCCAGCTCAAACGCTGTTTTGAAAACGTCTTTTTCTTCCTGAGTTAAGAAATCAAGATCCTGAACGGAACCTTTATTCAACGTAATCTGAGACCAAACTTTTTCTGTGTCTTTTCCCCGCTGTTGAAGAAGTTTCTTCAAGTGACGATTCCGAACAGAAAAAGACCCTGACAATGTCTTCTGTAAGAAAACATTCGCACTGATGGGTTCAATCCCTGGGCTAGCATTCCCTGTAATAATCGAAATTGATGCTGTTGGGGCAATAGCCAGTTTATGAGAAAAGCGTTCCATAATGCCATATTCGGCCGCATCCGGGCATGCTCCGCGCGTTTCAGCCAGCTTCCGCGAAGCGGCATCCGCCTGTTGACGAATATGCTGGAAAATCTTCCGATTCCAAACCTTTGCCATCACACTTTCAAACGGAATCATTTTATCCTGAAGGAAAGAGTGAAAGCCCATCACTCCAAGGCCAACAGATCGTTCACGTTCAGCAGCGTATTTTGCACGCTCCATATCGTCAGGGGCACGGTCAATAAAATCTTGCAGAACGTTATCAAGGAACAGCATAACATCCTCAATAAACTGAGGATTATCTTTCCATTGATCCCATGTTTCCAAATTCAATGACGATAAGCAGCATACGGCCGTACGATTTTTACCATGATGATCAATACCGGTCGGCAAGGTAATTTCTGCACACAGATTGGAGGTTTTTACTTCCAACCCTGCAAGTTTATGATGTTCTGGCCGAGCACGATTCACATGATCTGAATAAACAATATATGGCTCACCCTGCTCCATACGTGCCGTCAGAATTCTGATCCACAAGCCACGTGCAGACACTTTTCTGATCGTGCTATGGTCTTTAGGAGAAATCAAAGCCCATTCTTCGTCTTTCTCAACAGCACGCATGAACTCGTCCGTAATCAAGACGCCATGATGTAAATTGAGAGCTTTACGATTTGGATCCCCACCCGTCGGACGACGAATCTCAGTGAATTCCTCAATTTCAGGGTGCCAGACTGGCAAATAAACAGCAGCGGAACCACGCCGTAACGAACCTTGGGAAATAGCCAAGGTCAAGCTATCCATCACTCGGATAAAAGGAATTACACCCGAAGTCTTGCCATTCCGTCCAATATTTTCACCGATTGAGCGTAGATTACCCCAATACGACCCTATTCCACCGCCTTTAGAAGCAAGCCAGACATTCTCGTTCCAAAGATTAACAATACCCTCAAGGCTATCTTCTGCTTCATTCAAAAAGCACGAAATCGGTAACCCGCGTAATGTTCCTCCGTTAGAAAGAACTGGCGTTGCCGGCATAAACCAATGTTGTGAAATGTAATCATAAATACGCTGGGCATGACCCGCATCGGCTCCATAATAAGAAGCAACACGCGCGAAAAGATCCTGATAGCGCTCACCCGGCATCAAATACCGATTATCAAGTGTGGCTTTTCCAAAATCTGTTAAAAGGGCATCCCGCGAACGATTAACGCGCACCGCATGATGCCCAGGAAGCTGCACAACATCATCAAACATATCCGGCTCAGATGTGTCTTCTGCATCTACGGTATGGCTGGAGGGGGGTAACACATCATGCACGCGGTCAGCCGTATCAGGCGTCTCCATCATCACATCACGAAGTGTCATTCGTTCTCTCCAATAACAATCTTTTTTTGAATTCTTAAGTCTTCCAAAACCACATTCCCCCACTGCTTCGCAAGCAATAAGATTGCTTGCATTATTCTATAAGCTGTGAATGGCATCATTCAATATCTAGGGTCACAACAAACAATCTGACCCTATATATGGTACTTGCGGCAGAAAACCGCCAATCATTTTTTCATATTACAGCGCATACCAGACCGGCCGTACGCACATAATTCACACATATATTTTTTGACAGAACCAACCCAATAGTCATTAACTTGATCCATTCAGAGTCTTAACAGAAAGGTCCCCAAATCATGACAATTAAAAAAACAGGATCTGCTCATTGGAGCGGCAGCATAAAAGAAGGCAAAGGAACTGTTTCAACACAAAGCGGTGCCTTAAAAGATCAACCTTATGGCTTTAATACACGCTTTGAAGGCAAAGCTGGCACAAACCCTGAAGAGCTTCTCGGCGCAGCACATGCCAGCTGCTTTGCCATGGCTCTTTCTCTTATTCTTGGAGAAGCAGGCTTAACGGCAACCTCTCTCAAAACAGAATCGACTATTTCTCTCGATAAGGATGGAGAGGGCTTTTCCATCACGAAAGCTCACCTCACACTTCGCGGCATCGTTCCAAATGCGACAGAAGCACAATTCCTCGAAGCAGCGAAAAAAGCCGAAGCAGGATGCCCTCTCTCTAAAGTCATTAACGCTGAGATTACGTTAGACGCAAAATTAGAGAATTAAGATTTCAGAGTCGGGTGGTGCTTACCACCCGCACTGTGCGTAATGCCTTAAAAGATGATCGGCCAGCACACAGGCGATCATCGCCTCTGCAACAGGCACAGCACGAATCCCGATGCAAGGGTCATGCCGTCCTTTTGTACGCACATCCACCGCGTCCCCCACACTATTTATGCTCGGGACAGGGATAAGAATAGAACTCGTTGGTTTAATTGCAAAACGTGCAACAATAGGCTGCCCCGTTGCGATACCCCCTAAAATACCACCTGCGTGATTCGATTCAAATTGTGGGCCGGGCTTAATAGGGTCTGCATTTTGCTCACCTCTTAGAGCAGCAACAGCAAAACCGTCTCCTATCTCAACACCTTTAACCCCATTAATCCCCATCAAGGCAGAAGCGATGTCACCATCCAATTTGCCATAAACCGGCGCACCTAAGCCGGCAGGCAAACCTTCAGCCACGACCTCTACCGTTGCCCCTATGGATGATCCATCTTTACGCACCGAATCAATGAGGGCCTCCCAAGGCTCAACACTTTGTGGATCTGGGCACCACAATGGATTGCGCTCAACTTCGTCCCAATCCCATCGGACAGGATCAATCATTTGACCGCCAACACTGGTAAGCGCCGCTCTAATTTTTACGTCAGCTCCCAACAGTGTTTTTAACATTACACGAGCAACCGCTCCCGCCGCCACCCGCATCGCCGTTTCACGTGCAGAAGACCGTCCTCCCCCACGATAATCACGAATGCCATATTTCAGATCATACGCAATATCAGCGTGCCCAGGACGATATTGCTGAGCAATTTCACCATAATCCTTGGAGCGCTGATCTGTATTTTCGATCATGAGAGAAATCGGTGTACCTGTTGTCTTCCCTTCGAACACACCAGATAAAATACGCACCTGATCCGCTTCTTTACGCTGCGTCGTAAACCGGGATTGGCCCGGTTTACGTCTATCAAGCCAAGGTTGAATATCAGCTTCAGAAAGTTCCAACCGTGGAGGACACCCATCCACCACACAGCCTATTGCCGGGCCGTGGCTTTCCCCCCACGTCGTAACACGAAATAGTTTTCCGAAGCTGTTATCTGACATATCAGTCCCCAGAGCTTACAACAGCAATATCCGGAGCATCCGGGTTTTTCATGCCAACAATGTTGTAACCACAGTCTACGTAATGAACTTCCCCCGTTACACCGCTGGATAGGTCTGACAGAAGATACAAGCCTGACCCACCAACATCTTTTAATGAGACGTTTCTTCTCATAGGAGAGTTAAGCTGGTTCCAGCGCAGGATATAACGGAAATCACCAATTCCATTGGCAGCCAAAGTCATAATTGGTCCGGCTGAAATACCATTCACCCGAATATCATCACGCCCCAAATCTGTCGCCATGTAACGGACAGAAGCCTCAAGAGCAGCTTTCGCAACACCCATGACATTATAATGAGGCATAACACGCTCTGCCCCAAGATATGTCATCGTCAACAAAGAACCACCGGGGTTCATCATCGCTGCAGCACGTTTACCAACGGCCGTGAATGAGAAGCAGGAAATATCCATGGCCTGCAAGAAAGCCTGCCGCGGTGTATCGACATACCGCCCACGCAGAAACTGCTTATCCGCCCAACCAATCGCATGGAGCACAAAATCTATTTTGCCCCATTTTTTTTCAATTTCATCAAATGTTGCATTTATGGCATCATCATCACTGACATCGCACGGCAAAACCAGATCAGAGCCCACGCCTTCAGCCAGCGGACGCACACGCTTACCAAGAGCCTCCCCTTGATATGTAAACGCTAATTCTGCCCCTTGTGCAGCACATGCGCTTGCGATAGCCCAAGCGATTGAATTCTTATTCGCTACGCCCATGATAACGCCGCGCTTACCCTTCATGAGCGTTCCTTGCTCGGGTGCGGGGATATGATCTTCAGTGTCTGACATGATAATTCCTAAAGCATTCTCACATTAATGTGCGACGTGGTTGCATAAGAATGGAAGACAAACAAGAGTTAGGATCCAATCTTACCTTTACTTTGCCGCTATTTTTAATCCAATTATCTTTCTCTGATTACCTAATTTATGAACGTCTTCACAATCAAAAGGTAGACCATTCCTAATATAAATATTTTTTCACAACACACTACAAGAATATATCTTCTCCAACCTCTTTCATAAATGGAGCAAAAATGTCTCTCCCCCCACTCCTTGATCTCACGGCAGATCCTTTTGTGTTATTCTCTCACTGGCTGGAGGAAGCCGCAAAAAGTGAACCCAACGACCCAAACGCTATGGCCGTTGCAACCGCTACGCCTGACGGAAGACCTTCCGTTCGTATGCTTCTTCTAAAGGGCTTTGATGAACGTGGCTTCGTTTTTTATACGAATTTAAATAGCCGCAAAGGCCAAGAACTCTTGGCCAACCCTTTTGCCGCTCTTTTATTCCATTGGAAATCTCTTAAGCGACAAGTTCGGATTGAAGGTGCCGTATCGCAAGTGAGCCCCGCCGAAGCGGATGAATATTTTGCCAGCCGTTCGCATACCTCTCGCTTGGGGGCAATTGCATCCAATCAATCACATCCACTGGATCACCGTGAAACCTTTGAAGGACGCCTCAAAGCTCTGGAACTGGAATATCAAGATAAACCCATCCCTCGGCCTCAAAACTGGCATGGTTTCCGTGTAAAGTCCGAAACAATCGAATTCTGGCAAGATCGCCCATTCCGGTTACATGATCGAGCGGTTTGGACCCTTACGGAAAAAAAGTGGACTGTTACCCGCCTTTACCCTTAATAATGTACTTATTAACCAGATCTTTCGGGAGTTACCGATTATGTTCAGTGAAATTAAAAATATTCTCCTTCCCGTAAGTCATTCTGATGATCTGAACACAGTTGCCTCTGTTGCTCTTAATTTTGCTCAGCGGTTCCACGCACATTTATCTACTGTGATTATTGAAGCAGACCCTTCAGAGATCGCAGCTTTTGCAAGCGAAAATGTTTCTGCAAATTTGGTCAGCGACATTATCGATTCCGCAGAGTCTGAAGCTCAGGAATGTATTTTAAAAATTCGTCAAAATTTCAATAAATTCATCACCACCCATAATGTTAAATACATTCCATCATCAGCCGTTGGCCGTGAACGTAATCAGGACGATGCTATTACCATTAGCCTCGAAGCGTTAGATAGTTCAGAAGAAAATGCATTAACCTGGCATTCTCGCCTTGCGGATATGACATTAGTTCCCAACCTGATTACATCGTCTAACCCGCGCTCTTCTGAAATCCTGCACGCTATCCTTTTTGATAGTGGCCGGCCATTACTCATTGCGCCACCACAAACGCCTCAGTCTATTGGAAATCGTGTTGCCATTGGATGGAATGGAACGGCAGAAGCCGCGCTGGCTTTACGGAGCATTCTACCTTGGGCAAAAACCGCTGAAGCCGTTCAGGTTTTTGTTAACGACGAGTATCAAAGAAGTGGCCCATCAGGCGAAAGCGTTATCCGTTATCTCCAGATGCATAACATTTCTGCTTCGCTGAAAACTTTTGGCAATGTCGATGGCAAAGTTGGTATTGGTTTATTACGTGCTGCAGAAGAATTCGGTGCTGACCTCTTAGGTATGGCGGCCTATTCCCAATCTCGACTACGCCAAATGTTTTTAGGTGGTGTTACACGTGATATACTTGAAAATATGAACATGACGGTCCTAATGAGCCGATAATTTTTTATGAAAATGGCTATTGATCGCACTCAATAGTCATTCTGATACCCTATAATAAGCCTGCGAGGTCAGTAATATGCTAACAAAATCCTTACGATCACTCATTACTGCTCTCGCCTTGGCTACTCCTTTTTCTGCCTACTCTCTGGACCGCCCCTCTTCGCCAGATATTAGCAACTTTACCCTTCAAGAACCCGCCCAAGGCCGCTTAAAGATACATCTTGTTCCATCAACTCAACTGGTGAATGGCTATCATAGCCCGTTTTATAATCAAAATGAGGCCTCGGGGAGCGTTGCTCTTAGAACCGATGGAATGGCAACTATTATTCGGGGGGAAACAGCACCAGAAACTGTTTTGCGTGAGAATAGTGCGTGGTATTTTCAGCAAACTCCTTCTTCCATTGATGTAGCACTTCATATTGATCAACTGCCTAAATACGGACATATGGTTATCGCGCGTCTTATGAGCGCGAACCATCCAACGGTAGAGATTGATACAGATGGCAATCGAATTACTGCCACTCTTAATAACGGCTTCAATCAAAGCCGTGTCACAATCGGTAGTGTTCTAGCGGATAAAAACATCCAAATTTCAATCCATACCCAACCGAGTGGCTTACTGAATATAACCGCCAACGGCACAAAAAATGTTTTCTCTTTACCTTCCGCAGCAACCACTCAAGCCCTCTGGTTTGAAGCTGTTGTTTCTCCCAAGGGACGATATGCAAAATCTCATACTGACGTTGCTCAAATGACAGTTTCGCAACTTCACATCACACACGACATTATACGTTAATTAAAAAGACACTTTTTCTTTTACCAAACATATTGGAGTTACATGATCTCACCTGCTCGCCTTATCCATCTTTGGCTCGGGTTGTGCCTACGCTCAACACGTTGGCACGTGAGGGGATCTCTCGCATCCAAGAATCTTTTAACACAAGCGCACCAAGGAACAGTTGTCGCATTTTGGCACCGCTCCTTAACTTTAAGCCCTGCTTTATGGTTTTGGGCTCGTCATATTGAGCCTGATCTTAAACTTAAAGTTCTTATCTCCCGCAATGCAGACGGCAAGCTTATCGCAGATGCTGTCAGACCATGGGATATTATTGGCATCCACGGGTCCACTGCACGAAAGGGAAAAAACAAAGGCGGCGTGGCTGTTTTAAAAACAGCTATAAAAGAACTCAAAAACGGTTCTCTCATTGCAATCACCCCTGATGGTCCACGAGGCCCTGCCGAACAAATTCAACCCGGTGCAATTGCCCTGTCACGCTTAACCCGTAGTGCTATCGTCCCTATGGGGCTTCATTGTTCTTCATGGCGGCTCCCCACTTGGGACCGCCTGCTTTTCCCTCTCCCTTTCGGACGAGGAACCATGGTGGCAGGGCCTCCTCTATATCAGCCAGACGAAGCCACATTAAAACAAGCATTAGACGATGTTTCTCGGCAAGCAGAGGAGGAGTTTACTCAACAGAAAGCTTCTTTGCTTAAAAGAATTCCTAATTTGTTGTGGGCCCTTTCTGGGCTACTCATTGCTCCTGCTTTAACAATATTAATCCGATTTCGTCTTAAAAAAGGACGCGAACTCCCCGGTCGTTTACATGAGCGTATGGGGATCGATCATGCTAAACGTCCTCAAGCTCCTTTATTGTGGGTGCACGCAGCAAGCGTTGGAGAAAGCATTTCGGCTCAACCATTAATCACGTCTCTATTAGAGCAGAATCCTAACCTCTACATCCTTTTTACAACAGCAACCGTCACGGGCGCTGAGATTATTCAAAAGCACCCCCTTTTCAAAAAACGTATTTTTCACCGCTTTATCCCTTATGATGTTCCACGCTGGCTCAACCGCTTTATGAGACGATGGAAGCCTAGTGGGACTGTTTTCATCGAAAGTGAGATTTGGCCGGGAATTATTACTGCTTGTTCCACACGCAATATTCCCATCATGGTGATCAACGGGCGATTATCTGACCGTTCCAGCAGAAGATGGGAGCGCGCAAACTTTCTTGCACGAAATATTTTCACAAAATTCACATGGGTTGCAGCCCGTGGCCCAGAAGATGCCGCACGTTTTCGAAAGCTCGGCACCCGTCAGGTTTATGAATTTGGAGATCTAAAGCAAGACGCCCCTCCTTTGCCTTATGATCAGGAGGAGTTTCATCGCCTCAAAGAACTCATTGGTGTGCGCCCAATATTTGTCGCTGCATCCACTCATCCTGGTGAAGAAGAAATTATTTTAGATGCCGCGAAAATAGCGCGTCAGACCAAGCCTAACCTTCTTACTATTCTCATTCCACGCCATCCTATTCGCGGTGCTGAACTTGCGAAAAAATTCAACCTTCCGCAGCGTTCTCAGAAAGCCACCCCCGATAACCATACCTCTGTGTTGCTGGCCGATACTCTCGGAGAACTTGGTCTTTTTTATCGACTAGCAGATGCCTGCTTTATTGGAAATTCGCTAACAGGCAAAGGCGGAGGACATAACCCTTTTGAACCTCTCCGTCTGGGCACCCCTACCGCAACGGGACCGTTAATGGATAACTGGCGAGAGAGCCTTATTCTCCTCAAAGATCAGATTCATGTTATTTCTAATGTAACAGACCTTGCTAATTGGATGATCCAGACGCATTCTAAACATTCTATGAGCAAATTATCTGACTCTGTCGTCCCCAAGCTGAGTTCACGTATTATGGAGACAATAAAGGGATGAGGCTTCACGCTCCTCATTTTTGGTTTCGTCCAAATGTTGGGCCTATTTCTCTTTTACTTCGACCTATCTCTCTTCTCGTTACAGCCATTACACGCAAAAGACTTCGCCGAAACGGTTACCACTCTCTCGTCCCCGTTTTATGCTGCGGAAACATCACTGTAGGTGGTTCAGGGAAAACCCCTCTTACCATCGACCTGACAGAACGCCTTCAAAAACGAGGTTATCACCCTCAAATTCTTAGTCGTGGCTACAAACGACGTTCACATGCAAATATGCGTGTTGATCTACAGACCTCAACCGCACAAATGGTTGGTGATGAACCACTACTCCTCGCACGCACAGCGCCCACATGGGTAGGAGCGAACCGGGCCCAAACAGCACAATTAGCGATTAAAGATAAGGCTGATTGTTTAGTAATGGATGATGGGCTCCAAAATCCAAGCCTTTTCAAAAACTTATCTATTCTTGTTCTTGATGGAGCAACTGGCTTAGGTAACAGACAAGTCCTACCGGCTGGCCCCCTACGTGAACCAATTGACGATATTCTAAAGCGAATTAAAGCCGCCGTTATTTTAGGCGACGATATTCATAATCTGAAAAGTCTTTTTCCTCAGTCTATTTTTGTCGCACAAGCAAAGCTCATCCCTGGGCCTGAAATTCGGCATCTTTTAGGACAACGCATTATCGCTTTTGCTGGCATTGGGCATCCGGAAAAATTCTTTAATATGCTAAAAGACGCAGGGGTTCCCCCTATCCGCTCTCTCTCTTTTCCGGACCATCATACGTACTCTAAAACTGACATTCAACGCCTTGAAAACCTCAGCAACGAATCAGGAACCACACTCGTGACGACAGCTAAGGATGCTGTCAAACTCCCTTCCTCTCTTCAGGACAAGATCTCTGTTGTGAATGTTGAACTCCTTTGGCAGGAGCCAACTGCTCCTGATCATATTCTAGATTTATTATTTGAAAATTCATGACTTCTTTCTTGTATAAAATTGAAGGCTTTATTGCCAAAAGCCTTATCCGTGGGATACGCGCTTTACCTCCCGCATATGCCTCTAATCTTGGTGGTTATATCTCTCGTTTTATAGGGCCTTTGCTTCCCGTATCTCACATTGCAAACCGCAACTTACAATTAGCTTTTCCACACCTGTCTAAACAAAAAAGACACAAAATTATTAAAGAATGTTGGGAAAACCTCGGCAGAACAGTTACAGAATTTCCACATATTGGTTACCTGAAAAAAAACACGACATCTGGCCCAGGCTGGCGAGTTGAAGGCGAGGAGCACCTTATTGCTGCTCACGCCACTGGCCGGCCTGTCATATTTTTTTCAGGACATATTGGAAATTGGGAGCTCATGCCACCTGTTGTCGCTCGATATGGGATGCCTTTTGCTTCTTTTTATCGCGCTGCCAGCAATCCAATTATTGATTCCCTCATTAAGGACCTCCGCACACAAGCTATGCAACAAGATGTCCCTATGTTTGCCAAAGGAGCAAAAGGAGCGCGGCTTGCTCTTAAACATATCTCTCAAGGCAATCATTTAGGTATCTTGGGAGATCAAAAAATGAACGATGGGATACAAGCTAAGCTGTTTAATCTCCCCACCATGACAGCTTCTGCCGCAGCCGTGTTCGCTCTGCGCCATAATACCATTATCATCACCGGGCACGTCCGTAGAGAAGGCCCTGCCCGATTAGTTCTGGTGGTGGACCCACCTTTGGAGCCAACCATCTCGTCAAACCGTCAACAAGATGTCTTGGCCCTTACCCAACAATTTAATGATCGTCTCCAACAATGGATTGAAGAAAACCCGGGATCATGGCTATGGCTTCATCGGAGATGGGACAAATCGCTTTATAAGAGAAATTAGCATTTCCCCAAGCCATGCATAAAATGCATGGCAGATTTGTCACACTGTATAGCCTTTATTCAAAAATAAGCCTTATTCACAGAATTAAGAGTTGTGTATCTTCTGTTTTAGACCTTAGCCTATCCTTATCGTAATCACCGGGTCACCACCTGACCCCGCTTTGATGAGGACTTCCTGATGGCGCAGGCAACTCTCCCTCACGATGTCTCCCGTACTCATGCTGCAGGTTTAAATATTATTCCTCTGCGGCAAAGCGTCCTTCCCCGACACCGCGAATATTTATCGCGTTGGTTAGAAGCTGGTACCCGAATGGGCCTTTTTGATGCTGAAATCGTAGAAACTGACAAAAGCGTCGATCACTCAAAAGCAATCGACTATGTGCTCGTCTGGGTTAGGGAAAATCCAGACCCTGCGTATTTGCTACGCCCTCAAGGTATGCGCTGGATTCTGGTTGACCAACTTCGCGATAACGAACTGGGAAGTTACGCTAGCTTTGAGCATGCTTTACATACTATTCGTCCGGTTCTTCCTATTTCCAATACGTACGCAGCCTAAAATATTTAAAGGCACGCATTTACCTTAAATGCATGCCTTTAAAATGAGGATCTAGCTTGGATGAGAGCCAATCTCACGTGATGCAGGCACAATGATATGTGCTCCACCTCCACGTTGAATCTGAAAAACAGCCAATCCACGCGTTACATGACCGTCCGCTCTGAGGCGGAACAATCCATCCACTCCCATATACCCATCTGAGCGTGTCAAAGCAGATTGAGTTGGCGCTCCTTGCGCCATCACGACACCTGCTAAAGCTGCCGAATCATAAGCAAAGTCCGTCACAGGAGAAGGTGACTGATGATACACCGCCTTATACTGAGCAACATATCCGTTACGAGACTGCGAATCGGGTGCCGTATACCATGCCCCGTGAAGCGCTCCCAACTTCCCATCAAAAGCTTTCCACAAAGCAGGCCCCATAATTTGCACCTGAGTGGAATTAATATGATCGGCCTGCAACGCTTTAATCACTTTACCTAACTGTAACCCTGTATCAGCCAGCACAAGTGCATCAAACGGTGGTGGTGCGGTTTTTGTGGTCGCTTTTGGTGGAGATACCGCGTTCGTCCCACTCGTTGAAGGGGTACCAGCAGGCGGAATCGAAGCTGTGGCATCCTTCCCTATATTGCTAGATATTTCAGCAGTTGGATCAATTGCCGACGGTCCAGTTGAAGGCGCGGATGAACTTGCGTCAGGCACAGCCGGTGTAGAAGGTGTTGTCTGTTGACGATCCGCAATAGCAGATAATGTTTTCAAGCCATCATCAATATCTTTTCCATCTGTAGCATGAAAAGCAATTTGCGGCTCTTTTAAACCTGCATCACTACAGGCGCGCTGCAAACCCTCTGCCATTGCATGCCCAAGAGGATTATCTGGCAAGAATGCAGCAAAGCTCGTCTTTCCAATGGCCTTCGCTGCATCAACCATACGCCGTACTTGCTGCTCTGGGGTTAGTCCCATCACCCAAACACCCGGCCGAGCTAAAGTCGTATCACTCGTAAATGCCAATTCAGGCGTGCCTGCGTTTATGGCCAGCGGTGCTACAACAGAAGTATCCGTTGCGGTTAACGGACCAAGCAAAATCGCATCGCCACGCGAAATGGCATCCTCTGCGGCCTTTGCGGCCCCTCCTGCTGCGTTACTATCATGAACATCCAATGCCGGAGAGCCCTGTTTTGCCAAAGCCAATTTGGCAGCATCTCTCATTCGCATTCCGATAGGGGCATAACGTCCTGTTAGTGGAATAATCAATCCCACATCATGCGCGCCAGGCAAAGATGCTTGTCCTACTTGTCCGTTCCCCACATCTGGCGAAGCAGAGCCCCCTCCAAAAGAAGAACATGCAGCCAATGTAAAAATAGCCCCGGTAGCAAATCCAGCGCTAACACCCTTGCGTATATGCCTCATTGAGAGCACATGTCCTTTTATGTGTGTTGCCGAGGATGCAAATGTCCGAAAAATCATATTCCCCTGAAACTCCCTTTATCGATATGGCTGACACTGAAACAACAGCGTCTCCTTCGAACTCTTGCTCAAGAAATGGCGGAGAACTGATATTAGTTGCAACACCAATCGGCAACCTCTCCGACATAAGCGAACGCGCTATTAACACTTTGAATTCTGTTGAAGCTATTCTCTGTGAAGATACCCGCGTGACAGCAAAACTTCTTCTTTCACGCAATATAACAACACCAACAAGAACACTCCACGACCACAACGAACAAGACAGAACTCCGTTCCTTGTCGAAAAACTCCTTAATGGTGCTCGTTTCGCTGTCGTTTCTGATGCAGGGACACCTCTTGTCTCAGATCCGGGTTATCGCCTTGTGCGCGCCGCTATTGCCGCAGGCATTACAATAACAGCTATTCCCGGAGCAAATGCAGTTATAACTGCACTTACTCTTTCTGGCCTACCACCTCAACCTTTCACATTTTTAGGGTTTCCGCCTCCACGCAGCGATGCACGCAAAAATGGCTTTCTTACTTTGCGCGCTGTAGAACAAGCCGGCCTCAGCTCAACACTCATCTGGTATGAAGCCCCGCACCGTCTTATTGATACACTTACCGATATGATCGACGTTTTTGGTTCTGACCGTGAAGCTGCTGTAGGGCGAGAATTAACCAAGAAATTCGAAGAAATGATCCGCGGTCGCCTTGCAGACGTCTTAGCTCACTTCCAATCCACCGCGCCTCGAGGGGAAATTACCCTCCTTCTTGGCCCAGCAGATGAGACTGACAGCAGCGCTCAAGACCTTGATACACACCTCATCGAAGCGTTAAGGACCCATTCCGTCAAAGATGCAGCCACTTTAGTATCAGGAATTATAAAACTCCCAAAACGCACTGTATATGCTCGCGCTCTTGAACTCTCCAAAGAGCTCAAGAGCTAAATTTCTACTCTTAATTCTCTGCTTTTGGCAGCTTAAACAAAGATTGTGAAAGAGTGCCGCCTGTATGAATATCAGACAGAGCAATACGGGTCATACGCCCTTGTGCATCGACAACAGTCCATCCCTGAAAAGCAAGCGGGGTTTCTGAAAACTGTAACGTTAACGTCCCTTCTCCTGGGGAGGACGTCTTTTGAAGCTGAAGATGAATCTGGCCATTTTGATGAATAAAGCCAGACACCGTTACATCTCCAGATAATTTCAGATCAGGCCTTAGAAGCAAGCCCAAAGGCGTCTGATTCAGCGGCATTGCTGTCACTTGATCAATGCTTTTATCTTGAAAAACGACCTTGCCATCATTAGCGACAAGCAACAAAGGACTAGGCTTATCATAAGCAAACCGCATCCGGCCGGGGCGGTCTAAGAAAGCTATTCCTGTCGTTACTTTTCCATCTGGTGCTGTCTGCTGAAAACGGGCCTGTAATGTTACAATTTCACCCAACTGATCTTGAATGCGTGCAATCCACCCTTGGTCGGTCGGACGTAGTTGTGCAGGAACAGCTTGCGCCCAAGAAACCGAAGGCAAAGCCGCTCCAGTTAACAAAACACACGCCAAAGCAGCTTTCATCACATTTTTCTTTATCATTTTCTTGCCATTCCCTTCAGACAAACAAAATATCTTCGCGCTTAAATTGAAGCTTCCTTGAAAAGGGGTTTTACATTCCCTCCCCACGCACCCTCATATAGAGCGCGCCAATATTCCGCCTGATTAGGGCCTCCATCTGCTATCAGATGAATCGGATCCAAAAATGAGGCTTCATTCCGGACCCGAGCCCGCAATCCTTGCTCTGCCAAGGCCACAACCCGTTTTGCCAGTGCTTTTAATCCTCCCGGAAAATCAGCATGCATTCCTTTTTGAGGAACATCTGAGCGCAACTGCTGATAAACCTCCCACGGCTGTTCTTTTACCAGCTTCTCTACTTCCACCAGCGTTGCTGGATCATAAAGCAGACCGACCCAGAACGCAGATTGACCAACCATCATCTCTGGCCGTCCTGCATCTGCGCCACGCATTTCCAAAAACTGCTTTAAACGAACATCCGGAAAAGCCGTGGTTATATGATCTTCAAAATCTCCAATAGTTGGGATTAGACCATCCAGAGCACTTTGAGATTCACCATTGAGCCATTTGCGGAACGAGCACCCGCTGGCATCAATGTATTTACCATCACGTGATACAAAATACATGGGAACATCCAAAACCCAATCCACGTATTTTTCAAAACTAAAATCTTCTTGGAAAAAGAGAAAAGGCTGCCCTGCTCTTTCATTATCCGTGTCCAGCCAAATACGGGCTCGGTTGGATTGATAGCCATTTGTTTTTCCTTCAACAAACGGCGAGTTAGCAAAAATGGCTGTCGCTAATGGCTGTAAAGCCAAAGAAACGCGCATTTTTCGCGCCATGTCTGCTTCATCACTGAAATCAAGATTAACTTGTACAGTGCAAGTCCGGGTCATCATATCAAGGCCAAGAGTACCCACCTTTGGCATATATTTTCGCATAATACCGTAACGGCTTTTCGGCATCCATGGCATAGCATCACGTGGCCACAAAGGCTGAAAACCGAACGGTAAAAAACCTAGCCCAAGCTTAGAGGAGGCGCTTTTGACTAAATCAAAATGCTCCTCCATCTCTTTTTGAGTATCATGCAACGATACCAAAGGGGCACCCGACAGCTCCAACTGGCCAGCAGGCTCTAGCGAAAACGAGCGTCCTTTTTGTGCATTCCGTCCAGCAAGGCCAATGAGTGCATCTCCATCATATACACCCGCCCAATCATCCCCTTCTATATCCTTCAGAATTGCTCCAATCCCTTGTGGAGCATATGGCGGAGGTGACAGAGGCTCCCGCCCATCTGCCTGCCCGGGAAGAACAAAGCCAAACTTTTCATGCTCTGTTCCGATCTTCCATTCGGATTTAGGTTTGCACCCTCTTTCCAGAACTTCAACCAATTGTGCCCGGTTTTCAATCGGTGAGCTGTTAGATGTACCAGGATTGGACATAATGGTTGAGCCTCAGCTTAAAATCGTTGTTCGATCATGATTAAACTTATAACAGTTCTCATCATACTGTCACATTTGTTCACAAATTGACACTTAATCGTGACAGGCCAGAGCAAACGGCTGTTTCTGCCTTAAGCACCAGAGAACCTAAAGAAAGAGATCTTACCGCAGGATGCTGTTCTAACATAATTGCTTCCTGATCGGAAAACCCGCCTTCAGGCCCAATCAGAAGAGCTGATGCTTTCACTCCCGTTTTTTCTCCCGTACGGCGCTCCAATGCGGCATACAAAACCTTTTCTTCAGGCCATTCGTAAAGAACTTCCTTTAACGGAACCAAAGGAAAAATCTCAGGGACATCCAACCGTTCACACTGCTCTGCAGCTTCTGTCGCAATTAAAGACAAACGCTCCAAATTTAAACGATGAGTATTTGTCCTCTCTGTCACCACAGGTCGAAAAGAAGTAACCCCAAGCTCTGTCCCCATCCGAATAACGAGTTCAGTTGCATCACGCTTTAATGGCGCAAAAAGAAGCTCAACCCCTTGCGTCGCCTGAGGCTGCCTTACAAGAGATTGCAAAACAATCTGCCCTTGCTGTTTACGCAAAGCATCTATCGTAGCGCTCCACTCCCCATCGCGAGCGTTGAAAACTCGGAGCGTATCTCCAATATTCTGCCTCATAACATTCCCAAGATAATGGGCTTGCCCAGGCATGAGAGACAAACTTACCCCTTCACTAAATACAGTTTCAGAAGGTGCAAGATAAAGACGTGGATCTGATCGACTCATTCTTTTCCGATATCCTGCTTAGGGCATTGACGAAAGCCCTTTCAACAAGCATCACACTTTATTAATGAATAAAAATATTCTCCATACCGATATTCATCTTAAAGGCCTAATTGGGCAGCTGCCTGAACCATGGCGTTCTTACGCCCTTCTTGCGCGCCTTGACCGCCCTGTAGGAACATGGCTTTTGCTTCTTCCGGGCGTATGGGGATTGTTTTTAGCACCAAATGCAAGCTTAACAACACGCTTAATCGATACGGCTCTCTTTGCCTTTGGTTCACTCGTCATGCGATCCGCTGGATGTGTCGTCAACGATATATGGGACCGTGATATTGATGCAAAAGTAAGCCGCACTGCCGGACGGCCTTTAGCCAGCGGAGCGCTTTCCCTTAAACAGGCCCTACAGCTTCTTGCTTTTCTCCTCACATGCGGGCTCTGTGTTCTCCTCTGCTTACCCAAAATCTGTTGGGCTCTTGCTCCATTAGCTCTCCTTCTGGTCGCTCTTTACCCCGCAGCTAAGCGTGTCACATGGTGGCCACAACTTGTTATGGGGTTTACTTTTGGCTTTGGCGCTCCAATGGGATATGCGGCGGCGGCTCAAAAGATCGATCTTAATGGATGTCTGCTCTACCTTGCTGTCATTATCTGGCAGCTCGGCTTTGATACCATTTATGGCTTTCAGGATATGGAAGATGATGCCCGTATTGGAGTACGCTCAACATCCCGCCTGATGGAGAAAAAAGCCAGACCGTTTATCATGGTCTGCTACGTTCTCATGATTACACTCCTCGCCATAACAGCCATTCATGCCAAACTACATCTTTTCTTTTGGCCTTTCTTTATTACGGCTTCTGCTCTTTTATTATCTCAAGCCTCTAAGGTTAATCCTTATGATGCGCCTAAAAGCCTCTCACAGTTTCGACAGAACGTGCCTATTGGCTTTTTAATAGCCTGTGCATTCATATTGGGGCGCCTTTAAATGAAAAACGCCCTTCACAACCCTTTCGATTTTATCAAACAAAATACCATCATTGAAACACCAAGCCTCGTTCCTGAAATTCCATTATATCTTGCCACAGAAATCACACCCATCTGGCAAGCCAGTGAAAGTTTTCTAGAACAAACCGGCATTGAACCTCCCTTTTGGGCTTTTGCTTGGCCGGGTAGCCAACTAATTGCCCGTTTTATGCTGGATAATCCCCATTATGTTCAAAATAAACGGATATGGGATATTGCTTGTGGGTGTGGGTTAGCAGGAATTGCCGCAGCAAAGTCTAACGCAAGCTACGTCCTAGCGAATGATATTGACCCAATGGCAATTACAGCATCACAAATCAATGCTGACCTTAACCAGATCCAACTGGAAACGACTATAAACAATCTCATCGGGACTAAGCCTGACTGTGATTTATTAGTCATAGGGGATGTATGCTATAATAAGGAAATGGCCGATACGATCATTCCATGGCTTTTGGAATGCAGCCAATATTGTGATGTATGGTTATGTGACCCTGGGAGACATTATGCTCCCAAACTCGAATTAAAAATTCTTGCTCAAGATCATGTTCCCACAACCCTAGAACTTGAAAGTCAGTTATCTCGCAAAACGACCTTGTTCAGTTTAAGCAATAAAACGACGCCCCAAACTTAGTATCGACCCTAATAAAGCAACAACCATTGCACATCCCAAGCAGACAAAAGCAGGATGCGCAAACATTGTGAATAATCCCGCGACCAATAAAGCCCCAGTCGTCTGACCTCCTAAGCGGGCGACAGACAACATACCACTGGCACTCCCTTCCCGCCCGGGAGGAGCAGATACCATGATCGCTCTATTATTAGGCGGTTGAAACAAGCCGAACCCCCAGCCTGCAACTAATGAACGTAGCGCAATGGACGTATTACTGGCATCCAGTGGAAGCTGCCATAACAAGAAAAAGCCAATGGCTGTTAAAAAAAGGCCCATTGATGATAAAATCGATGCGGGGAAACGATCAGCAACCTTCCCTACTACAAAAGACATAGAGGCAGTCCCCACTGCCCATGGAGAAATAAGAAGCCCAACGGTGGCGTCATCCCGATGAAAAGCAAAAGCCAATGTAAAAGGCATGGCAACAATATAGAGGTTAGAAGCCACAAAGCCTAAGAAACCAACCATACATGCCAGCAGAAACGGCTTACGCTTTAAAAGATCAATAGGAACAATCGGCTCCCTTTTGGTCTTTTGATAATGTAATAAGAAGCCCCAACACAAAGCGCCAATCGCCACCAGAAGGCCGCCGAATAAAAATTCAGCATGCATCACACTATCTAGGCCTACGCCGACAAGAGCAAACGCTGCAACAGTTACGCCTGACCCAATCCAATCAATCGCCTCTGAACTGCGTGGGGTTTTAGGCAATGCCACATGCGCCATAACAAACGCAGCTAAAGCAAGTGGCAAATTAATCCAGAAAATCCAAGGCCAACGAGCAACGGAAAGCACCATAGACCCAATAACCGGGCCTAACGCAACACCCACACCGACAAAAAGCCCGTTTAAAGCAATCCCTTTACCCAACTCTGAATGAGGATAAATAAAACGCACAAGCGCAATATTAACACTCATAATACACGCCCCGCCTACGCCCTGAAGCGCACGAGCCAAAATTAACTCCATAAGGTTTTGAGAAAGCGCACAAGCAATCGATGCAATAAAAAACAAAATAATGCCAAGCTGGCTCATGCGAGCAAAGCCAACTCGTGCCCCAAACGCTGCTAAAGGCAACAAACACGACAAACTTGCCATTTGATAGGCATTTACAACCCAAATAGCGCGTGAGGAAGGTTCATGAAAATCAAGGGCAATAGCCGGCAACGCCACATTTGCAATAGCGTAATCTAAAATAGATAAAAGCAGTGCCAGAAGAACTGCTGAAACTGCTTTTATCCGCCGAGCTCCATAAAGCCCAGCGTGACGTTTCGAATCATAGGCTGCGTCTGACAGATCAGCCGGCATTGTTTTCATAACTTTTCTAACGCCCCAGATCTCTGAGACGTTTTCCTGCAAAAAGATTAGTTTCCAGCGTTTCCAAAGAGACGCCTTTGGTTTCTGGAACGAACATTAGTGTAACAAGAGCAAACAAACCATTAAAAGCTGCGAACAACATAAATGTTTTAGCCGCTCCATAATGCCCCATTACGAGTGGGAATGTATTCGATATAGCCCAGTTAGCAACCCAATTTGTTACCGTGGAACAACCAATTCCAAAGTCTCTGCCTCTTGTCGGTTGAACTTCAGAGCATAAAGTCCAAACTAAAGGCCCTTCACCAATAGCAAAACCCGCAACAAACAGCAGAACAAAGCCACATAAAGCAAGCTGAGCACTAAAAGTCTGCGCTCCTAGCGCCAAGAGTACCCCCACACCCAAAAGTGATGTGCCTGCAATCACACAACTCAAAATCAGTAACGGACGTCTTCCCCATTTATCGACACACATAATTGCCACCCCGGTAAGCGTCATATTTACCAGACCAACAAGTGTTGTCGCCCAAATAGCTGCATTCGTTCCAAAATGCGCCGCTTGGAAAACACGTGGAGCGTAATATAAAAGAGCATTAATCCCAGTGAGCTGCTGCATCACTTGAAGCAGAATGCCTAAGAAAACTGTTCTACGAAAATTTGGATTACTCTTAAAAAGTCTCCACCCAGCATCACTGCTCTTTTGTAAACGAGCTTGAATATCAGCTAACTCAGCTTCGGCCACTTCTTCATCAGAACGAAGACTTTTTAAAACACGTCTCGCATGATCTTTCTTCCCTCTCATCATCAACCAACGTGGGCTATGAGGTAAGATCAAAACAATTCCAAGAAAGATAATAGCCGGAACTGCCATAATCCCAAGCATCCAGCGCCAATGACCACCGGATGCCAATAAACTATCCGAGATAAAAGCAAGAAAAATACCCAGCGAAACCATGAGCTGATAAAACGAAATCATGGCGCCGCGTGCAGATTCTACGGTAATCTCGGAGATATACAAAGGCGCAGCAAAGGCCGCAATTCCTACGGCAAACCCCAAGAAAATACGTCCTATAATTAAAATAGAAGGCAAAGTTGCACACGCACAAAACAATGTTCCAGCGAGGAACAATATCGCGGCAAACAACATGGCGCCTGTGCGCCCAAAACGAGCAGAAACACGACCGGCAATTAATGAGCCAAATGCCGCTCCTGCCATCATGGATGAAACAATCCACCCCTGTAATGCATCACTGGCATGAAAATCTGTAGCGATAAAGGGAAGCGCACCAGCAACCACCCCTGTATCCAAACCAAACATCAACCCAGCTAATGCAGCAAGAATTCCAAGTATTGTCGCCCTAGTTGTACTAGGTTGCAGATCCTCAGAAGAGCTATCACTACGAACTGTAGCAATCCCTACCATGACTTTTTTTGCCTTTTGTTAATTAAATTCTATCAATCTTCTTAAGAGTTTCTATAAAGAAAACTTTTCACAAGACAATAGAAACGCACGCAGCAAAGGAGCTAAAGTTATTTCAGCTCCTTAAATATCTTATTTATCTGCATAAGGATTTTTAGTTCCGCGCATTTGCAAACGAATGGGAACGCCTGGCAAATGAAAAGTTTCCCTTAACCCGTTTATTAAATAACGCTTATACGCATCTGGCAAAAGTTCTGCACGCGTACCGAATAAGACAAAGGTTGGAGGCCGAGACTTTACCTGCGTCATGTACCGCAACTTCAACCGACGCCCGTCAACCAAGGGAGGTTGGTGCTTTTCTAACGCCTCTTCAAACCAGCGATTAAGCTCACCAGTTGTAACACGTGCGTTCCAAACTTCGTAAACTTTCCTTACCGCAGGCAAAAGCTTATTTACCCCTGCACCTGTGAGCGCCGAAAAAGTAACGACAGGAATACCACGCATTTGCGCAAGAGATATTTCCAACCGATCAGCAATAGCCTGACGTGTTGCGGAGCGGTTCTCCACTGCATCCCACTTATTTAACGCAATAACACACGCGCGGCCTTCTCTTTCAATCAAGCGTGCAAGCTGCAAATCCTGCTCGTGAACACCTAGCGTTGCATCGATCGTTAAGACAACAACTTCTGCCATTTTTAAGGCTTCAATCGAAGCCGATACAGACATCCGCTCCAAAGCCTCGTCTACTCTGGCTCGCTTTCTAATTCCTGCGGTATCCACAAGACGAATCTCACCATGCTCGTCATGCAGATCAACTGCAATGGCATCACGTGTAAGACCTGCCTCTGGGCCTGTAATCATCCTCTCTTCGCCAATCAAGGTATTTAAGAGAGTCGATTTACCCGCATTCGGGCGGCCGATAATTGCCAAGCGCAAAGGCCCCGCAGGGCGCTCTTCATCCTCGTCACGACTTTTGGCACGGGGCGCTTGAGGAAGACGATCGACAATCTCTCCCATCAAATCACCGATGCCTTCACCATGCTCAGCAGATAGAGCAAGAGGTGTCCCCAACCCTAAAGAAAAAGCTTCTAAGGCGGCATCTGTTCCGGCTTTACCCTCGGCTTTGTTGGCAAGCAACAAAACAGGACGACCCTGTCGGCGCAACCAATTTGCAAAATGAGCATCGGCCGGCGTTATGCCAGCTCGCGCATCAACACAAAACAAAACAAGATCTGCAATCTCAACCGCTGTTTCTGATGATGAACGCATCCGACCAAATAGCGTATCAGGAGCAGCCTCTTCCAAACCCGCTGTATCAATAACGCGTACACGGCGACCACGCATAAGAGCTTCCCCCTCTTTGCGGTCACGCGTAACACCCGGCATATCAGAGACGATCGCCTGCCGGCGACCAATCAAACGATTAAAAAGTGTCGATTTCCCAACATTCGGTCGACCGGCGATAACAACAACCGGTAAATTTTCAGCATCCATTCTCTCAGCCATATGCTCGCAAGACAGCATCCTGCGACAATGCCAGAACAAGCCCATCGCATACGATTGGCTGCACTTCACATGAAGCTGGTGTCTTCTGTTTTAAATCAATATTTCCCGTCACTGCATCGACAACAACCATTCCTTCTTCTGGAAGTGTTGAGAAGCAAACGAGCTTACCATTTACAAGGAGAGGACCAACCCAGTCCACAACTCCTTTTTGAGCTTGTTCCTTACGGAAACGACGCAACTGCGTAATCCAGCGCACATGCCCAGACAAACGATCGAGACATGCAAGTTGTTGGTCTGTCGAAAGCACAAAAATCCAGTCACCGCAGATGCATAGTGGTGTCTGTCCACTTACTTCACGCTCCCATAAGCGGCGGCCTGAATGCATATCAATCGCTACAAGAACACGTGACATGGAAATAGCATAAGCCGTGCCATCTTTAATGACAGGTGCCCCACGAATACAGGAGAAATCAAGCATTGCTCCCATACCATTGGAACCACCAAGACTATCGCTCCACACAACTTCGCCAGAGGTGGCACGCAATGCCACTAAATCACCACTTCCAAAGCCGGCCAGAATCACACCATTCTGGATAGCAGGGGAAGACTGACCGAAAATGACGGTATCTGCCGTCGTCGCTTGATAGGTCCATATTTGACGGCCTGTCGCAGCATCCAAGGCAAAAAGACGCTCATCAATCGTGCCAAACACAACCAAGCCATCAGCAACTGTTGGAGCAGAGCGCCCAGGCGTTCCTAGGTCAACAGCCCATTTTTGCTTACCCGTCGCTGCATCCACCGCTACAGCTTGGGCTACACCATCCACAATATAAAGGGTGTCCCCATCAAGCGCGGTCCCCCCACCAATATTAGTCGAACGGGAACCATGAGGCGCTGGCTGACGGGTCCATAACCGGTTCATTCCCGGCCACGTCCATGCTTTTACAACACCTTGTGCATCTGTAGTGAAGATACGACCATTCCCAATAACAGGAGGAGATTGGATCGCCCCACGGTTATTAGGCAATATTGCAATACTGGAGAGAAAGTTATCGGGGCTAACCTCTGCACCAATCGAACGGCTCCATTTTAAATGAAACCCTCCCCCAGCAGCATTAACCGCTTCATGATCTGCCCCATACCCAGACTGGAACCAATGATCCACCGGTTGAACAGCAGGAAGATTAATGGGGGTATGGTCTTCTGGGTCTACAGTTAAACCAGCACCTGTTGAAAGAACATCAACGCGACGTCCTGCTAATACAGGCTTTTTATCGCTCTCAAATAGGCCACACCCACCAAGTGCTGTCAAAGCAACACCTGAACAAGCAGCTTTTAACCATGAACGACGGTCCATAGATGAACGATCACGCATCAACCAGCATCTCCAAGGGTTTCAAGAAGAGCCTGTGCACGATTACGCACACCCTCAGGCGCTTCACTACTTTCAACAAGTTGCGTCAATAAACGACGCGCTTCTTTCTTTTGACCAGAGGTAGCATCCGGACGCAAGTCCAACGCAACCAAGCCTTCCTGTGCTAAAAAGACCCATGCTCCACCGCTCTGAATCAAAGCTTCAAAGCCGCTTCTTAAGTCTTTTGCCGGTGCCGTATTAATTTGGGCATTCAGCGCCATATACCGCGCCAGATCTCTCAATGGTTTCTCTGCACTCGTATCATGCGCCACATTATTCCACATGGTTAATGCAGCCGCCGAATCATGATTGTGCATTTTCAAGTCTGCAAGGCGTAAAGCAGCGTAAGAACGAACACCTGTCGGGCCATGAAGAGCCAGATTCTGAAAAGTGTTTTCAGCCTGTATAATTGTAGCCTTATCGTGATTTGCATCCGCTAAAGAAGCCATTGCAGTGAAATATTGCTGAGAGGCAACTTGCTGCATTTGTTTCTGGGAATGAACTTTCCACCCCCAAATGCCGCCCCCAATTGCCCCAATCACAACAACGCCTGCAATAACGACGCCAAATCGACGGGTTGCTGCACGAATACGTTGTAGTCGAAGCTCTTCGTTCACCTCGGTGATGAAATCGTCCGCCACTAGGTCCCCTGTTGGATCAGTCTCAATAAATTATGCCGACCATACAAGAGCCAGCCGTTTGCGGCAAACGCTTCCAGCATTAAACCGACATTTCATGCTTAAATAAATAATTTTAAGCACTCTTTAACGTTTACATCCCATACTCTTTCATATGAAGTTTAAACCCATACCCTCTCTTTTTGCACTTTTAATGCCTTTAAGCGGGTGTGCGCCTGACCGAATAGCTTCGGCCTTAACGCAAAAAGACTGTAATACCGCGTATCTTTATGACGATGAAAGCTTCTGCTCTCGCCCTGTCGGGCCACCACCACCACAGCCATACTGTACAACAGGCTTTGAAGGAACAACTTGTTGGGCAAGACCAGACCTCATGCCAAACGTTGCCCATCAAACTTATGAAGGCCCCACTTCCCTGACTCCTTTACAAAATCAAGAAAGAATGGGGCTTTAATCTCTTAATGATGTCCGAGTTTACGACCTGCCGCCGTTAATGTTGCAGAAAGTTTTTGAAAAGTTGCAGCAATGCGAGCCTGCACAGCAGCACTTCCTGCATGAATATGAGAGATTCGCGCACTAGCCTCTTGGCTGATTGCGGTTTCTTCCCGATTTGCCTGAGTTGAAACACAAGCATTATACGTCCGTGCCTGCTTCTCGTATGCCGTCACACGATCAACGCTCTCATTATACTGCGCAACCGTACCAACTTTAATAACTGGCATAGCAGGTTCTGCACCACATTTAGAGGCAGACCAGTTTGATTCGGCCGCGAAAGAACTACCAGACATTAATAATGCCAATCCACACACCACTACCACACGTCGAATCATAATATTCTACTTTCTCGCATCAAAAATATGTGCGCCTAAGCGCAGATCAAGGCGCAAATTTGGCAAAGCGTCCCGTCGCGTTACCAATAACCTCATTATTTTTCATAACAACCGTTCCACGAACAATGGTCGCCATAGGCCACCCTTGAACTGTGGTCCCATCAAAAGGCGTCCAACCCGCCGGGGAGACAATCCAATCATTGGTAATTTCGCGCTGGGCCTTCATATCGACCAAAGTGAAGTCTGCATCAAACCCAACCGCCAAACGACCTTTTGTTTGCAGTCCATAAACACGAGCAGGACCAGCAGCCATCACATCCACAAGACGCGCCAAGGACAAACGCCCTGCATTCACATGGTCCAACATCACAGGAACAATCGTCTGTACGCCTGTTAACCCGGCGGGACATGTCGGCCATGGGCGTTTTTTTGCTTCCAGAGGGTGCGGAGCATGATCGGATGAAACCACATCCACACGACCATCCTGCACGGCCTTCCAACTTGCTTCGTAATGATAACGATCCCGCAAAGGAGGATTCATTACAGCGAGGCCTCCCAGCTTTTCGTAACATTCCGGCCCAACTTGCGTAAGATGATTAACCAGCACCTCAACAGTGGAAACATCTCTATATTCAGCCAAATACTCTAATTCTTCAGCCGTGGATGTATGTAAAATATGCGCTGGACGGCCTGTCTTACGCGCTATCGCCATAATACGGCGTGTTCCTAAGAAAGCGCACTCCACGTCCCGCCATACACTATGCATCTCGTAAGGCTGGCCTTCATGAAACATCGATTTGCGTTCTTGCAAACGATATTCGTCTTCTGAATGAAAGCACACTCGACGATGGCCAGACCGCATAACAGCTTCAATCCCAGCATCATCTTCAATCATTAAATCGCCGGTAGAAGACCCTGCAAAAACCTTAATGGCACACACACCGGGCTGTTGCTCCAACATAGCTAAATCTGGTGTGTTCTCTCGGGTTGCACCAATATACATACCCACATCAACATGAGCGACTTGGCTAATATGCTCACGTTTCCAATCCAACATTTTCTTATCTGTCACACTCGGAGACGTATTGGGCATATCAAAAACGGTTGTTACCCCTCCTAATGCAGCCGCGCGGGTCCCCGTCTCCAATGTTTCAACAGCTGCATTCCCAGGGTCACGCAAATGAACATGGCTATCGATCAAACCAGGGAGAACATGTAACCCTTTTGCATCAATAATCTGATCAGCTTCATCCTGATGCGACACAGATAAAGACGCTATTCGGCCGTTATGAACCCCAATATCTGCTTCACTCTCACCCCATGGGAAAACACATTTTCCACCACGTATGATCAAATCGTAATGCATCTTTTTTCCTTATCTCTCTTAAAAAATATTAAACCGCACAAGACAACACATCAAAAGTATCCCCCTCCACAGGAACCCCTTCAACATGATGACGAAACCACAATACGTAAAACAATAAACTCCAAGCCTGGCGACCGTAACGCCGCTGAGAGGCTCGCTCAAACACCTGCGTTATATCCTGCTCAGTCATAACGCCTTTCAAGCTTGGATGTCGCGCAACGAATGGAGCTAATTGAGCGGCTTTCTTCTCAATCCACACCCCAATAGGCACCGTAAATCCCTTCTTCTCTGCAAAAGGGTTACTGTGGGGAGCATTGAGAGCCAACCATTGGCGCAACAACCATTTTCCGTACTTGCCTCGGATTTTGAATTGATCTGGCAATGACCATACTGCCTTCGCAATAACTGGATCCAACAAAGGAGTACGCCCTTCTAGACTATGAGCCATTAAGCAGCGATCCAACTTTAGGAGGAGATCATTCGGGAGCCATTCTTCAATATCCAATGCCTGAACTGCATTCAAACGAGAGGTTTTTTGTGAAAAACCCTTTCTCGCGAGCCCTTCTCGCCATTGGCGCTCCTTCTTGGGAAAGGTGGCCCCAAAGGTTCCCGTTTTCCAAGTTTTACGGCCGCCTTTCCACCATGGCTTTAATGCACGACGATAGCGACCATAGCCTGCAAAAAGCTCATCCCCTCCTTCACCACTTAAAATAACCGTAACTGCTTTTCGAGCTTCCCGCGCAAGAAGCCATGTGGGAATAATCGCGTAATCAGCAACAGGATCATCCATACAAGCTACAATTGCTGGCAAATTATCCCACACCATCTGTTCGGTAATCGTAAAGACGTGATGCTCGGCCCCTACAGATGCAGCAAGAGCGGCTGCAGCCTCTGTTTCATCATTAGAACCCGCATCAAAACGGGCAGTCCACGTTCTGGGATGTGTAAGACCAAGTTTATGGCCCGCCACTAAAATTGCTGAACTATCAATCCCTCCAGAGAGAAACAAACCTCGTGGAACATCCGCCCGCAAATGAGCATGCACACTATCTAGAAGCGCTTTATCCAATTCCTGCAACGCTTGCTGATCGGACATAGGCCCAACAAACTTTTTGGCTTCAGAAGTAGCCTTCCGACGATAATTTTCTACTATTTTACCATTAACAATACGAATAGTTTCTCCCGGTAACAAGCGACGTATCCCCGGGAAAATTGTCTCTTGCCCAACGGTAAATTGTAATTGCAGCAACTCATTACGCGCCTGCGCCCGAACCTCTCTTTGGCCAAATCCTGCAACAAGCAAAGCCTGAGCTTCTGAAGCAAACGCAATTCCCTCATCATAATGAGCAAAATATAAAGGCTTAATGCCAAAAGGGTCACGCGAGAGAAGCAACTCATGTTGTTCTTTCTCGTCTTTTAATGCCGCAATAGCATACATCCCGCGTAAGGCATGCGTATATCCCACTCCATCTTTTAACATCAGATGCAAAGGGGGTTCACAATCACTATGTGAAGAAAAAGAACTATCGGAAAATTGTTCCCGAATTTCTGGATCATTATAGATCTCGCCATTCGCAACGAGAGCACCGTTTTGATACAAAAAAGGTTGTGCCCCCCCTTCTATATCAACGATTGACAAACGTCTGTGCCTTAATGCAGCACTAGACGAGTCAAAACGACCACCCCCATCAGGGCCTCGGTGGAAAAGCGCTTGAGACATCTTCTCCAGAGCTTCTTCAGAGGGCTTAAAGCCTGGCAGACAAGAAATTCCGGCAATTCCACACATTAATCAGCTCACTTCTTTGTCCAGAAATTCAGACCAGTGCTTCATAACAACGTCTTGTGAAAACTCACGTTCAAAACGGACACGACCATTATGCCGGAGTGTTTGCGCCAACACAGGGTCATGCAGGATTTTTTGAATTTGCTGAGCAAAAGATCGTTCATTTTCTACCTCAGCTAATAAACCATCTCCTGTTTCAGCTAAAATTTCCTGCGGCCCTTGAATATTACTTCCAACAACAGGCACTCCCGCCGAAAGCCCTTCAACCACCACGTTACCTAAAGGCTCAATGCGCGAAGAACATACCATAACATCACACGCACGTAACCAAGAACTCGTGTCTTGCACCCACCCGGGAAGATACACCCGGTCTGCTAATTTCTCTCTCATGATTAATTCTTCTAAATTTTTTCGTTCCGGCCCCTCTCCAGCTATAACCAGATGAACCTTGGGCAGAAAAGTCATTGCTCGAATTAAAACATCGAAAGCCTTATTCTGATGCAAGCGCCCTAACGCCAACACAAAAGGAACGTCTGAAGGCAGAAAATCTGGTCGCGCCGGAACACTTCTTGATAAATCTTTTGCAAAATTAGGCAGATAATGAACATATTGCGATGGCCAGCCCTGCTCACGCATCCACCGTGCCAAACCCCTTGTATTCCCTATTAAATGCCGACAATTTTTATAATTCGATAGGTCATAATACCCTCCAAGCCGCCCAGCTGTCACCCAAGACCCAGATGGCATTTTTTTTGCCGCACGGCTCATCCATGCGATCGCAATATCTGGTTTAAATTTATGAAATGCTGATTTTAACTGATATTTTGTCCCAACATCCAGCGCTCCCCCAAACCGAAATGTTTGAGTTGTCACCTGCGCTGCATGCAACCGATTTTCACGCTCTTTATTGCGCCTTATAAAAGCTTTAACAAACCGTTGATCCTGCGCCTGTGCTGCCAACAGACGTTCAAAAAACAATTCAGCTCCACCATGTGCTGAACCAGCCATAACATGTGCTACGCGGGCTCTCCGTTTTGACAAAATCTGATCTTCCATCAACTCTTAGGTCACATTACGTTTTAAAAGACTGTGCCTGATTATTCAAAATATCGCAGGCCACTTGCACAACATTTTTAATCTGCAATCCATCTATAGGTGCCTCACCCTCCAAACCGGGTGCTGCAATAGCATACGCTCTTTCCCCCGCTGGTGCGTATTCAGACATTTTTGATGGCCCAAACAAACCAAGCGTTGGCACACCGGCTGCTGCGGCCAGATGCATCAAGCCTGAATCATTCCCTACAAACAACTGACATTTTTGTAAAAGGGCCGCCACCTCACCAATTGTATGGTCTCCTCCTAAATCAATCGCATCTGGGGGTAAATCCTGCAAAACAGCACGTGCTATCCTACGCTCCCGGTCTCCCGGGCCGTAGATCACAACCGTACGATACCCCTTTTCTTGCAACGCTTGAGCCAACCCAACAAAGCGATTAGCTGGCCAGATTTTCCCATCCCAATTCGCAGTTGGCCCCAATGCAAGCCACTTTCCTTCTGGCAGAATACGGGCAGCATATTCTTTTTGGCGTTGTGAAATCCATACCCGTGGCATTGGAACCGTATCATACTTCAAGGCACGAGCAAGCTGCTCAATTTTTCGTCCTTTTCGCCGTCCACCTCTTACAATGATGCGCTGACGTGACCATAAAAAAGCGCTTAAAAGAGACCCCCTCAAATCAACCGTTAAAACCCAAGCGATGGAAATACATTGCATCCATAAATCGATCCAATGCCGATCATATTTTTGTTTTTCCATAACAATAAGCCGCTCACATTGCGGATGAGCTTCAAATACACCGGCAGCGACAGGGCCGCATACTATGGTAAACAGCGCTTTAGGATAACGTTTTTGTAACGCATCCAAAATACCCGTCGAAATAACAGCATCCCCTAAACGATTAGAGGCAATAAAAAGAATTCTCATTCAGATCGACGCCAAACCGGGTCTTTCAGCGTATCAATAAAGGCTTCATGCATCGCAATTTCTTCGGCGGTTGGTGGCGTCATCTGTCTTGGTATCCGATCACTCAAAGTGTCTTGCCCCTGCAAGGACCTCCTGTTGCGTGCCGGGCCAGACAAGCCCAGCCCTCTTTGACGACCGCCAATTAATTCCAGATAAACATCGGCCAACAAACGGCAGTCAAGCAATGCATTATGTGTTCCTCGTTCAGAAAGATCTATATTAAAGCGTCGGCACAACGCATCCAAGCTTGCTGGGAGCCCCGGGAATTTCTTACGAGCCATCTCAACCGTATCAACCGCTCGGCTTTTATAATCCAACTCAGAAAAACCAGCCCGTGATAGCTCTGCATTAACAAACTTAAAGTCAAAACGCGCATTATGAGCGATCATGGGAGAGGCTCCAATAAAGCCTAAAAACTCTTCTGCTATTTCTGCGAATTTGGGTTTCCCTTCCAAATCCTCAATCCGAAACCCATGAACTTTTGTGGCTTCTTCAGGAATATCACGTTCAGGATGAATCAAGACATGAAACTGTTTTCCTGAAGGCAAATCATCTATCAGTTCCAAAGCCGCAATCTCAATAATCCGATCACCCTGCTCAGGATCAAACCCCGTTGTTTCTGTATCAAATAAAATAGAGCGTTTCATGCTATCTCTCGTATATGATGCAAAAAGCGAGCAACCTGTTTTACCGTATTCGCTTTTGATAATCCTGTTTTAATCACAAAATCAGCCCGACGGCGGCGTTCCTCATCAGACATTTGTCGCTTCAAAAAACCCTGAGCCTGCTTTTCCGACATCCGTACATTGCCTTTACCCCGCTGTCGAATACGCGCCAAACGCGTAGAATATGGCGCTTCCACAACAACAACCCAATCACATTCCTGATCTGCATTTATTTCCATTAGTAATGGAATATCCAACACACATTCTCGTTTTCCTCTTGCGCGACAACGTCTTAAAAATAACTCACGTTCTTGACGGACTAAAGGGTGAATTATTTTCTCCAGTATCCCAAGCGCCTCAGGACGAGACAAAACTTCTTCTCTCAAAACGGTTCGATCAAGTTGATTGTTTTTAACCGCTTTGGGAAAATGCTGCGCAATAAACGGAAAGGCCCTACCCCTTGGCCCCTGTAACTTTCGAACAACAGCATCCGCATCAAATACAGGGATATGTGCCTGACGAAACAACGATGCAACTGTACTTTTCCCTGCTGCCATCCCGCCTGTCAGACCAATAACCTGCATCTCTTAACGTAAGCTCGCAGCTAGAAGCTCAAAAGTGTCCTCGTCAACTTTCGGCTCAACACCAAACCAAACGCGAAAACCAACACGCGCCTGATAAATCAACATCCCTAATCCATCGACTGTTTTTAATCTCTTACTTTGAGCCGCCATCAGGAACGGTGTCTCCCGAGGAGTATACACAATATCTGCAACACAAAGATGGGGACCTGCCTGACTTAACAAAGGCAACCAATCAAACTCTGATCCCCCTTCCATTCCTAAAGACGTTGCGTTCACCAAAAGCGAGCACCCACTCAACAGCGCAGGCCAATCATACCATGATACAGCCTCTCCACCCTGCATGGCAGCAGTCAGGGCCTCGGCACGCTCTAGCGTTCTATTCGCTATGACAACCTCACACCCTCGGTCCAACAAGGCCGCTGCCACAGCACGCGCTGCACCGCCCGCTCCCAAGATCATCACTCGGCCCTGAATTTTTACACCGTGTGCAATTAAATTCTCACAAAACCCCGTTCCATCCGTACATTCTCCAATAATACGCCCATTCTCAAAAAAAACCGTGTTCACAGCGCCTGCCCGCTTAGCAGTATCTGTCAAATCATCACATAAACGCATCGCGGCTTCTTTATGTGGGATTGTAACATTCACCCCCCTAAAGCCAGCAGCCATCAACCCTTTCAACGCAGCGCTAAAATGCTCTGGTTGAGTGGGAAGAGGCAGATACGCTCCGTTCACTCCATTAATACGACACCAGTAATTATGAAGCATAGGAGATCGAGAATGCCCCACCGGCCACCCCATCACGCCCGCCAGTTTTGTACGTCCATCAATCATGAGCCATTCTCTCCCAAACCATTGGCAACAAGTAGGCTAAACGCTCTGCCCATAAATGCTGCCCAGCCTTATCTCCAATAAGATCCTGACGGATTTCAATTTCCAAATAAGGTAACCCCTTCGTTTCCGCATGATATGGAACGGTATAATCGCTTGTATCCGTCAAAACATACGGCTCATTATCCCCCACACATAACTCAGGGTCTTCACGCAAAAGATTGAGCATAATCTGAGACATTCTTTTATCTCGATTATGTAAAATCCCTATATCCCATGGCCTTTTCTTACCACCAAATTGAGGGGTAAAGCTATGCAAAGCAATTAAGGCTGTTGGCTTTTGACCACGCTGCGACAACACTTCTTCAATCACATCATGATAAGGGTGCAAAATCTCTTTCTCTCGCATCTGACGGCATGTTTCAGGTGCATGAATATTCCCTGGAACAGCCGTTTCATCGCTCACATGCGGGATTGAAGTTTTATGACCTGGCGCTCGATTACAATCGATGACCAACCGTGAATAAACCTGCTCAATCAATACGGAGCCAAGAGCTTTATGCAGAAGCTGACCAACCTCACCAATGCCAATATCCCATGCTATATGCCGGTCCCAATCTTCTTTACCGACACCTAAATCACCTAATTTTTCAGGGACTTTTCGCCCCGCATGGTCGCTTACTAATACAAACGGAGAGGGTTTCCTTTCGGGAAACATCAAATAGGGTGCAGGATCAATAGAACTCAGTAATGTATTCGACATAAAAACCTTCATCTCATCACGAAAAAATTCTTTAATAATATTTAAATTTACACCTTAGAGCTGCCTCAAAACCTGATGAATCTGCTCTCCAGCATCTGGAACTCCCCAATTAATATCACCCGGAAAGGATGACCGGATAGCCCCCTTCGCATCAACAAGGAAGGTCGTTGGCAAACTAACCTCACTCACCTTCGCCCATTGGCCAAGTTTCTGCCAATCAGCAGTCCATGATCCAATATGGGAAAGCCCCTCTCTGTTCAAAAACTCTGATACTTTTTGAGAATCGTGACTCGCTAAAGCAATAGGCAGCACAGGGCAAACACTTCCCCACTTGGCGATAAAGCCATCCAAAGCGGGTAATTCCTTTTTACATGGAGCACACCATGTCGCCCATGCATGCAAAATTAAAGGTTTACCTTGCCAAGAGGATAGCAATTTTTGCTCCCCCTTTATATTTTGAACAGCCAAGTCAAACGAAGGCACAAAAGGCGAATTGAACTGCAATGCAGATAAAATAGACTTGGGTTGACTATCATCCGCATGTGCGGAATTGCATAGCGGCGCCGCTGCGGCTAGGCTTGCCCCTCCAATAAGAAAAGCTCGCCGGTCGATCTGCTTCTGTTTCATCCTATTATGGTTATCATGAAAAACGCTCCTGTCGAAAACGAAATTGCTCTTTCTCCAAACTTTGATGCCAATACAGCCAATCCTCAATGGGGAGGACGGTTCGCTTCTGGCCCTGCAGCCATTATGACGGAAATTAATGCGTCCGTTGGTTTCGATAAAATTTTATGGCGGCAAGACATTAAAGGCTCTCTCGCGCATGCTGCCATGCTTCATAAAGTTGGCCTTTTAAATGAAACAGAACTTGCTGAAATTCAGCAGGGACTCAGTGACATTGCGCAAGAAATTATTAATGGTGATTTTACTTTCTCACCCGCGCTTGAAGATATCCACATGAATATCGAAGCGCGTCTTTCCGAGCGTATTGGAGAAGCTGGAAAACGCCTTCACACCGCCAGATCCCGCAATGATCAGGTTGCTACTGATTTTCGCCTATGGGTTCGTGATGCCATTGACGGGTTGTTAGACCAAACCTCAGCTTTGATGCGTAGCCTTGCTACCCGCGCTTTGGAATATCACGCAACACCAATGCCTGGGTTCACACATTTGCAAGTAGCTCAACCCGTTACGTTCGGGCACCACCTACTTGCTTACGTTGAAATGCTCTCTCGTGATAGCACCCGGTTACATGATGCACGCCAACGATTGAATGAATGCCCATTAGGTTCTGCGGCTCTTGCAGGAACATCTTTTCCTATAGATCGTAAGATGACAGCAACAGAACTCGGCTTTGATCGCCCAACCGCCAATTCTCTGGATTCTGTTTCAGACCGGGACTTCGCCTTAGAGTTTCTTTCTGCTCTGTCCTTGCAAGCCATGCATCTATCACGTTTATCAGAAGAAATTGTGATGTGGGCCTCGGCTCCTTTTGGCTTTATCACACTTTCTGATGCGTTCACGACTGGCTCTTCCATTATGCCTCAAAAACGCAATCCAGATGCGGCAGAACTGGTTCGTGCAAAAATTGGGCGTATCCTTGGTGACTTCACCGCCCTGATAACAGTTATGAAGGGCCTTCCGCTTGCATATGCGAAAGACAGCCAAGAAGATAAAGAGCCTGTTTTTGATGCAACAGAGGCCATGACACTCTCCCTAGCCGCAATGGATGGGATGATCCGCGATTTAAAGCCAAACGAAGCACGCATGCGTGAAGTCGCAGGAATGGGCTTCTCCACAGCAACCGACTTAGCCGATTGGCTGGTCAGAGAACTCCGCGTTCCTTTCCGTACAGCTCACCACGTCACAGGGCGACTTGTCGGCTTAGCAGAGAAAAAGAAATGCGATCTAGCAGACCTTTCGTTACAAGAAATGCAGGATGTTGAACCAAATATTCATGCTGGCATTTTTGATGTATTAACGGTTGAATCTTCATTAGCCTCTCGCACCAGCTTTGGTGGAACAGCTCCGAAAAACGTTCAACACCAAGCACAAGCATGGCTCGAAAAGTTAGGATAATTTATGAAAAAGCTTTTACTTGTTAGTTTAGCCTTAACAAGCCTTGGTCTATCTCTCAGCGCTTGCGGAAAAAAGAACGCACCCGAGCCAGCGGGCCCGGCTTCTGAAGTTATTTACCCACGTAACTACCCAGCACAATAGCCAAACATTCTAAGGAGAGCTCATTAGCTCTCCTTTTTTGTTAAGGCATATCAAAGAGCTACGCCTTTAAGGAGCCTCACCCCTTGTAATCCATCTTGCCGAGAACGTATTTTACTGAAATACTCACAGCAGAGAAGCCGACGACACTGTTTTTCGGTCTACTGTTTTACACCGAGCAAATATGTGTCGTCCTTATTAAAAGGATGCGCGTGGTGTCAGCCAATAGTCAGCATTTTCCGGCTCTTGTCCTTAATGCCGATTTTCGGCCCTTATCCTACTTTCCTCTTTCTGTATGGTCTTGGCAGGAAGCTATTAAAGCCGTTTTTCTCGATCGCGTTTCTGTTCTTTCTGAATATGAAGACGCAACGGTTCACTCTCCAAGTCTCAACATGAGGCTTCCAAGTGTTATTGCCTTAAAAGACTATGTTCCAACCTCTCGAAAGCCTGCTTTCACACGTTTTAATGTTTTCCTTCGTGATAATTTTACGTGCCAATATTGCAATGATCACTTCCCGACACAGGAACTGACATTCGACCATGTTATTCCGCGTTCTAAAGGAGGCAAAACAACTTGGGACAATGTCGTCACAGCATGCAGCCCTTGTAACCTGTTAAAAGGCTCTAAGCTGCCTCAAGAAATAAAAATGTTCCCTCGGCAAAAACCGATTTGTCCGAGTAGCCGGCGCCTACAAGAGAATGGAAAAACCTTTCCTCCGCATTATTTACATGAAAGTTGGCGCGATTACCTTTATTGGAATACTGAACTAGAAACATAATGTTTCTATGTCACATATAAATTAGGCCATATGCCATGCTAAGTCGTTTATTTTCTACAATTCTTATTGCAAGTTTTGCAGCAGTTCCTTTTTATGCTTCTGCTGAGACCGTCCAGCTTTTTGGTCCCTTTAAAACAGAACATAATGCAACGACACCTGTTTCAGGCTCTGTTTTTGCAACATTAGATACCGACCAAAACACTTTGATGTATAACATAAAAGCCGAAGGTTTATCTGGTCCTATCACCACAGCTCATTTGCACGGCCCCGCTGAAGCCAATATTGATGGAAAAGTCATCTCCCCGCTCCCCGGCCCTTTTAGGCGCCATATGGATGGAACCGTGCACCTGACACCAGACCAACAAAAAATAGTCATCTCTGGCAAAAGCTATATCAACCTGCACACTTCACGTTACACGACCGGTGAAGCACGCGCCCAACTTACTCCAATTTCTACAAAATAACGTCTTTATGACCCGCTTCACCAGCGGGTCATACTTCGTTAAAAATCTCTTTTCTTTAAATCAGAAAACTTATCCGCCATTGTTTTATTCCCTCGGGTCAATTTTTTGATTGTTACATCCTGCGCTTTATCATTCGCAAGGCGTAAGTTTCTATCGGCTCCTAATAAAGCATCCTTTGTTTTTTGTAGATGATTAATCGACTTATCAATTTCCTCAATAGCCGACTGGAACCGCCGTGAAGCCAGATCATAATTCTTTGAAAAAGCACCTTTAAATTCATCCAGCTTCTTCTCAAAATCAGTAATATCAACATTTTGCTTTCTCATTAAAGCAAGTTCGGTTTTGTATTCTAGTGATTTAATAGAAGCATTCCGTAACAACGTAATCATCGGGATAAAAAACTGCGGTCTAATGACATACATTTTTGAGTAACGGTGAGACACATCAACAATCCCAGAGTTATATAAATCATTCTCTGGTTCTAATAATGATACAAGAACCGCATATTCGCACTTCTTCTCGTCGCGATCTTTATCTAATTCTTTAAAGAAATCTTCATTCTTTTTCTTCGTAGCCGTCTGATCACTTTCATTCTTCATTTCAAACATAATCGAGACGATTTCAGTCTCATTCTCGTCCATATCCCGAAAAATATAATCTCCCTTACTCCCACTGCGTGCATTATTATCTTTTTCAAAATACGCCCGTGGAAATGCCGTTGCACGAATGCGATTAAATTCGATCTCACAATGCTGCTCGAGAGTTTCTCCGACCATTTTGGTCGATAAACGCGCTTTCATATCTCTCAACCGTTCGATTGCGTCATCCCGATCTTTAATCTGAAGCTCGTATCTTTCTTTCAGTGCATTTTCAGAAAGAGATTTCTCAAACTCTACTTTTTGCAGGCTCGTTTTCAGGGCGTCCCGCTCTTTCTCAATTGGTTGTACGGCTTTAACTAGTGCTAATTCTTGAGAAGCCTTACTGGCATCCAACTTTGCCTTCAAATCCTGTATTTCTGCATCTTTAACGGCACCTGCTTTCTGCAAAGCATTCTCTAAGTTCATCGCCGCTAATTGAGCCGTATTTTGATGTTCATGTTTAACACGATCAAGTTCATTTTTTAATGCATCACGCTGTTTCTCAAGCCCTCCCAAAGCTTCTGCCAGCGCAAATTTTCGTTCACTTTCCTCTGACTGAAGTTTATTTTTTAACTCCTGTATCACTACATCTTTAGCAGCTGTTGTTTGAACACGCGCAAGTTCTACCGCCTGTTCTTTGTCTTTTTCAGCCACACGAAGCCGTTCTTGCAATTGCTCGTTAAAATCATGATCTCGGACTTGTTTTAAAATATCCGCATAACCTGTTTCATCTACCTTAAATGCTTTTTTACAATGCGGACAAATAATCTCATTCATTTCAATCTAACCTTTTCTATATGACGTACTTTTATTAAAGAAATAATAATTCGCAATCACATATATTTTATCCCTGATCGCATTCCATTTATCACAAATTATGCATTATTACTTCTCTAAATACATTATTTATAAAGCAGCAATCAATGGCAGAACCCCCTTTATCCAACTCCCCTCTTTGGGGACCTTTTCAAACTTAACAAATTGCCACAACCAAACTTAGCCAATTTATTGATAGCGCCCTAGATCGGTCAGTCGGAATAACTTGGGCTAATGGTGATAATCTCTGCGTTTTAAGGTCTCCTCTTTTCGATGGAGCCGGCTTTGGGGAAACCGTCATTGTTGAATGGAAACCCATTCCTACTCCATCAAAACCGACTCCTCCTATCCACCCCACATTTTGGGGAAAAATAAAAGGCTGGATCCAAGAAATTATCGATGATGAAGTAGAGACATCAAGAATCCGCGGTGAAATGGATATGGAACTTGGCAATGCTTTGACAAAAAGTATCACCTCTATCCCAGTCATTAAACGAGCATTTAATGACGATGAAAATGACACAATAGGAGTTGCTCTAGACGTAGTTGCTGTCGGTTTATCTATTGGAGTAATAACCGCTGCGTCTGGCTGGCTCGCTATCGTGGCAACCATAGGAGCTGCTATTTTACTTCTCACAGATGGAGGTGCTTGGGCACTTGAAGTCTCAGGGGATGAAGAAGATGCTGAAACATTCAAGCAAAGAACTGCTCTTCTTCGTTGGACAGCAATCCTAGCATCCATCCCTGATGCTGCTCTTGGTATCTATAAAATAGCCCAAGATGTACCTGAGATAATAAACGCCTCTCAAACTGCTACTAAGTCGGCTCAAAACGTAATGAAGAGAGCAGAGCAAAATGCAACACGAGCACAGCAAGAATCTTATAGTGCACCCAATTCTGCTGCTCGCGCTCGTTCTGCTGAATATGCCAAAAAATATGCTGAGTTGGCTGAGCGGGCTCATCAACGCGCCATTAATGAATCACAAGCCCTTCAACGAGAGCTGAAAAAACTAGCGCTTCATGAAGTAACCCCTCGGCTAACTGTTCCCCCCTCCCTCTATCTCATGTCGAAGGACGAATTAAACCCGGAAAACCACGATATAATTGCTCGTAATCTTCACAGACTTGGTTTCCATATAGGATCAGTACACAAATGAAAAATATTTTCCTAGATGATCAAGTCAATATGACCCGAAGCGAAAATCTTATCTTTACTTTGGGAATTGTTTTTACTGGCAATCTATCTTTGACCAGCATAGGTTCTGCTATTTACGCTTATATATTCCCTAACGACCAGAAATACTCCCTATTTGCAGGATTTATTTTAAGTCTTTGCTTTATTTACACTTTTCAATTCCTTCTTAGACGTGCTTTACAAACTCACGATACCGAAAAAAGACTTCAACGGTTAACTCAACTTCAAATCCTTCCGTCTCTTGAGATAATTTTTTCTTTACTGAGTTTAATCATCTCTTTCTCTATCAATTTTTTTCCACCTCACACGGACACATTAAAACATTTTCATCTTGCCATACTTCTTGCTCGTGTATTCTCTGTTGCTAGCGTTCTTTCCATCCCTTTTGCATTAAAAACAAAACGTATTTCATGGCTCGCTCAACCAAGATAAAAAAATGAAAAATATTTTCTTAGATGATCAAGTCAATATGACCCGAAGCGAAAATCTTATTTTAGCTTTAGGGATTACATTGACTGGTGGCCTTGCTCTGATCAGCATGGGTTCTACTATTTATACTTATATATTTCCTCACGATAAAAAATACTCTGTATTGGCAGGGTTTATTTTAAGCCTTTGCTTTGTTTACATTTTTCAATTCTTGTTTAGACGTGCTTTACAAACTCACGATACCAAAAAAAGACTTCAACGTTTAACTCAGCTTCAAATTCTTCCGTCTCTTGAGATAATTTTTTCTTTACTGAGTTTAATCATCTCTTTCTCTATCCAATTTTTCCCACCTCACGCAGCCACATTACAACATTTTCGTATTACCGTAATGATTGCTCGTGAATTCTCTGTTGCTAGCGTTCTTTCCATCCCTTTTGCATTAAAAACAAAACGCATCTCATGGCTTGCTCAACCAAGATAAATAAACGAAAAAAGCCCGCTCAAAACGGGCTTTTTTATAAAACTTCTAGAAAAGATCAGATCATTCCCATTCAATGGTGCCGGGAGGTTTAGACGTAATATCGTATGTTACGCGGTTAATCCCACGGACTTCGTTAACAATACGCCCTGCAACCCGATTTAAAAAAGCAAAATCAAAAGGATAAACTTCAGCAGTCATTCCATCTGTGCTGGTAACAGCGCGCAGTGCACACGCTTGATCATACGTGCGGCCATCCCCCATAACACCAACAGTTCTTACAGGAAGAAGAACGGCAAAAGCCTGCCAGATGGCGTCATAAAGGCCGGCATTTCTAATCTCTTCAAGATAAATCGCATCGACTTTTCTTAAAAGATCCAACTTCTCTTTTGTAATATCCCCAGGAATACGAATAGCGAGGCCCGGTCCTGGGAATGGATGACGTCCTACAATATTCTCTGGAATTCCCAATTCACGCCCAAGAGCTCTTACCTCATCTTTAAAGAGTTCTCTCAAAGGCTCAACAAGCTGCATATTCATGCGCTCAGGTAAGCCACCAACATTATGATGAGATTTAATGGTGACTGATGGACCGCCTGTGAAGCTTACACTTTCAATAACATCTGGATATAACGTTCCTTGAGCAAGGAATTGTGCTCCACCCAGCTTTGCAGCTTCTTCTTCAAAAACCTCAACAAACAAACGGCCGATCGTTTTTCTTTTAACTTCAGGATCGGTTACACCCGCCAGTTCCTTTAAGAACAAATCAGATGCATCACGATGAACCAAAGGAATGTTAAACTTCCCACGGAATGTTTTTACAACTTCATCAGCTTCACCGGCTCTTAAAATGCCCGGATCAACAAAGATACACGTTAGCTGATCACCAATTGCTTCGTGAATAAGCTTTGCAGCAACAGAACTATCCACTCCTCCGGATAGGCCGCAAATAACTTTTCCATCACCAACTTGCTTACGAATCCGTTCAATTTCTAAATCACGGAAACCAGCCATACTCCATGTCCCGTTACAACCGACGACATCATGGGTGAAGTTCCGTATTAAAGCCGCTCCATGCGGTGTATGCACTACTTCAGGGTGGAACTGCACACCATATAAACGGCGTCCCTCATCCGCAATAATAGCGAAAGGCGCTCCTTCTGAATGAGCAACAGCACGAAACCCGGGAGGTAGTTCTGTGACACGGTCACCATGGCTCATCCAGACTTGCTCACGCTTGCCTCGAGCCCAAACCCCGCGAAACAAAGCACAATCTTCAGCAATATCTATATAAGCGCGTCCAAACTCACGATGTTCATGTGTCTCCACTTTCCCACCTAGGAGTTGGCACATTGCTTGCTGACCGTAGCAAATGCCGAGAACGGGTCGATTTAGTGAAAAAACACTTTCAGGAACGGCAGGCGCATTTTCATCATGAACGCTAGCAGGACTTCCCGAAAGGATAATCCCACGAGGATTAAATTCCTTAATTTTGTCATCTGTCGCGGTGAAAGGCCAAATTTCACAATATACACCGCTTTCCCGTACTCGACGGGCAATAAGTTGTGTTACTTGGCTTCCGAAGTCTAGAATAAGTATCCGATCTTCATGAAGGGTTTCATCAAGCTTAGTAACAGATTTAGAATCCTTCTGGGTCAATGTAATGGCCTCACACGTTCCGGGGGTTATGACTTTTAATGCAACCCTATAAGCGGTTGTGCTCTATACGTCACCACTCTTCAAACAAGGAGCAACAATAAGATGCGTTTAACAACCTTTCTTTCCTTCTCTACAATGGTGCTTCTCGCAGCATGTGCAACCCCAGACCCTGGGAAAAACCCTGAAGGACGCTGGGCTGGCACTCTCATTACAGACCAAGGATCATGCCCTACAACAGCACCTTCTACATTAGCGATTGAAGGGAAAGAAATTATTTTTACCCCAGGAGATAATTCCCAGATTCTTCGCGGAACCTACACACCTGGTAGTCAACACTATCATGCCGAACTCCCTATGAAAGACATTAATCATCATCAAACAGCTATCGTTTTCAATGGATATCCTGTTGGACAAGCAATCGGTGGTATTTTTGGCTCACAAAGCTGCCGGGCTCACATTACAATGACCCGACGTTAAAAAATATTGTTAATGGGGGTTGTCATATTTTTAAACCCCCGATATAAACCCGCTCACGTTGCACCCGTAGCTCAACTGGATAGAGCACCAGACTACGAATCTGGGGGTTAGAGGTTCGAGTCCTTTCGGGTGCGCCAACTGCTATTATGTAATAGCTTAAAATTCGATACGCACCCGTAGCTCAACTGGATAGAGCACCAGACTACGAATCTGGGGGTTAGAGGTTCGAGTCCTTTCGGGTGCGCCAATCAAACAAAATCAACACAATTTCTCAATAACCTGATATAGGTTTTCCCATTCATAGGGCTTGGGAACGAAGGCTAGCTTCGGTGCTCCCTCCTTCATCTCATGATGAAGGCCATACCCGGTTGTTAATATAATTCCTATTGTTGGCCATTTCTTGCTTACTTTCTGAGCAAGATCCCACCCATTGAAATTACCTGGAACACCAACATCCGTAAAAACAAGATCAACCATCTCGCCTTTATCTAAAAATTCAACTGCTTCATCTGCTGTTTCAGCAAGGAATGGCTCAAATCCAGCTTCTTCAAAAAGATCCGCAGCTAAAAAACGCAACAAAGGCTGATCTTCAACAATAAGTATCTTTCTTTTTACTTTATTGCTGAAGGTAGAAAGTGAATCTAAACCTTGCGAGGGTTCATTATTAAATATAACACCCTTTTCTGCCATAGAATACATCTTCGCCTCCCGGTTACGATGACCTACAAAATATCAACTATGCTTGTTCTATTTAAACGCAGATCTTACGATAGGTTCTATTTTTATTTATAAAAATATTTGTGATATTCATTTTATTGAACTGGGATTGCCTCTCCGCCCTTCCCAACATTCGCTTCAACCACTATTCCACTCACGCCCCATTGGCCTTTTTCATTTTGTGACCATAATGGTGCCCCGCTTACACCATGTGTTCCCTCACAATCATGATGAATAAGCCCACCTGAATCTACCAGAACAGTGTGACAATGAAGATCTCCCAAAAGAACTTCAACCCGATCCTGAGAGTACCCCACCAAACGAGCAGCCTCTCCAGACTTTGCGGATAATAACATCGGCCGTTCCTGTATCCGAATAACAGGCTGCTTTAAAATCAAAACCGCTCGATCATTCATAACTGTTCCAGCTTCGTTCCTAGGATTATAGCCGGACGGTATAATAAACTGCTGAACACGCTCCTGCTGACGATAACGTCCCCGCTCATATCCCATCAAAACATGAACATCCTGAGGCCGAATATAATGCCCCGTTGCAGGAAGCCATAAACAATGAGCTGCTGTCATCATAACCGTTGGCGCAATAGCAAAGCCGGTACACCGTACGCCCAACTCTGTCTGTACACGCCCCAGAATACTCCATGGCATCGTATTAGGATCAATCACTTCGCGAGAATGGTTATTCCCTATGCCAGGTAGGTGTGGAAGCGGTTGTGCATTCACGTTTTTCCAAGCAAAACATACACTCAGAGCTAAAACAAAAATGCCTCTGTCCCATAGCCGAGAAAAAATTTGAAAAATAAATCGACCTTTCATGCTTTTTTTCATGTTTTAGCCCTTACTTTCACTTGAAACGCTTGGAACATCAGAAAGAGCAGGATACGGTAAGATCATCATGAATAATACACACGCATCAGAACCACTCTTGAATGATCTCCTTGCCGCTCGTCCTTCTTTAAAAATGGACGCGCGAGATGGTCTTCTTTTTGAAGGTGTCCCGCTCCATACAATCGCGGCGTCAGTCGGCACCCCATGCTGGATTACAGGCGCTAATACCTTCCGCCAGCGTGCAAAAACGTTAAAACAAGCCTTTGAAGCGCATAAACTCAATATGCATCTTCACTTTGCGATGAAATCGCAAGATCACCAAGCTGTCCTCACAGTCTTGCATCATTGCGGCTATGGTGTGGATATCGTAAGCGGCGGAGAGATGATCCGCGCCTTACGTGCAGGTATTCAACCAGAAGGGGTTGTTTTTTCTGGGGTCGGGAAATCTGATGAAGAATTACGCCTCGCTATTGAGAAAAACATTCGTCAAATTAACGTTGAAAGTGCTGAAGAACTTTTCCGCCTCAATAACATCGCAGCCACCTGCGGGAAGATCGCTCGAGTTGCACTCCGCGTAAATCCGGATGTGGATGCAAAGACCCATGATAAAATCAGCACAGGACGCGCTGGCGATAAATTTGGCATTGAGCATAACCAAGCAATACAATTATACGCTCAAGGGGCATCTCTTAAAAATATTCACCTCGTTGGGCTTGCTGTCCATCTTGGGAGCCAAATGTTAACCGCAGAGCCTTTCCGCAAAGGATATAGCCGCTTGGCGGACATGGTAAGAGAAATTCGCTCCATGGGACATAGCGTTGAAAGTATTGATTGTGGCGGAGGTCTTGGGATCTGTTATAAAAATGAAATCGCGCCCTCACCAGATATGCTTGCAGGCGTTATTGCTGAGACACTCGGTGATTTGGACGTTGAGCTCAGTTTAGAGCCTGGCCGTTGGCTCTCCGCTCCTTCCGGCATTTTACTTTCTCGTGTTATTGAAACAAAGGCTGGCTCACCCAGTTTTATCATTCTTGATGCTGCCATGAATGATCTTACCCGACCTGCTATGTATGATTCATGGCATGGTATTGTACCGGTTGCACCAACAGCCCTCAGCACTCCCACAGCCCCATGGCATGTTGTCGGGCCAGTCTGTGAAAGCAGTGATATCTTTGCCCGCGCACGTTTCCTACCGGAAAATCTAAAGCGTGGGGATCTTGTTGCGTTGCTCGATACTGGCGCTTATGGCTCTGTTATGAGTTCCACTTACAATTCTAGACCTCTTGCAACACAAGTTCTTATCGATAATGGCAAATGGGCTGTCATTCGCCAACGTCAAACAATTGAAGAGCTCATCGCTTCCGAAACTGTTCCTGAATGGCTACACTCCCATCATGCCTGATTTAACATCTGCAATCACACGCCTCACCTCTGCACGCCGCCGAGCCCGCCATATCATGTGGTGGGAAAAAGCTTTGCCTGCTTTGCGTTGGCCCTTTGTGATTGCAATGTTATTTATTCTTTCAACATTAGCACGTATCCCTCAATCCCTTCCCGACTGGATCCATGCTACATTTGAGATTGTATGCTTCATCGCATTCGTATGGCTATGCATCCGAGGGATACGATCTTTACCGACCCCAAGCACAGCAGAACTAGATCGACGCATTGAACACGCATCGCATTTTTCTGCTCAGCCTTTACTCACCCTTACTGATCAGCCTGCATATGCTGGTAGCGCTGAACAAAAGTACATCTGGGCAACTCATGTTCAACGCATTATTTCTTCTCTTGGCCCTTTGAGAACTGGCTTCCCGCACATTCAACTCACATTCCGTGAAAAAATCAGTAGTCTCATAATAGTTCTCGCCCTGCTGCTGGGTTTTACGATCAGTGGATCACACTCCATTTCAAGGCTTTATGCGGGGTTTGTACCTGGAGTTGATGATGACAGCGTGCCCCTGCCAACTCTACAAGCGTGGATAGAACAACCAGATTTTGCTCCCGGCGCTCCTATTTTTCTTTCTCAAACCACAGCTAACACCACATTTACTGTTCCACAGGGCGCTACTCTAAATATTATCGTAACAGGGGCGGTCTCTTCACCTTCTATTCAAGGTGCTCAGATTTTTAACCGTCATCAGTTAGATGAAAAAAGCTGGACTGCAAAAGCAACAATTCAAAATAATGCTACTCTAAAAATACGTTCTAGAGGGCATCTTTTAGGTCAGTGGCCTATTACTATCATTGCAGATTTGCCACCGGATGTCTCTTGGAATGGAAAACCATCTCCTCAAAAAGATGATTTCCGAACAGTTTTACCTTGGAAAGTGCATCAATCTTTTGGTGTTGCTTCTTTAGAAGCAGAAATACACCTGCCACACTCTCATAATAATCACATTATTCACATCCCAATCCCTTTAAATGGAACCCCCAAACAAGCGACAGGAACAGCTCAACCTGACTTATCTTCAAGTCCTTTTGCGGGAATGGATGTTGTTGGTATTTTGCATGCAACAAGCATTTCCAAAAAAGAAAACCGTAGCACACCAATCCACTTCACTTTAGGCGCTCGTAAGTTTTCTGACCCTCTTGCCAAAGCTATTATCGCTGTACGGCAGCGCTTAATGCTCAACCAAGAAACTCCCTCTCAAGCTGCATATGAATTACAACTCCTCACGCAAACCACCGATGTGCGTGGCATTTGGGCTGCTCTAGCCCTCAATATCGCCACTCTACAGCACCAGAAAACACAAGACATTCCCGAAACAATCCCCGACCAGCTCTGGGCTTTAGCTCTTTATCTTGATGATTTACGACACGATGGGCCTGAAATTGCAGATTCAGCAGCAGCCGTTCGGGCTGCACAACAAGGGGTCCAGCAACAACTCAATCATATGCATGATTTAGGAGAAAAAGGACGTTCCCTCGACGAGCAAAAAGAACTTCAACGTAGAACCCAAATACTCAAAGACGCTCTTAATCGCCGGATGCAGCTTTTATTCCAAAAAGCAGCTCAAAACGGGATTATTATGCCTCAGTCTCAAGCAAGCACCGCCGACCCATGGTCGGAAGAAATGCAGCGCCTTCAATCTGATGCATCCCAAGGGCACGGGGACGAAGCATTGAAACGTCTTCAACAAATGGAAGATATGGCTGAGCATATGCGCCAAGCCACTCCTGAAGACTTAAAAGCCCTAGCTCAGCAAATGCAAGCCCGTGAAGAGGCTCATGCTCAACATTCCGCTCTACGCGATCTGATTCATCGAGAAACAGCCCTTCTTGACCATACACAGGCTCGTCTATCCGAAGCACAAAAAGCTGCGCAAGCCCAAAATCCATCAGCCAATAATGCTCAGACAGATATTAGCCAGATGACAACTTCTGATCTGCTTCGAGAACTTGGACAGCAGCCTTCTAAAAGTATCGAACAGAATGAAGCCCCGTCAAACCTTCCGACAGATCCTGCAACCGTTGCCCAACAATCACCTGCTCGACAAATGGATCATGCTTCGCAACGGGCCTTAGCGCGTGTAAATAAGGTTTTGGCGCAACGAGTAAAAGAGTTAACACAAAAACCAGTTAAAGCATTTGATCAAGCTGCAAAAGACATGGCTTCTGCTCAAAAGAGTTTAGCCGATCGCAATGATAGTCAGGCCATTACAGCCGAACAAAAGGTTTTAAAAGACTTGTCCGATGCTGGAAAAGAGATGCAAAAAAATCAAGCATCTGGCGGTTCTGGCAGTGGTAAAAATGGCCGTTTGAGTTTCATTCCTTCAGGCGGCATGGGAAATAAAACTGGGCCTAAACACGGCGCGGCCGGCCAACAAGGCGACAATGGAGATGACGCTGAGCCAGATGACGACAGTGACGACGACACCCAGCAAGACAAAAGCAAAGATCCGCTTGGTCGAAAACTTGGTGAAGGACGTAGCAAAAATGATTCAAATATGCATATTCCAGACAGCAATGCTCGTGATCGCGCGCGTGATATTGAAAGAGAACTGCGTCGCCGTGCTGCAGACCGCACTCGGCCTCAAACTGAACTTGACTACTTAAATAGACTTCTAAAATCTTTCTAAATAAAAAAGCCTCCCTTTACAGGGAGGCCTTCGACACATCAGATGTAATTTCTTATTACGATCAAGGGATCCGATAAAAGGGATTTGGCAGTAAAAAACTTTTCATAGCATGCCCACCTGCTAGATCAGACGCCTGATCTCCAATATTAGCAATAATGGTATAGCCTTTCTGCTCAAGGCTTGCACGCACAGGCGCTTTGTAAGACGCTGCACTGGTGTAAGAATTCATTGGTCGCAATATTAATCCGTCCCAATGAGATATGCCTGATTTTTTTAGATTATCTGACGTAATAATACGCTCGTTTTCATGACGTCCTGTTACAAAAAACACAGAGACATTCAATCGCTGCGCTTCATCAATTAATGCTTTCATAGGTGGAAAAGCAGAAGATCGACCGCTCCTCTCCCATGAAAGAACGCCACATGGCCCCTGCGGAAGATGATCGCAAGTTCCATCAGGAAAATAAGCGAACTGATTAGCTCTTAACTCCTCCCAATTAGAAAGAGTTGTTTCATCAATATCCAATACGATTGCGGGCTTTATAACCTTACCTGCTTGCTCTTTTATCCATTGTTGAGCCTGCCCGACAACATCCGCAAAATCACGCTGATAAGCACCACTATCATGATATGCGATAGCAGCAGAAACAACATCGCTTATATTTTCAGGCGGTTTTGCATAAGCGGTAGAAATGCACAGAACCGTCATTATTGATAATGAGCATATACGCTTCATGGAGGAGCTACTTTTCTAGAAAATAAAACAATTGCAACGCCCGTTAATGCAAGTGCAGTTCCTTCAATAGAAAGACCAACATAACCAAAGCCTTCAGATAGAGCTATTCCCCCTACGGCTGCACCGATTGCATTCCCTAAGTTAAAAGCACCTATATTCACAGACGAGGCCAAAGCTGGCGCATCATGTGCCGCTTGCATAACACGCATTTGAAGCGCTGGCATAAGAGAGAAAGTCGCTGCGGACCACAGGAAGGCCATGATCAATGCCCCAGGAACCGTTTGAGCCAGCCAAGGGAAAAGAAGAGTTAGCCCCCCAAGGACAGGGAAAAACATAAGCAGACTCCCATCTAAAGACCTATCTGCACTTTTTCCCCCAATGGCATTCCCAACAGTAAATCCCACTCCTGTTAAAACGAGAGCAATTGTAATGATTGTTGCATTAGCGTGGGTAATATGCTGCAAAATTGGAGTAATATATGTGTATAATACAAACATTGCCGCGGCTCCAACAGCGGTTGTAAGGAGCGCCAAAACAACATTGGGCCTTACTAACACCTTGAGTTCATTGCCTACGTTCGGCAAAGGCCCAGTTTCTCCGGCTTTAATAAATATTTTTACAGCAATAATCGTTAAAATACCCAATAGAGACGTAATGGCAAAAGCGCTGTGCCAGCCAAAGTTCATACCTAGCCATGTTGCAGAAGGCACACCAAATATATTGGCAATTGTGAGTCCCATGAACATAGTGGCTACAGCACTAGCCTTCCGGTTCGGCGCGACAACAGAAGCAGCTTCGACAGCTCCCAGACCAAAAAAAGCGCCATGCGTTAGGCTGGTTAGGACTCTCGAAATCAGTAATAAAGTATATGTATTTGCAAATGATGATAATAAATTCCCGACGACAAAAATCCCCATCAGCAGCATTAAAGCTGTCTTACGACGATAACGAGCCATCAAAATTGTAACAAACGGCGCTCCAAGCATGACACCGGTTGCATATGCCGTTACCAAGCCACCTGCTTTTGGAACACTTACTGACAAGCCATGAGCTATACTGGGCAAAAGCCCCATAGGGGTAAACTCAGTTGTGCCTATAGCAAAGGCCCCAACAGCCAGAGCAAATAAGGACCAATTCATTAATAAATCTCCAACAATATATTAGTTTGATATAATTCGAACATATGCCTCACTTGCATTTATGACGCAACCAACAAGAATGTTACAAGCGACCATTACCAGATGTTCTTTGATATTTGGGGTTATCAAGCCGGCATTGATGATCTTGTAGTTCTTCCCCTGCGCCCCAATCGAGTGCGCGTGCTTGATCATCCAGTAAAATAAAGCCACCTTGTGCTGCGGGAGTGACAACAAGTGTATGCTTTCCCATATCCTCGGGTTCAGCCAAATCTTGAAAAGGAGATGGAGTAAGAGAAGATATTCGCTTGGCACGATAAAGATGCCCGTAAAGCGATATATCACTCCACTCTGAACCAAACATATTCTGATCCAACTTCGCACGCGTATAGGCCGTTAAGCAATCAATATGAATATGAAGCTGATCCTGACTTCTCCCCGAAATCGAATTAATAGCTAATGCTAAATCTTGATCTGGGATCTTAAAGCCATATCGTTTTTCGACATAAGACCGTTTTAACCAGGCTTGTAAGAAATAATTAGGAGTATCTGGTTTTAATAAACTTGCCGCCTCAATCCCTAAAGTTTTTTGAGTAGGAATTAACAGGTACTGCCCTCGCCCTTTAATATCTTTTAAAAGAGCAAAGCCTTGTTGAGCATCATATTCTGTACAAGGCGCATGAAGATGGTCTACTCGGCATCGACCATCCACGATCTGCCATAATGCATTTCTATTATGGATCAGTCTTTTATGAAAAACTGAAATCCCTCCGATCATAAAAGCGACAGCCAGACCAAGAAAAGCAATCGCTTTTAACCACGATCCCCTTATGGGAAAACGCACTATTCTTCCCGAACCTGAAGTTCAAGCGCCATAACATCTGCCAAGCGTTCAAAACGACGCAGAACAGCCCCTCCAGCAGCACGTACACTTCTTGCCCCCAAGATAAGCACTAATTTCTTGTCTTCTATCAGTATACGACATTCCTCAAGAAGAACCTTGGTTCCTGCGCACAAGGTATAAGCCAGCCGCAAGGCCAAACCTAACCGGATGGCTCGATCAATTTCTGAACGAGACAAAAGTTTGCGCGATGGCTCAAGAAGAGCTGAATTAATATCCACCTCATATCGAACAGCCAACGCTAACCCAATAAATGCTCGCGCCGAATGTTCAAAAGCAACACCATTGCTATGCAAAATACGTTTATAGGTTTGCTCAGCACGATATTCAGGATGATCATAAGCCCCAATATCCGACAAATCACATGCTAAATATCTCAAATATTTTTGCATCGGTGTCTCATCGGGGAATAATGAATCCGTCCAACGCGCCAAAGGATATCCTAAAGAAGCACTTCTCGCCAACCGCGAAGACATTTCATTCGTTAGTGCAACCATTGGATCTTCTTGCGCCACAGAAGAAGCAATATGTTTCATATACCACCCCTCCCGCAGGCCATCTGCACTAAATACAATTTTGGATGGCTTCACACGCTCAATCAATGCACGCAAAACAACAGCAGCAAAAGGCGCGTCTGCCATACGTTTCCGCGGTACATTGGGAAGTTTTTCAAGTGTCTTTTTCGAGGAAGAAATTACCCAATCTGTAAGGTCTCGGGCTTCCTTCTCTGCGAGTGAAAACAAATGAACTAAATTAAGGGGGTATTGTGTCCGTGAAATCTGGATACGCGCCAAAGCACGAAATGCCCCTCCGACAAGATAAAGAGGCCGCCCCGTCATACCCGGCAACCACTTCACCTCTGCTAACATTTCATTTGCGATCAGCCCTGCTTGCTCAACACTGCCTTTGGCTCGATCATGTAACCGAATAACGCCTAATTTCGTTGTAACGGCTTCATAATATTGCTTATCGGCCACATGAATAAGCTCTAAAGACCCTCCCCCAATATCAGCTACCAAACCATCAGCTTGCGGAAGACTACATAAAACACCTTTTGCGGAATAATCTGCTTCTTCTTCACCTTCCAGAACACGAATTGGGACACCTGGCATTCTGGCCCTGATTGCTGCGACAAAATCTGGCCCATTTGTCGCATCCCGTACGGCTGCTGTCGCTAACACCTCAAAAGGTTCGGCTCCCATCGCCCGTGCAACAGTATGAAACCGCCCTAGAACGTCCATAGCTAACGTAACACCATCTTCATTCAAACGACCGCTTGAATCCAACCCTCTTCCCAATTTCAGAGTGGCTTTCTCATTGAAAATGGGTTGAGGATTACGTGAAACCCCTTCAAACACCACCATCCGAACAGAGTTTGAACCAAGATCAACAATAGCTGAGCGCTGCGCTGTTAAGGACATAACAATTAGTCTTCCAAAATACGGTCTGGACGTGCACGAGGACGGTTTACTTCTGAAAGGGCTTTATCTCGTGCAGCCGACCCTCGCCCAGAAAGAGACGGATTATGCATGAAATAATCATGCGCTGAAAATGGATGAGAACTACTTGCCATACGATGCCAACATCCATCTTTAGATAAAATCCAACTTTGAAGATTATCCCTGATATTCATGGTCATAATCTGGCTAAGAATTTGCGTATGAGCGGTCGGATTTGTAATCGGAACCATTGCCTCTACCCGCCAATCCATATTTCTGACCATCCAATCGGCAGATGAGATAAATACCTTTGCTTTTTGAGAAGGCATTCTATGGCCGTTCCCAAAAGCGAAAATACGAGAGTGTTCGAGAAAACGACCAACAATCGACTTAATCTCAATATTTTCAGATAGTCCTGCAACACCCGGCCTCAAACAGCAAATCCCTCGAACAATTCCGACCACTTTAACTCCTGCTTGAGAAGCCTCATAAAGTAAGTCAATCAGTTCTGCATCTACCAAACTATTCATTTTCAGCCAAATTTTTGCAGGCTTACCCTCTTTGGCAAAAGAAATCTCATCTCGGATCAATTGCTCTAAAGTAGAACGAATAGTTACAGGAGAAAACGCCAGAGCCTCCATTTTAGCAGGCGTCGCGTAACCCGTCATATAGTTAAATAAACGAGCAGAATCAGCAGATAACTGCGGGTCACATGTGAAAAACGATAAGTCAGTATAAATACGCGCTGTTATGGGGTGATAGTTCCCTGTTCCAAAGTGAGCATAAGTCTTTAATGTGCTGCCTTCCCGTCGAACAACCAAGCTCATTTTGGCATGCGTCTTTAAATGAGCAAATCCAAAGACCACCTGCACGCCGGCGGCCTCTAAAGTACGCGCTAGGCGGATATTAGCTTCTTCATCAAAACGAGCCCTAAGCTCAACCATCGCCGTTACAGATTTTCCTGATTCCGCAGCTTCTATAAGGGCATGAACAATGGGGCTATCACGAGAAGTACGGTACAGTGTCTGCTTAATCGCTAAGACATTAGGATCCAGCGCCGCTTGACGTAAAAACTGTACGACAACATCAAAACTTTCAAATGGATGATGAACAAGAATATCTTTCGAGCGGATAGCCGCAAAGCAATCCCCATCATAATCCAGAATACGCTCTGGAAAGCGTGGCGTATAGGATGGGAAAACAAGATCAGGCCGATCATCAACGATCAATTGCTTTAAATCACTAATTCCCACCAGATGAGGCACAGTGACAATATCTTCCTCACCGACGCCAAGCTCTTCTCCCATCTCGCGCCCGAGAGTTTCTGGCAAATTTTGATCCAACGCCAAATAAATACAAACACCACGCCGGCGCTGTTTTAATGCTGTTTCATAAGAACGGACTAGGTCTTCCGCTTCATCTTCAAACTCAACATCCGTATCACGGATAACGCGCAATACCCCAGCTGCTCCAATCATCAAGCCTGGGAATAAGCGATCCGCAAACAAACGAATAAGATCTTCCAACAGGATAAAACGTATCTCACCCAATGCCCTACCATTTTCATCAAGACGATCGGGCAAACGCAAGAAACGAGACACTTGTGTTGGAAGAAGAACAAGCCCATCCATCACATGATTAAGCGTGACAGGATCTTTCAAACGCATTACCAGCGCTAATCCCATATTTGGGATAAAAGGCAGCGGATGGGATAAATCAACAGCTAATGGCGTTAGAACAGGAAAAACGCGCTCATCAAAAATAGCCGACAGCTCCTGACGGTCACGTTCATCCAGAGCGTCTAAACTATTTACAATTGAAATATTCTTTTCTTTAAGTTCTACCTCAAGAAGCTTCCAAACCCTTTGTTGCTCTTCTATTAAAAAATGAGCCTTTTTACGAACCGCGGACAACTGTTGAACAGGCGTTGCTCCATCCGGGCTACGCACGATCATTCCTTCACGAACCTGCCCAACCAGCCCGGCAACGCGCACAGAAAAAAATTCATCCAGATTGCTGGCACTGATTGATAAAAAACGAATCCTTTCCAATAACGGATTTCGTGCATTCTCTGCTTCTTCAATTACGCGCTGATTGAAATCCAACCATGATAACTCACGATTAATAAATCGATATGGAGAGCGAACAATATCTTCATAATCCTGTCGCGTAGGCACAACCATTCGACGACGCCTTGCCCGGCTTGCTGCTGGCGTCATTTTCCCCTCACGTGGTTGACGATTACGGCGTGAGGAGGATGACTGGTCTTTGTCGGTCGTCACGTGCACTCTTCCAAAAATCTTAACAGGAACACTGTTACAGCATCGAATCTTTACAAAACTCTGTCAATTGTCAGCCATTTATTCATGATCAGGCAAAAGCAAATCAGGTAATATTTCCTGCGCTAACCCGCGTGTAATTGGTATCCCTCTCGCTAAAGCCACTTCATCCAATCGCTCTACAGCACGAACTAAGGCACTTCCCGTCCGAGGCAAGTGTTTCCACAGCCATTCTGTAACGGATTGAGAAACCACAAGCTGCCGATCTGCCAACAAAGATAAAAGCAAAGTTGCTCTCAACTCATCATCTGGGTTTTCAGTCGCCGTTGTTGCAGTCGCCCTTAACCGACTGGCCAAGTCAGGAAGGGCAAAATGCGTCCGAGAAGGAGGCATACGCCCCACCATTAAAACATGATCCCCTTGCGCCACAGCATCATTTAATAAATGCAGCATCGTGGCTTCATCACCGGGCGAATCGGCATTATCAAGTGCCAAATTACCCTGAACCCGAACACGCCCTCCTGATGAAGACCGTGAAAAAAGACGAGCATCCAGCACTGTGGCATCATGCTCATACGCCCAAACTGTTAATAAATGTGTTTTTCCTGTGCCGGCTGGCCCCCATAGCCATAAGCGCCCATCTGGCCATATACTCCGCATTAACCATGCTCGAGCCGCCGCATTTGATGGGCTGACAATAAAACGATCCGCCGTCATGGCGGACACACAACGTAAGGGAAATGCTATTTGTGAAGCAGCATCGTGCACATTTACTGGTTTTTCTTGCTCTTTTTTCATAATTGTTTCTTTACCATGCATTCCGCCAGCGCTCAGGATGCTTTAAAACAACGCTACGTTAACTATGAGATCTTCTATCATGACCAAGCCAACCTCCGATACTTCCAAAGGCACTAGCTACGCACAAGCCGGTGTTGATATCGCCGCTGGAGACGCTCTTATTGATGCTATCAAACCCGCAGCCAGAGCAACAGACCGCCCTGGAACAATGGGAGGATTAGGTGGTTTTGGTGCTCTTTTTGACTTAAAAGCGGCCGGTTTTAAGGACCCTGTTCTTGTCAGTTGCACCGATGGTGTCGGCACAAAACTTATGGTTGCGATTGAAGCCGGGAAACATGACGAAGTCGGAATTGACTTGGTTGCTATGTGCGTCAACGACCTTGTCGTTCAAGGAGCTACTCCTTTGTTCTTCCTTGATTACCTTGCGACTGGCAAACTGTCTATTGAAGACGCATCAACCGTTATTAAAGGAATAGCTCAGGCATGTGCTGAATCTGGGTGTGCTTTAGTAGGTGGTGAAACAGCTGAAATGCCCGGCATGTATGACAAAGGCCATTATGATCTGGCCGGATTCAGTGTTGGCGCTGCAGAACGCGGTAATTTATTACCAACCAACATCAAAGCTGGCGATACTCTCATTGGCCTCCCTTCTTCTGGAGTGCATTCCAACGGCTTCTCCCTTGTGCGTGAAGTTGTGCGTCGCTCTGGATTATCATGGAAGGATGCCGCGCCATTTGAAACAGGCCGCACTCTTGCCGAGGCCCTTCTGACACCAACAAAACTGTATGTGAAAACAGTCCTAAGCTTGCACCAGCAAGGCCTTCTCAACGGTTGCGCCCATATTACAGGCGGTGGCTTGCCGGGGAATCTCCCTCGCGTCCTTCCTGAAGGCTTAGGTGTCTCCATTGATGGTTCTGCGTGGCCTGTACCGAATGTTTTCAAATGGCTCGCAAAAACAGGCAATGTTGCTAGCGATGAAATGCTGCGTGTCTTCAATTGTGGTATCGGCATGGTTCTTGTCACATCTGAACCCGATAAAGTATTAACTGCTTTGAAAAACAGTGGCGAAGTAGCTTATCGTATCGGAAAAGTTACTCAATCCGATACGGTTTATAGACTTGAAAGCCCGGTTTCTTTTTCATGAAACAAAAACTACCGATCGCGGTCCTCATCAGTGGCCGCGGAAGCAATATGAAAGCTCTCATTGAAGCATGTGAAAAGCCAGACTTCCCTGCGCGCATCAGTTTGGTTTTAAGCAACCGCCCTGATGCTATAGGCTTAGACGTTGCTCGCAATGCTCAATTAACAACGCAAGTTATTGATCACAAAACTTTTGGTAAAGACCGAGAAGCACATGAACGAAAAGTTCATGAAGCGGTCAAAGCTTCAGGCGCTGAACTGATTTGTCTGGCAGGGTATATGCGCGTTTTAACGCCATGGCTTGTAGAAAAATGGTACGGCAAAATGCTAAACATTCATCCTAGCCTACTACCGGCCTTTCCCGGGCTTCATACCCATGAAGCCGCGATTAAAGCAGGCGCACACGAACATGGTTGCACTGTCCATCTTGTAACCAGCGGTGTTGATGAAGGTCCCATCCTTGGTCAAGCTCGTGTTCCTGTTTTGGCAGATGACACTCCTGAAAGTCTTGCTGGGCGCGTACTCGTAGAAGAGCACACACTTTATCCAAAAATCCTCAAAGAGTTTATAGAAAGAAAATAACTGCATGCCTCTTCGCAGTAAAACTCTATTCTATTCTCTAGGCTATTTAATCCTTAGTCTCTTGCTTTTCTCAAGAGAACCGGATGTTTTACTGCATGCTCAATTTTGGGGAGAAGATGGTTGGTTTTGGTTTCCTGATGCGTACCATTATGGAATATCGTCTCTTTATTTACCCCATACCGGATACCTTCAAACTGACGATCGGATTGTAGCTTTTAGCAGCTTACTCTTACCCTTAAGAGATATCCCAACTCTTTTTGCTGTTATGGCCTTTTTCTTTCAATGGCTTCCATGCGCTTTTTTACTCTCTCCCAGATGTAAAAACCTGTTTCCTTCGACCATCTTCCGATTTTTTATAGCAACCCTTGTTTGTCTTATCCCCAACTCATGGGAGGTATATGTCAATCTGACAAATAGTCAGTGGCACCTCGCTTTTTTAGCACTCTTAATTGTTTGCTCAGCACCACCACGTTCGATAGCCGACAAACTCTTCGATATCAGCTTTCTTATCCTTTCGGGTTTAAGTGGGCCATTCTGCTTATTCTTACTTCCTGTCGCATTCCTGCGCACGGCGATAGAGCGCTCATCAACGAATATTACTCGTTTTTGCATCGTCATGAGCACGGCTATCATCCAATGCACCACAATTCTTCTAACAGGAGAGCGTACCCACATGCTCCCTAACCTTGGAGCATCTCCCTCTAAATTTACACAGATACTTGGTGGGCCGCTTTTTCTTTCTCCTGTTATTGGGCGAGATCATATAAAACAACTTGAGCTTTTACATAGCTGGCAAACAGGGTGGCTTCCATGGGGCATTACATTGGTTGGGCTTCTCTTGTGCCTTTACGCTTTCCAAAAAATCTCTGCCCTACGCCTTCCTCTTATCTTTGCAACAATCGTTTTAACGGCTGGGTTAACTCATCCCGCAGGCAGTTCCACTACAGCATGGGATGCGTTCCTTGTTCCCAATACGGGTATGCGCTATTTTTATATTCCTTTATGCATATGGATTATAACGCTTGCCACCCTGACCTTTAAAGGTTCTATCCCAATACGTTTTACTTCTGGGCTCATTCTTTTTTGTGCATTATCTTTTGGATTTCGACGGGATTGGCACTATCCAAAAGAGAACGACCGCGGCTTTACAGAACGGGCAAATTATTTTGATACCGCCCTTCTTGGGACCATTGTCACTCTTCCAATCCGACCAGGTACGTTCGTCACAATAACGAAATAATAAGATGCATAATTTCTCATCCTATTCCCGGTTAAAACCATTATTTCTTATTAAGCTTCTCTTTTTAAGCGGTCTCCTTTTCTTTCGCTCACCAAGCACTCTCCTACACGCTCAGTTTTGGGGAGAAGACGGTTGGGTTTGGTTTCCTGATGCCTATCATCTAAAAATTCATTCTTTAATAATGGCTCATACTGGATATTTTCAAACTGTTAGCCGCCTCATCGCACTCATAGGGCAAGCATTTCCACTAAGGTGGAATCCTACTTTTTATGCCGCATGCGCCTTCATATTCCAGCTTTTACCCGCAGCTTTTATAACCTCGACACGCTGCAAAAACCTTATTCCAAACGATAGTTTACGCTTTTTTTTAGCCTGCCTGCTATGTACGCTTCCTAATACAAACGAAGTCTATGTTAATTTAACCAATAGTCAGTGGCACTTAGCTATTTTGGCTTTCTTAATTATTTTCTCCAGCCCACCTGAAAATCTATTTGAAAAAACTTTTGATTATAGTTTTTTAACCCTTTCCTCTTTAAGCGGGCCTTTTTGTCTTCTTCTTCTTCCTCTAGCAATTATTCATACCTACTTCCAAAAAAACAAAACCAACATTCAACGATTAATTATTTTAATATCCAGCACTTTTATTCAGCTTATTCCTCTTATTACAACCAGCCATACGACCCGTATCCATACAGTTCTTGGTGCACGGATTGGTACTCTTTTACAATTACTAACCTCACAACTCTTCCTAAGCCCGATCATTGGCCACAATCATATTAACCGGCTATACCAGTCCTTTTTTTGGAAAGGACCACTATTTCCTCTCTTCGTCACGATATTATGCTTGTATATTTGTCTAAGAATGGCAAAAAAATCATCCTTCGTAAGGTATTTACTTCTTTTTGCGACCCTCGTTCTTACCGCAAGCTTAATGAACCCGATTGTGAGCACCACTACTCCTCAATGGAATGCTCTTCTTATTCCCGATACAGGAATGCGGTATTTTTTCATTCCTTTATTTGCATGGAGCACCACACTAACGATTGCCGCTTTTTCAGGACCTTTTTTCGTCCGAGCAATCAGTTTTGGTCTACTCCTTATAGGCCTTTTTATTGGAATACCGACAGACTATTCTATCCCTACCGAACCTGATCGCAACTTCCAATCTGCCGCCGATGCATTTGATAAAGCACCTATCGGGACAACCATCACAATCCCCGTACGCCCAAACTCCTCCCAGAAAATCACGAAATAAAAGCTACTCCTTTAATCAACAAAAAAAATTAACATATTTGATGAAACGAACTGTTTTAATGGCGTGATAATATATGAAAAAAATTGGCTTTTTATCCTTTGGTCATTGGACACCATCTGAACATTCTCAAACACGTTCAGCACAAGACACGCTTTTACAATCCATAGACCTTGCCGTGGCAGCAGAAGAACTCGGTGCTGATGGAGCGTATTTCCGTGTACACCATTTCGCTCGACAATTAGGTTCCCCCTTCCCACTTTTAGCCGCGATTGGTGCCAAAACGAGCCGCATCGAAATTGGTACTGGCGTGATCGACATGCGCTACGAAAATCCATTTTACATGGCAGAAGATGCTGGCGCAGCAGACCTGATTTCCGGTCAACGACTTCAACTCGGAATTAGCCGCGGCTCCCCCGAGCAAGTGCTCGAAGGCTGGCGTCACTTCGGTTATGCCCCACCTGAAGGAAAAACAGATGCTGATATGGGGCGTCATCATGCTGAAGCCTTTTTAAAACTTCTTGATGGAGAAGGATTTGCCCAACCTAATCCACGGCCAATGTTCCCTAATCCACCCGGCCTTCTCCGAATTGAACCTCATTCAAAAGGCTTACGTGACCGAATTTGGTGGGGGGCAGGATCAAACGCAACAGCCATTTGGGCCGCTCAACATGGCATGAACCTACAAAGTTCAACCCTTAAAGATGACGAAACGGGTGAGCCTTTCCACATTCAACAAGCCGCGCAAATCCGAGCCTATCGTCAAGCATGGAAAGAAGCAGGACATACACGTACACCACGCGTTTCCGTCAGTCGTAGTATTTTCGCTCTTATAAATGATATGGACCGTGCCTATTTTGGACGCGGAAACTCACAAGACCAAGTTGGCCTTATTGATGAAAAAACACGTGCCATTTTCGGCCGTAGCTATGCCGCTGAACCTGAATCCCTCATTGAGCAACTTCGCCAAGATGAAGCCATTGCAGAAGCTGATACGCTGTTACTGACTGTACCCAACCAATTGGGTGTCAAATATAATATACACGTTATTGAGTCGATCTTAACTCATGTTGCACCTACTTTAGGCTGGAGATAGTATTTTCTTAAGCCTCGATATTAATTGTCGAGGCTTCTTTAGAAGCGATATCTTCTATATAAGTCAGATATTTAGTGACGATCAAATAGGCTAATTAAATGTCTAATATTATCTCTCGTTATATATCGCCATCCAATAATTTCATTGGGATGATTCAAAATACTCTCGCCAATAATATCTCATTAAGAAATAAAATACGTCAACTTTTTAAGCACTTGCCTTTTCTCGTTCTGGAAAGTGATGTCCGTAATATCCTGTACGCCAATTGGATTGTGCCTATCCAAAATATCGCTCACCTCGTTCCCAATAACTGTTCTTTACTACAACACAATGGCTATACAATTCTTACAATTTTGACCTATCAACATGGCCATTTTGGCCCTTCAGCATTAGGCAAGGCGCGGCATTTCTTCCCTTCTCCCTTACAAAGCAACTGGCGACTATATCTAGAAGAGGTCAATCATAAGCCTGTCACGAAACCAACAGTCCTTTTTCTCAATAATACCTTCAATAACCCTCTATATGCCGTAGGGACACGTCTTTTCAGCGACGTTATGAATTCACACTACGGTAAACCCTTCCAGCATATAGTCACGTCATCTGGTAATAAAGAGCGCTGGATCAGTGGAGTAAATGACAATGGAAGCTCTCCAAACTGGGCTATTGGGGGAATAAAAAGCCATTCTCAGAATTTGCCCAAACCATTCTCTACTTTTTTTAATTCGTATGAGACTGCTCTTGATAAACTCTGCTACCAAGATACAGCTGTAAGACTAGTTGAAAATTTACAAACTCTTTCGTCAGCTGACATTGATCTTCCAATAAATATTGCTTCTGCCATACCTATTGACGTTACCCATTACAAACCAGGAGCCTTTCTAACCTCTATTGGCGCCACAGAACTCCCTTTCTGCTTTGTTATTCCATCTGTAAAATTCAAAGCATTATCAGAAACAATCATTTAAAAATAAGTCTATAAATAAAAAACCCCAGAGCAAAACTCTGGGGCCTCTTCTTACCAAATAATCCAAAAAATTATGGAAGAATTTCTGTCTCAGCAAAGAAGAAAGAAATTTCGTTCTTAGCATTCTCTAGGCTGTCAGAACCGTGAACAGAGTTTGCTTCGATGCTTTCCGCAAAAAGCTTACGAACTGTTCCTTCTGCTGCATCAGCTGGGTTTGTTGCACCCATAACTTCACGGTTTTTCGCAACAGCGTTTTCACCTTGAAGAACCTGAACAACAACTGGCTCAGCAATCATGGAAGCAACAAGGCTACCATAGAAAGGGCGCTCTTTATGCACAGCATAAAACGCACCAGCTTGCTTTTCTGTTAGGTGAATACGTTTTTGAGCAACGATGCGAAGGCCAGCGCCTTCAAAAACAGCGTTAATTTTACCTGTAAGGTTACGCTTTGTTGCGTCTGGTTTAATAATTGAAAGTGTGCGTTCTACAGCCATCTTTTTTCTCCTACGAGATAAAACGAAAATCCACCCATCCACTAGAGCAAAATGATCGTTCCTGATAGATCTATAACACTTTTTTCACATCTATAATTGATTGAGGCATTTGTGAGCCTGCTCACCATTACAGATTTAACCATTCGTATCGCTGGTCGCCCTCTTCTGGAAGATGCCTCTCTCAGTGTCGATCCCGGTCGTAAAATTGGTCTTATCGGCAAAAATGGTGCAGGAAAATCAACACTCCTAGGCGCCATTGCAGGAGATATTTCTCCAGATAGTGGCACAATTACTCTCGCCAACCGCGCAACAATGGGGCGTGTTAAGCAAGAAACCCCTTCTGGAAATACATCCCTTATTGATACGGTTCTTGAAGGTGACATCGAACGTACAAAACTATTACACGAAGCCGAAACAGCAACAGATCCAACCCGTATCGCGGATATTCATGAAAGATTAATCGCCATTGATGCACACACGGCTCCTGCCCGAGCTGGTGCGATTCTCTCTGGCCTTGGCTTTGATCAGGAAGCACAATTAAAACCCGTCTCAGACTTTTCGGGAGGGTGGAGAATGCGCGTCTCATTAGCAACCGCTCTTTTCCTGAACCCCGACCTTCTGCTGCTTGATGAACCGACCAACCATCTTGATATCGAAGCAACACTTTGGCTCGAATCATGGCTCGCCAAATTTTCTGGAGCAGCGATCATTGTTAGCCATGATCGTTCACTGCTTGATAATACGGTTGATGCAATTGCCCACCTCGATCAACTCAAACTCAGCCTAACGCCTGGTGGGTATGATAATTTTGTGCGGATCCGTACAGAAAAAATGCTCCAACAAAATCGTATGGCAGAGCGTGTCGCCGCTCAACGCGCTCATATGCAATCGTTCGTAGACCGTTTCCGTGCAAAAGCCACAAAAGCCAAACAAGCCCAAGCTCGTTTAAAGGCTTTAGAGCGCCTTCCTCAAATCGACAGTGTTGTTGAAGATACGCCAACACGCTTCTCTTTTCCCGAACCTCAACCTCTCCCCCCGCCAATGATCACGCTAGATCAGGTAACCCTTGGATATGACGGCCGTGTCGTTCTTCAAGGATTAAATCAAAGGCTTGATAACGAAGATCGAATTGCGCTTCTTGGTCAAAATGGGCGAGGAAAATCAACATTCGCCAAGCTTCTTGCTGGCCGTTTAGAGCCTATGAGTGGCTCCTATAATCATTCTTCAAAGCTCAAAATCGGTTATTTTGCTCAGCATCAAGCGGATGAACTTGTTCTGACCGATACACCTGTCGATCATATGGCCCGCGCCATGCCTGACGCAACACCCGTTGCAGTTCGTGCACAGCTCGCACGTTTTGGCCTCGATGCTGACCGCGCTGAAAACCGTGTTTCTGAGCTTTCTGGCGGGGAAAAAGCCCGTTTGCTTTTAGCCCTTTCCACACGAGAAGCCCCTCATTTACTCATTCTGGATGAGCCCACCAACCACCTTGATCTTGATGCACGTGATGCACTTATTCGTGCTCTGGCAGAGTTTAATGGTGCAGTTATTCTCATTAGCCATGATAGCCATCTCGTCGAATCTGTTGCAGATCGCTTTTGGCTTGTCGAAAATCAAACCATATCGCCTTTCGAAGGTGATATGGCTGAATATAAAGAATGGTTGACTGAACGGGCGAGAAAAGCACGTTCAGAAAATTCAGAACGAATTAAAACCAATCAGAAAGAAAAATCAGAGCACAAACCTGAACTCTCAGCAGCCCAACGCAGACAAGAACGCAAAGAACAAACTCGTGCTCTTGCCCCACTACGCAAAAAAGGTCGGGATGCGGAAGAACAACTCACGCGTATTGCCAAAGAAAAACAACAAATCGAAACAAAGCTGGCAGATCCTAACCTTTATGAAACAAGTAATTCTGATGAGATTGTAGCATTAAATACACATCTAAGTGCTTTAAATGCGAAACAAGAAGAAATCGAGGAGGTTTGGCTTGAAATACAAACCGAATTAGAGAATTCATTAATGCAATAATGTTCCTACTCGGAGGCTGATCCATAAGAACCTTACAAAGAAATTATCATAAGGCGATGAACGTTTTCCAAACTCGAAGCGTAAAGCCTTCATGATTCAAGACTGTTTCTTCAGCCTCGATTAAAAAGGATTCCCCTCGATTTGATCCACTTTTCTTTTTCTAGTCCGCAAGAACAAAGCGAAACAAACCCTCCTGCACGAGAGCTGGGGAAGATTGCAGGGTTATTACGCATAACGCTGTCTATCGCTGCCATTATGCTTTCATTATGGCTCATGAAAGACGTTCTGGCTGTCGTTTTCGCTGCGGCACTCCTTGCTATTGTTCTGCATGGCTTGGCGCGTATGTTACGACGTCGCCTGCCTTTTATCCCTTATCAAGCTGCGGTTGGATTAGTTACCCTCGTCATTCTGCTTGCTATTGTTGCTCTTTTCTGGAGCAGCGGGCCACAAATTAGCGATCAGTTTATCCGCCTAAAAGACGCCCTTACTCAGCAATCGGGTGACCTGAAAACACAGCTTTCAAACAACACTCTTGGGAAAATGATTCTCGATCATTGGCCCGCAGCTTTAGGTGGAAACGATAAAACCACAGCCGGTCTTACCTCTTGGAGTTCTGGAATTGCAGGCTCTGTTACAGGCCTTTTAAGCAGTGCTTTTGGTGTAATCGGTACCGTTGCTGTTATTGCAATTGCCGGTCTTTATTTCGCTCTCTCACCAGCCATTTATATTGATGGCCTATTGCGCCTCGTTCCACCTCCGCATCGCAATGGTACGCGCGAGCTTTTAATGGCAGCAGGTTCCACCCTATGGGCTTGGACGGCAGGACAAGCGCTCGATATGCTTGTTGTCGGGTTATTATCAGGGATTGGACTAAGCCTTATTGGTGTGCCCTTAGCGCTGGCGCTAGGCGTCGTCGCTGGGTTGTGTAACTTTATTCCCTATATTGGGGCTATTATGGGGGCTGTTCCAGCCATCATACTTGGTTTCTCCCAAGGGCCACAAGAAGCACTCTTCGTTGCGATCCTATATAGCGTCATTCAGTTCTTTGAAGGAAATGTTCTAGCGCCCTTCATTCAACGGCACGCCGTGCATATGCCTCCGGCATTAGCCATTCTGTCTCAGACGGTTTTCAGTTCTATCCTCGGATTACCCGGTCTAATCCTTGCGTCTCCAATAACAGCTGCCCTTCTCGCAATGGGAAATAAAGCAACAGCACCATTGGAAGATGAAGATCATACACGCCGCATTGTTGGCGAAATCTCTCCAGAGGATGAAAATTCAGACACCTCAGAAGCAGATTCTAAAGAATCATAAATTGGTTTATTATTTTGGCTCTCGTTATTATGAGTGCCAAAATAATATATGATGTCTTAAACCTTACTGAACACCCAACACTTTCAGATCTTTCAAATCTTCTTTGTCATAGGTATGCATCCTATATGGACCATGCTCCATAAGCTGAATACCTAGTACATAAGGCTGATGCCGATTTTTCCAAATCGAGAGAATAACCGATTTTTTCAAATCTGCCCCTTGCATTGAAATAACAATATTCCCTTGCGAAGGCGGCAGCTCTCCTTGTGGCCCCCACCCTGTCTTATGTGATTGAATCCACGTATTAACCTGCCTAGTTTCGTCATCCGTTAAACGATGTTTGATCGGCTTAACCATCTCTCCCTGATCCACCTGAGGTAAATCCCACGGATGAATGAGCGGCCAAGCAACATACCAAATCACGCTTACCGGAACGAAAACAGCAACGCCAAATAACATTAAAAACTTATGCTCACGTCTCATGACAGATTGTCTTTAGACCATTCATTCAACGCTTTTATTATTCTTTCTACCTCATCATCTGTTAATTCAGGATGAATAGGCAGCGCTAAAACCTTCGCTCCCAAACCTTCCGATACAGGTAAAGAAGCCCCATCATGGTGTTCTTGATATGCAGGCTGATAGTGTAATGGTTTAGGGTAATAAATAGCCGTCGGAATCCCTTTTTCTTTCAAAAAAGACTGCAAATCATTCCTTTTTTCTTCATTCGGCAACAAGACCGTATAAATGGCCCAAGCGCTTTTGCTATTGGGGACACGCGCAGGAGCCACAATACCAGCTGGCATTCCTGCATCATACATTGTGGCAATTTGCTCACGCCGTTCCAACTCTCCCTCGAATGCATCTAACTTCGCAAGAAGAACAGCAGCCTGCAACGTATCAAGCCGACCATTAATCCCGATCTTTTCAACTTCATATCGGGTTTTCCCCTCTCCATGCGTGCGCAAAGAGCGGTATTGTGCGGCTAAATCCTCGTCATCTGTTAGAATAGCACCCCCATCTCCATACCCACCTAAGGGTTTGGATGGGAAGAAAGATAATGTTGTTGCACGTGCTTCATGCCCAAGGCGACGCCCCTGATAAGAAGCACCGAAAGACTGTGCACAATCTGCAATTAAAATCAGCCCTTCCTTTTGAGCGAAAGACTTCAGTTCATTCCACGGAGCGGGCTGCCCAAATAAATCTACACCAATAATAATTCTTGGATCCAGTTCATCCGCTTTTTTTACATCCTCAACCCGCTGCGCAAGCGAAGACAAACTGATTTGAAAAGTGTTCGGATCAACATCCACAAAAACGGGCGTTGCCCCTAAAAGAAGAACAACTTCTGCCGTTGCCGTGTAAGTAAACGCAGGAAGAAAAACAGCATCTCCAGGGCCAACCTGTTCGGCCATCAAAACCATCAACAATGCATCTGTTCCCGAAGAAACACCAATAGCATATTTAGCCCCGCCGAAGGCTGCCAACCGCTGTTCTAACTCCTCAACTTCAGGCCCCATCACAAAGCGACAGTGTTGAAGAACGGTATCAATTCGGCGTTGAATTGTACCTTGCAAACGTTTTTGTTGGCGAGGCAAATCAAGGAAGGCAATTGGATTACTCATGCGGTTCTACCTCTTTCTCAGAAGGTGTATCGACCAAACCCGACGATACCTTTCCTTCCCAATTATGATTAAATTCTGGCACCAGTCGATAAAGAATGGACATCACTTCTGTTATATCTTCATGAGCGCATGCCTTTTCGAGATCATCCATCGCTTGGGAAACAATCTCAAAGTCCACTGTCCGAGGAGAGGCAATACGCAAGCCGGGAGCATCGGTCGGCACAGGGGCTTCTCGACCATGAAAAAGTTCTTCATACAATTTTTCACCAGGACGCAAGCCTGTTACGCGCACTTCAATATCAACTTCGGGCTTTAAACCAGCCAAGCGGATCATTTGATAAGCCAGATCCATAATCCGAACTGGATCTCCCATATCCAAAACGAAAATACCACCCTGCTTTAAACGCAAATCTGTTGCTTGTTCGCCTGCTGTATCCTGTGTTCCACGCACGGCGGCTTGAAGCACTAAGCCGACGGCTTCTGGAATAGTCATAAAATACCGCGTCATATCTGGATGGGTCACCGTCAAAGGCCCACCTTGTTCAAGCTGCCGGCGAAATAACGGTACAACAGATCCTGTCGAACCCAACACATTCCCGAACCGCACAGTCACACAACGCAAACCGCCCTGACCTGCACGGGCGCGCATATCCAGAGCCTGACCATAAATTTCAGCACATCTTTTGCTCGCCCCCATCAAACTCGATGGATTTACAGCCTTATCTGTTGAAATCATCACCAGAGCCTGAACATTGGCCCGCTCAGATTCGTCCAGTACAATACGTGTCCCAATAACGTTGGTCAGCACGCCTTCAATTGGATTGGCTTCCACAAGAGGAACATGTTTCAGTGCAGCCGCATGAAAAACAACATGCGGACGATATTGCTCAAAAACCTCCGCAATCCTTTTCCGATCACGGACATCTGCAATGATACGATATCTTTGAATATTCGGGGCACGATCTAAGAGATCTAGATCGATTTGCCAAAGCGCATATTCACTATTCTCAATTAAAAGAATAGCTTGCGGCTCAAATTGGGCAATTTGCCGAACTAGTTCTGAACCAATGCTCCCACCTGCTCCTGTTACAGCAATCACCTGCCCCGCTATAAGACGGCTCATCCCTTCTGAGTTAAGAGCAACCTGTGGGCGGTTTAATAAATCTTCAATAGCAATAGGGCGAAGCTCAACACTATCCGCAGGCTTTAAGGCCGTCAGAGACGGCGTTCTCTGAACATCCACACCATACTGCCGTGCAGCATCCAGAATTTGTGAGAGTTTAGCGCCTCTTAACTCCGGAGAAGTAATAACCAACGTATCTGGCAACTTATGATTATGTGCCATCTTCTCCAAAATACTCGGCACTTCATCAATCGTTCCCATAATCGGCGAACTATGGATACGGCGTCCCACCTGATGGCGCCCTGTTAATAGCCCAATGACACGCCGAGCCTTTTGATGATCTCTCTCCATCGCGCGTATAAAAAGATCTGCCTCATAGTCAGCACCCAGCAATATAACGCGCTCTCTCTCCGCAAAAAAATTCTTTCGACGTGCCGCCAGACGCCATCCCATCCGGATGGCCCCTAAGGATGTCAGCAAAACAAGAGCATAAATGATAGGGAAGGTCAGACTCGGATCAGGATATCCCGTTACCCAAAGCAAAAGAGTAAACAGAATTGCGCTTAAAGCCGACGCACAAGCTATACTAAAAAGATCTGCTACTCCTGAAAAACGCCAATATTGCTGCGGCATCCGAAAAGGAACACCACTCACTAAAAGCGTAATCCCCCCTCCTGCAATAAACCATAAAGGATGCAACAACCCACCATGAGGATCCGCAAGCCAGCGAGCGAAAGGCGCTGCTAGTGCAGAAACAACACCATCAAACAAAACGTTAAGAGCAATACGACGCGCACGCACCGTCGTGTTGCTCTTACTCTTTGAGGATGAGCCAAATAAAGAATGGGAGTCGGGAGATAGCGTCACTTTCACATCTCCCTTATAGCGCTAAAACACCAAATACCATAAAGTCAGATCATGCTCTTTTCGTTAAACTCATTTCTTTCTGGTTTTGTACTACCAGACTGTGCTGCAATATTAATTTGTTCAGCCCTCATAATCGTGATGATCCGGGCTGGTGTCATGGATCATCCCGGCCATCGTAGTTCTCATACACGCCCCACACCAAAAGGTGGAGGGATCGGGATCATTGGTGCTTTTCTGATCTGTCTTCCTTTATGTCATATTGCAACAGGCCAGTCTGCTTTTAATATCCCTACACTCTGTCTTATGTGTGGCGTGGCCTTTTTAGCGCTGATCTCATGGCTTGACGATATCTATTCTTTTCCAGCGCGTTATAAGTTAGCTGCACAATTCATTGCGAGCATGCTCATCTTTATGAGCACATCTGTACCTTGGGCCTACATTATTCCTATTTTGCTTTTATCTGTCTTCATCACAAATGCTCTCAATTTTATCGACGGCATTAATGGCCTTGCTGCTGGCACAATGATGTTGGCTGCCTTTCTTCTGGCCGCCGTCAATGTGCATTCTATTCCCTTGGATTTGCTGGCCCTCTGTTTTGCAGCCTTCCTTCCATGGAATTTTCCTAAAGCTCAAATTTTTATGGGAGATGTTGGCAGCCAAGCCGGTGCACTCATTATGGCTTGGGCTGCAATGTCCAAAGATTACGAGGTAACACTTTTCGTTATCGCATTACTGGCTGGAATTTTATGGGATGTCAGCTTTACGCTCGTTCGGCGAGCGCTAGCAGGAGATAAACTGGCCCATGCCCATCGTGGGCATCTCTACCAGCTTGCTGTGCGCTCTGGTTTGCCGATGCCTCTCGTTACACTCATTTACTGGCTCTTTACGATATGGGGAGCAATCATGTTTCTAACACTCCCTTTATCAACGGCCTTTATTACAATTATGATCCCACAGTTCCTTTGGACAGGATATATTTTCACACGAGCCAAAGCCCGCGTGAAAGAACGGTGGTAAATTAACCCGCAGCGCGACGGGGTGTAATGCGCTCCACAGATGTAGCCAGGCGCTCTTCCTGAACAAGGCTGCGCCCATCGGCTGCCTCAATCATAACAGCACGCATTTCACGCAAGAAAGCAGAACCTTTTAACGTACGCTGAACCAAAACAGACCGACGATCCAAAGGATCCACCTTACGACGAGCGAGATCGAGCTCCCCTAACCGGTCCAATGCACGTGTAATGGCTGGTTTAGAGACTTTTAAATCTGATGCCAAACCACGAACGGTATGCGCTCCCTCTTTCAAATAACACGTCAAAAAAACAGCAAGCTGACGCGCAGAAAGATCTGGTCCATCACGACGAACCATTGATGAAACTGTATCGCACAACAAGTTTAACAATTGATCATTGCTAGCCTGAGGCATTTTCTTCTCCATAAATTATATTCCCCCCTGTTTTAGCGAGGGAATGAAACCGCCTCTGCGGCAAATTAGACATACGGGCTTCATCAAATATCAAGATCAAAGCGCAGTTTGCTTTATCTTGGTGCTCCGAAACAATTTCACAAGTGGTGTTATCAAAACAAGCTGCACGCAATTTAATAAATGATACTTAACTGCCCTTACGTAACCATCTTACAATAAATCCGTTTCGATGTGTTAAAAATTATAGTGCAATGCAGCCCCTCATTTTGCGAATACCGGCTTGATGTCTGAAATCATTCCCAAAACGGCATGAAGTGCCAAAGTTTCACCCCCTTCAGGCCGGCCATATGTTGTCGAATCATTCCATCCATACGTATCAATATGAGCCCATTTCTGACTTTCGGGAATAAAGCGCTGAAGATACAGAGCTGCGGTAATCGCCCCAGCCATAGGTTTGGATGTTACATTATTTAAATCTGCAATTTTGCTATCCAACCACTGATCGTATTTTTTCCACAAAGGCAAACGCCATAGGGGATCAGCCGCTTTCTCCCCCGCTTTTAAAAGACAATCAGCCAAAACATCATCATTACTAAATAAAGCTGGCAAATCAGGGCCAAGAGCCACACGAGCTGCTCCTGTTAAAGTGGCAGCATCGATAATATAATCTGGGTGACTTTCTGATGCCTCTGCTAAAAGATCACAAAGAACTAAGCGGCCTTCTGCATCTGTATTGCCAACTTCAACATAACGACCGCTGCGTGTCAGAAGCACATCTCCCGGCCTCATAGCATGCCCAGAAACACTATTTTCAACACACCCAAGGCGGAGCTCCAAATCCACGTCCAGTTGCATATCGATGGCAGCAGCCATCACAGACAGCATTAACGCTGCTCCACCCATATCCTTTTTCATCCGTAACATTCCGGACGCAGGTTTAAGGTCATACCCACCCGTGTCGAAACATACACCTTTTCCAACGAGTGATATTCTTGGTGCCCCTTCCCGTGCTTTCCATCGTGCGATAACAACCGCAGATGCACGGTCCGAACCAGCCCCCACCGCAGCCAGACAAGGATATTCTTTCTCTAAGTCATCCCCTTGTACAACAGAAACTTCGGCTCCACGTGCGACCAATTCATCTTGCGCGCATTGTGCCAACTCCTGAGGGCCTAACAAATTTGCAGGTGTATTGATGAGGTCTCGCCCCAACCAATTAGCCCTAAGAACCGATACTGCCTTCGAATCTACTTCAGAAATAACAATTCTAACTTTTTGAGATTCTGTACGTTCAGCAACATGATAACGATACACCCCCATACCAAATCCAATTAAAGCTGTTTGGCGAACAACTTCATCCAGATCGTGCAACACAATACGCCAGTCACCTTTCGGCAAAGCACTCCCTAATTTCCCAAAAACAGTCGGATCATTCTGCTCAGATGGGTCAATACAGAACAACGCGCCGTCAACACCGTTCCCACCGGGAATAAGCACGAAAGAACCTGCAGAAACGGAAAATCCTTGTCCTGCCAAAAATTCCGAAAAAGGAGCCGTAAGATTCTTAATGACCAAGTCATTCTGTATTGAAACAATATGCAAGTCCCTTACGAAAGAAGCATCTGAAAGGGATACAAATGGTAATTCAGGGGTGTTTTTCATCATTTTTTCCTAAAATATTATGTCTGATGCTGTTCTAGAACTTGCTTTTCTTCCTTAAGACCACGACCATGAGATTATGAAGAGTGCATCTCACACACTACACCATACCATGCCAAGCACTATACGTGCAGCACTTGGTCCAACCAATACCGGTAAAACCCATTATGCATTAACACGCATGATGGCGCACTCATCTGGAATTATCGGCTTTCCCTTACGTCTACTCGCACGCGAAAACTACGAGCGCCTTGTCAAAGCAAAGGGAGAGCGGTCTGTCGCTCTTATTACTGGAGAAGAAAAAATTATTCCTCCAGGAGCCAAATGGTTCTCCTGTACGGTTGAAGCAATGCCTTTGGACCGAAAAGCTGAATTTGTCGCTGTTGATGAAATACAACTCGCTGCTGATCCAGACCGCGGCCATATTTTTACTGATCGCATTCTTAACGCTCGAGGAACGGTCGAAACACTTTTTCTCGGCGCTGAAACCATACGCCCCCTCTTACAAAGACTTATTCCCGGCATTGAAATTGACATTCGAAACCGACTATCCAATCTGAGCAATACGGGGCCGACAAAACTTTCCCGCCTTCCTCCCCGCTCCGCCATCGTCGCTTTCTCAATGGCGGAAGTATACGCTCTAGCAGAAGTCATTCGTAGGCGCCGTGGGGGATGTGCTGTCATCATGGGGCAGCTCAGCCCCCGAACCCGGAACGCGCAAGTAGAGCTCTATCAAAATCGTGAAGTCGACTATCTTGTCGCAACAGATGCCATTGGCATGGGTTTAAACATGGATGTCGACCATGTTGCGCTCGCTCAACTCTCCAAGTTTGATGGAACATCACCTCGACCACTTTTCCCTCAAGAAATTGCACAAATTGCAGGCCGTGCGGGAAGAGGAATGAAAGACGGCTCTTTCGGTACCACAGCAGACTGCCCTCCCATGTCAGGCGCAACCGTAGAGGCGATCGAGCAGCACCGTTTTGACCCTCTTCAACGTCTCTATTGGCGCAACAGCCAATTAGACTTCACGAACCCACGTGCTCTATTAGCAAGTCTTACCGTTGCACCACCTACGCGTGGTTTGACTGCCGGGCGCGTGGCATCTGATGTCATAACATTAGAAAACCTTATTCTCGATCCTGACATACAAGCTGTCGCTAAAGGCCGACGTGCTACCTCTCTTCTGTGGGAAGTCTGCCAAATTCCAGACTTCCGTAAACTCGGAGATGACAGCCACACACGATTATGTGGTCGGTTATTTCTTCATATCCTCAAAGACGGCACCATTCCTGCCCAATGGTTTGAAAGCCATATTCGTGGTTTTTCGAGAACAGATGGTGATATTGATACACTCATGCACCGCCTGACAGGTGTACGCGTGTGCTCCTATGTTGCAGCACGAGGCGAATGGAGCCGCCATTCCACAATATGGCAAGAACGCACCCGTGAAGTGGAAGACCTCCTTTCAGATGCTTTGCATGAACGCCTTACTGCACGCTTTGTGGACCGACGAGCCACCACACTTTTAAGACGCTTTGACGCAGAGACAGACCAAAATTTACTTTCTGCTGTTACGGCGGATGGGCACGTCATAGTAGAAGGCCATAATATTGGGAAAATTGAAGGCTTCACGTTACAAACAGACGTCACACACGGCCCTGATCAAGAATTAATCTTACGTGCAGGACGCAAAGCCCTTCTGCAAGAAATTCCACGCCGCATCAAATTATTGCAAAACACACCCGATCAGGAACTCAATTTAGATATTACATCAGGGGTTATTTCCTGGAATGGAAAGCCGTTAGGGAAGCTTATTTCTGGACCAGCTATTCTTGACCCCAAGATTAAACTTTTTGCGGGAGAGTTTGCTGATAGCAACCAAAAACTCCTTGTCGAGCAACGCTTGCAACACTTTATAACGTCATTCTTGCGCAATGAGCTCAACCTATTATTCAAAGCGAACAGAGCAGCTACGGATACGCCTGTCTTGCGAGGTATTTTACATCGTTTATTTGAAGATGGAGCCATCACTCCAACTCTGCCTAGTGACCATAAAATTTCTAGTCGAGACCGAAAATACCTTCATAAAATGGGCATCATGATTGGCCGTTTTTTTATTTTTCTTCCCGCTTTCTTCCGAGAACGACCTCTCAATATTCTTACATTTTTAAATCATGTTCATAGAAATCAGCCCATTAGCTTCACACCAGCAAGCCGTATATCTCTCCCTTGGGAAACCGTATCCAAGATGCCTGGATGGCTAAAAGCCGGAGGATATGGTCTGCGCATTGATATTGCTGAAAAATTTATCCGAGAAATGTCGTCCTTAACCCATAAACGCCATCATGTTGCTCCTAATAACATCGCCTCGCGTTTAGGCATAAAGAATACCGCTATCTCCTCTACCCTCTCAAGCTTGGGAATAGCACACCACCCTCCAGCCGTTTTAAAGCCAAATCTCTTTGGGCCACCATCTCCTCTTATGTTACTTTCCCATCAACAGACCCGCAGTTCCCGGCGACCTCCGCAAGCCTTGCAGAACAAAAGAAAGCCTTCTCGAAAAAACCACTTTGATAGTCCTTTCGCCGCCTTGGCCACCCTTACAATCAAATAATATATGAGCGAACCTTATCAACGTTTAGATCAATGGCTTTATTATGCACGGATTGCAAAGACACGTGCCATCTGCGCAGCCACTATTCAAAAAGGACGTATCCGAATTAATAACCAACCCACCAATAAACCACACGCAAAACTTCGTGTGGGGGATATTCTTACCCTCCCACCTTTTTCCCCTCATCAATCTGTACGAGTATGGAGAGTTTTAGCCCTTGGTGAGCGTCGAGGGCCAGCAAAAGAAGCTGCTTTATTATACGAAATTATTGAAGAAATGTGCTAAGAACCTTGCATCTCTCGGCAAACATTCGCATACCATCAAGCACAGTTTAAATTTTGTGGTAAAACCAACCCAAGCAAGCATTAAAATTACTGGAGAAACCGATGAGTTACGTCGTTACAGAGAACTGTATCAAGTGCAAGTTTATGGACTGCGTTGAAGTTTGTCCTGTTGACTGCTTTTATGCGGGCGAAAACTTTCTTGTGATCAATCCTGATGAATGCATTGATTGCGGGGTCTGTGAGCCAGAATGCCCTGCTGAAGCGATTTTCCCAGACAGCGATAACCGCTCTACACCATGGATTGAAATTAACGCTAAGTTCTCTGCGCAATGGCCTAATATTACCCGCAAGGGAGAACAGCCAGCAGATGCAGAAGAATGGAAAGACAAACCCAACAAAGCTGAGCTTTTGTCTGAAAACCCTCACAAAGACTAATATCTTATAAAGCGCTCTTTAAAGTACCGGGCTTTTATGTCCGGTATTTTTTTTACCATACATCTTAATACAAAAAAGGCCGACAGATTTAATTCTGTCGGCCTTTTTCTCTTTTATAATTCTACAAAAGAATTAACGAGACATCATATTGACGGCTGTGTCGTGCATCACAAAGAGCACACCACCTACAACGATAACCACCGTTGCTGCAGCCACAAAGAAAGCCAACAAATTCCAGCTTTGCTCTGTGCTCGTATTCAAGTGCAAGAAAAAGATCAAGTGAACGATAATCTGCACAACAGCCAAAACCCCAAGTAGGGACATAGTAACTGTTGGAGAGAATGCGTGGCTCATAACAACTGCAAATGACGCGACGGTCAAAATAACAGCTAGAATAAACCCAACAAGATACGATCCATACGAACCGTGGCTATCACTTGTCATTGTCGTTGTTGGAGCTTGGGTCATTACATTACTCCTGCCAGATAAACGAAGGAGAAAACACAGATCCAGACAATGTCAAGAAAGTGCCAGAACAAGCTTAAGCAAGCCAGCTTATTCATCATCCGTTCGGACAAGCCCTGTGCACCACACATCTGGAACATCAAAACCACCATCCAAAGCAGACCAAAGCTAACGTGCAGACCGTGAGTTCCCACCAGCGTAAAGAATGCTGACAAGAACGCTGAACGATCTGGCCCATTACCCTCTGCAATCATGTTATGGAATTCAGTTACTTCCAACCCTACGAATGAAAGGCCAAGAAGAAATGTTACTAGCAACCATAACAAAACCATTCCCTTTTTCTTTGCCATCGCACTGAGTGAAGCAAAGCCATAGGTAATGGAGGAAACAAGCAAGATTGCTGTTTCTATTCCAACATTCTTAAGATCAAACAAGTCTTTCCCTGTTGGACCCCCAGCATACTGATGGCGCAAGACAGCAAATGCTGCGAAAATTGAACCAAACAGAACGCAGTCGGTCATCAGGTAAAGCCAGAAACCAAACACCACGGGGGATTCGTGATGCTCTCCCCCATGATCATCGGCATGTGCCAAAGGCGACATAGACGCTTCGTGAGCCATAAATTATGTGCCTCCTTTACTCTGCTGGCTGAGCTGCAGCAATGCGCTGATCAAAAGCTCTCTCATGCTGCTCAATCTCATCAACCGGTACGTAATAATCAATATCACGGTTCGCACTACGTGCAATTACCGTCACAATGATCCCGAAGAATGACAAGCCAACGACCCACCAAATATGCCATACCGCAGCAAAACCAAACAGGATTGCAAAGGCACCAATAATTGCACCTACAGCTGTATTCTTTGGCATATGAATAGGTTCAATCGCATGCCCTGTTGCTGGACGGCCTAACTTCTTATCTTCATGGAATGTATCCAAACCATGAATGTTTGGCATAACAGCAAAGTTATAGGCAGGCGGTGGTGAAGAAATAGACCATTCAAGCGTACGGCCATTCCATGGATCACCCGTAAGATCCCTGTTTTCTGGAAGGTTACGGTCACGTATGGAAACGTAAATTTGCGTAAGCTGGCAAATAATTCCCATAGCAACAACAATTGCGCCACCCTCAGCAACAAGAAGCCATGGATGCCATTGTGGATTGTTATAATGGTTAAGACGGCGTGTCATACCTTCAAGACCAAGAATGTAAAGAGGTCCGAAAGCAAGGTAGAAACCGAAGAACCAGCACCAAAATGCGCGTTTGCCCCATTTTTCATTCAGCTTAAAACCGAATGCTTTCGGGAACCAATAATCCATCCCTGCGACATAACCGAAATACACACCACCGATAATAACGTTATGGAAGTGAGCAATCAGGAACAGTGAGTTATGCACGATCCAATCCGCAGCAGGCATAGCCATCATAACGCCTGTCATACCACCGATTGAGAATGTGATCATAAAGCCGATCGTCCAATACATCGGAGCTGTGAATTCAACACGGCCCTTATACATTGTGAACAACCAGTTAAAGATTTTAACACCTGTAGGCACGGCAATGATCATCGTCATAATACCAAAGAAGCTATTTACGTTAGCTCCAGCACCCATGGTGAAAAAGTGGTGAACCCAAACGACGAGAGAAAGCGCCATGATCGAACATGTCGCATATACCATCGTATTGTAACCAAAAAGCGGCTTACGTGAGAATGTTGCTGTAACTTCTGAGAAAACACCGAAAGCTGGGATAATCAGAATATAAACTTCTGGGTGACCCCATGCCCAAATCAGGTTCAGGTACAGCATGGCGTTACCGCCAGCATCATTTGTAAAGAAGTGCATTCCCAAATAACGATCAAGGCTTAGCAGGCCAAGCGCAACCGTTAAAATTGGGAAGGATGTCATAATCAACACTGTGGTGCACAATGCAGTCCAGCAGAAAACTGGCATTTGCATCCAACCCATGCCAGGCGCCCGCATCTTCACAAGTGTCGTAAAGAAGTTAACACCTGTTAACAAAGTCCCAACACCAGAAATCTGAACAGCCCAGATGTAGTAATCAACACCTACCCCAGGACTAAACTGGATCTCTGACAGTGGTGGATAAACAAGCCAACCACATTGAGCAAACTCACCAATAAACAATGATGCCATTACAAGAACAACACCCGTTAGCGTCATATAAAAGCTAAGGGAGTTCAGGAATGGGAATGCTACGTCTCGTGCACCGATTTGCAAAGGTACAACAATATTCAAAAGACCAGTCATAAATGCCATGGCCATGAAGAAAATCATGATCGTTCCATGGGCAGAGAAAATCTGGTCATAGTGATGTGGCGGCAAATAACCGGGGTTACCTGCATAAGCCATTGCTAATTGTGTTCTCATCATGATGGCATCCGCAAAACCACGGACCAGCATCACCAGAGCCACAACAATATACATGACACCAAGGCGTTTATGATCAACAGTTGTTAACCATTCACGCCACAAATATCCCCATTTTCCAAAATAGGTAATAAGCCCCAGCACAGCGAGGCCAATAACAGCTACACCAGCGAATGTGGCCATAACAATAGGCACATCCAGCGGCACAGCTGACCATGTGAGTTTTCCCAGCATCTGTCGGTTATTCCTTCATGCCAGTGTCGGACGATGCAGCATCTGATACAGACTGCATATGCATGACTTTACCTGTCGTTTTATCAACCATCATGCCGTTATTATATTTAGCAACGATGCCATCAAACAATTCAGGCTGAACATGCGCAAAATAATGTACTGGAGCAGCAATCTGTGGTGCAGCATATTTAGAATACGTTGTCGCATCCAAGCTGCTGTTTTCGCTTTTTACCTTCTCAACCCACTCATTAAACTGAGCTTGAGGCATCGCGATAGCGCGGAATTTCATATCTGAGAAACCACCTCCACTATACTGAGATGCTTCCCCCAGAAAATCTCCAGATTGACTAGCTAACAAATGCAACTGCGTCTGCATTCCTGGCATCGCATATATCATTGAGCCAAGACGTGGAATAAAGAACGCCGTCATAACAGAATCTGACGTAATTTGAAAATTCAACGCTGTCTTTGTTGGAATATCAAGCTGGTTAATTGTTGCAATTCCCAAATCTGGGTAAATAAACAACCATTTCCAGTCTAATGCAACAACCTGAACATTAAGAGGTTTGTTTGTGCCTGCGACCTCTGCGGGGAGAGGACGGTAAGGATCATAAACATGTGTACTCCACCAGTTCATAACGGACAAAATAGCCACTATAACTGTTGGAATACCCCAAATGAAGTATTCAATTTTTGTAGAATGGCTCCAATCAGGAAGATATTCTGCCTTTGTATTCGATGCTCTATATTTCCAAGCGAAATATACTGTCGCAATGCAAACGGGAACCACAATACACATCATGACCGCAAATTCGATCACAAGTACATTGCGGTTCAGTTCACCAACCGGACCCGCCGGTTGCAAAAGATCAACCGTACATCCCGATAGCATCAGCGCCGGCAACGCTGGAAGATATCGCCAGAGTTTTTTCATCGGTCCTGCTTTCATCATCCCATCCGGTACTGTCTCTGAAACCGGTAGCGGTTTGACAAGATAAGGTGCGCATCAAAGCTACCAACAGTGGCCATCTCTGCTCCCTTTCTCATTCTCGTTATGAAATCAAAAACAAGATCCACGATCTGCTCCTGAAATTCTTTCAAACAGTAGGGAGCAATACGCTCCCCTTAACTTGGAACTATTCCGCCTGAATCACTTAGAATACAAGGCTTTGTCTTCATCAAATAACAGAGGGGAAAACCTATACAGCAGAAAGAATGGCTGTAGATCGCTATTTTTACAAAGTTTATAAAAGATTTTAAGTTATAAAATTAATTTTTTTTAATCTTATTTTCGAAGCATTTTCAAATAAATCAAGACTTTTTTAGTCCTAAAAAGGGAAGTCCATAAAGAACTTCCCTTCTTGTTATGAGTATTTCTAAATATTTTTTTAACTTATCGGCTATTTCTATCACCAGTAAACTGAAGCAAAAACTGAAATAGATTCACAAAGTTCAGATACATATTCAAAGCATCATAGATACTGAACTTGCCGATATCTTCTGCTGAAGCATAGCTCAAATTTTGTTGGTAGTTAATTTTAATGCGTTGAGCATCGTAGGCCGTTAAGGCTGTAAACAACACAACTCCAATGATGGAAACCAATAAAGACAGCGCAGAACTATGCAGGAAGATATTAACTAACGACGCAATAATTATCCCCCAAACGCCCATTATTAGAAAAGAACCAAACCGCATTAAATTGGAGCCTGTGGTATATCCCCACAAAGCCATTCCACCGAACATAACAGAACACACAAAAAAAGTACGTGCGACTGAAACCCCAGTATACGCCAATAAAATCCCGGCCATACTCGCGCCCATTACAGCGCTAAAAGCCAAGAATATCCCTTGCACAGCAGTCCGTGAAAAACGATTGATCCCAACGGATAAGCTCATCACAAAAAGCAGCGGGGAGAATATTGCAGCCCACTCCAACAACGTTGGACGGAGCATAATACTGCCGTTCGAAAGTTCTACAGCGTGAAAGAAAAATCCTCGTAAAGAGGTTTCAGCTACGCCAAAAGCAACTACGCCGGTTATCAAAAGCCCCAGTGCCATCCAATTAAAGACACGGCACATATAAGCCCTTAACCCAGCATCAAGAGCCCCTGCCCCAGATTGCACGCCAGCTTTGGTAAAATTGGAATTAAAAGCCATAACACCTTTTCCAGAAAATCATCCGCATGAACGAACGATTAAGTGGATTAAATCACCAATCCACTATACTCTAAATAATAATGTGGTGATTTTACCAAAACGGTCAAGCCAACCTACGGTGTCTTTAAACTTTTGTTAATGGAAAACTTCCTTTGAGACTATTTGTCGCAATCGATCTATCCGCTCCAATTAAACAATCCATCGCGCTACTTCGTGGCTCCATGCCAAATGTCCAATGGGTTCCCATTCAGAACTACCATCTTACCCTGCGCTTTGCAGGAGAAATTACCAACCGCCATTTACTAGAAGACATGGATTCTGCGCTGAACACCCTCCACTGGAAACCTTTCCCTCTCTCTTTATCAGGGGTTGGTATCCTCGAGGGAGATGTGTCTGATAAACTTATCATTAATATAGAACGTTCTGACGCACTCCTGTCTCTCCAAAACAAACTCGAAACTCTTTTCAGAAAAGCAGGGTACCCCCCCATCAAAAATCGGTTCTATCCGCATATAAGTATCGGCTATACAGCACCCTCTCTACGTGAAGAAACAGCCCATTGGATCCAGCGGCATAATCTTTTTCGTAGCCCACCGATGGACGTTGACCATATTACCTTATTTGAAAGCGTTAAATCTGGAGGAGATTCCGTTTATATTCCTCAAGCACGCTACGCTTGGGACCCCAACTTCATCCTACCCACTGAAGATGAATGATTGATACTCCATCTTTTCAAAAACGCCTTTCTGCTCTTGAGAAAGAAATTCGTCTCTGTCGCGTATGTGCCCCCTTTCTTCCCTTGGGGGCACGGCCAATCATTCACATAGCCGCATCTGCTCGCCTATTAATTATAGGTCAAGCACCAGGCACTAAAGCACATCATAATAACAAATCTTTTTCTGATCCCTCAGGAGATCGTCTAAGAAAATGGCTCGATCTTTCTACTACAGATTTCTATAATCAACATAAAATTGCTATTTTCCCAATGGGGCTTTGCTACCCTGGGAAAGCCCCGAAGGGAGGAGACCTCCCTCCTCGCACCGAATGTGCTCCATTATGGCGGCAAAGAGTTACAAACCTATTACCAAATATAAAATTAACATTGCTTGTTGGAAGCTACGCTCAAAATTATTTCCTAGAGCGCGGGACTGTCACCGAGCGTGTGTTCCATTTTCGTACACATCTTGAGAAAGGTTTTTTCCCTCTTCCGCACCCATCTTGGCGAACAACGGCTTGGGAAAAACAAAACCCGTGGTTTCAAGGCCTCGTTATTCCCCACCTGCGCGATCTGACAAATCGCGTTTTACGCGATTGATCCTAAAGCTCTTTATGAGCCAGATGTATTGTATCTACTGAAAAGCCTTGAATTCCCGTAATCAGGATTTGAATACCAATCGAAAGCAAAATCAGAGCGGCTAATCGACTAACTATTCGTGCTCCGCCAACACCTAGCATCGCTACAATTCGCTCTGCATAGGTATATGCAACAGCAATCACAATTCCCATTGCTGTTCCGGCTGCTGAAATGCCCATATAATAATCAGCTAACGGCATATGCGGAGGAATAGAAGAACTCAATGCAATCGCAACGGATATACTTCCCGGCCCCACAGTAAAAGGAAGAGCCAATGGAAAAAATGCCCGTTCCATCAAATCAGGTGCTGCAACAGTCTTTCCATCTTGCAAAGCCTGTTTCTCTTTAACCGCTTCTGTTCGTTCTGCCGGAGCCTGCAAAAGTGTCCATGCACGAGAGGCTACAACCAAACCACCTGTTATACGCAAAGCATTCATACTGATCCCGAAAAAGGACAAAATCACATTCCCGAACCACATAGAAACCAGAATGATTCCCAGTGAATTCAATGCAACCTTCCGGGCAAGATCAACAACTTCTTTGCGGGTTCTTCCTTCTGTTGCTTGAGCAAAAATCAAGGAAGCGCCAATAGGATTTATGATTGAGAAAAGAGCTGGAAAGGCTATCAGCCAACTATTTACAGCATTTTCCAAACTCGACGGGAAAGTCATGGATCCACCACGTCAGGAATAAATGATGAGACATTCACCATAGATGCTAATCGCCTTTTTCGAGCCTGACGTTCCTCAGACGTTATAAACGCCCGAATACCACGATAATCCCCCGCACTACAACAGATACTTTCACCACTCCCATCGGGCCATACCATCAAATCCAAGTCACTATAAATTTCACTGAATGACTCTCCCACGCGAATAAAAGCAAGCTTACGTCCTTCCTGAACAGCAAAATCCCTCAAACGCCAAATGGCAGCCATAGAATTACGCTCTGGTCCTGCAGGATCCCCAAGACCGATTATAAAATCGCCGGAGCGGATAAACGGGACAGCAGCCCGCTTTGCCTCATCATATAATAGCCCACTTGGTCGGCGCGGCCCTATATCCTGCAAAGCATGTGCGAGATTTTTATAATGGTGTTCATTCTCACTATTCCATGCATCAAATCGAATACGCGCCCGCCGCATCCCAATCCATAAAGCTACGACCCCACACAAAGCCGAAGCGCCCAAAAACCACCGTCCTGTCGCGGTATGAGCATCATAAATCATGGAGCGCCACCATATTGGGCCCAAGTGTCGTTGCACAGCAACCCAAGCCATTCCGACCAGCCCAAGGCCCCATATAGAAAAAGGAGCTAACATAGAAGGCGTTAAGGGTGCAGATAACAAGTGAGCACGGCGGTAATAGCACCCTCTAAACGGTGCAATCAGTAAGATCACCAATAAGACCGTCAGGTACGCTTCCCAAGGCGCACCTCTTAAAATCAACAAAGCAACAGAAAAACTTAAAACGCCTAACGATACTTTCCATGCCAATGTGACACGCTCTGATAACCCCAGAGCAAGCCCTACAAGGGCAACACCCATAACCGTTAAAAACAAGTCAGAAATCTGCGAAACAGCAGACCAAAAAGGGCTGTGAAAAACAGGGAGCCTTGCAATAATGGCATAAAATACAAGGGCAATCCCAACTACAGCTTGCACACTTGTTGCAACAATAACCGAGAAATCAGCTTCAGATTCACGAATAACCCGGCTTGGCCTTACACGACACGTCGCCTGCCCGGCCTCAACGAGTGCCTGTTCGCCTCTCAAGAAAAGCTCATGCCCAGCAAACATGACACCAGCTAGAACAAGAGGAATAATATAATAAAACAAACGAAAAACTAAAATGGCACCCATAATCTGAGAAACAGGCAAATACGGCTTGAGCGCTAAGAGCATAGCCGTATCAAAGACACCCAACCCACCCGGCACACTTGCGACCAGTCCTGCTGTGTAGGATGCAATATAAATAGCCAGAAAAGTACCAAACCCAAAATGAGCCTCTGGGGGCAATGGTGGCAAAACACTGTAAGCAATCAGCGCAGTCGCGGCCATATCAGCGGCACTTACAACAATCTGAGCCAGCGCAATTTTAGTGTTGGGAATTTCTATCTCATATGATTTAATTTTCACGTGCTGTTTGGCACGCGATAGAAAAACATACGCTCCCAAAACAACCCAGCATGCCACCCCGCATAACTGCACCACAAAAGCTGGCAAGTGAGATAAAACAGGAATACTATGAGGTTCAAGAGCAAGTATTGAACCTACCAGTGCTAATGTCCCCAAAAAATATGTCGCAGAGCAAAAGGCAATAATCTGAGCGATATTCGCTGGAGATACCCCCCAGCTTTTATATAGTCTGAAGCGAACTGCCGCCCCAGAAATCGCAGCAAGCCCTAAGTTATGAGAAAGTACATACGAACAAAATGCTGCAAAAGCAGAGCGAGCGTACGATACTTTTACACGAATATGTAAACAGGCAAGGCGATCATAAAAAGACAGAATAAAGTAAGAAAGAACGGTTGCGCCGGCTCCAGCTAAAAGCGAAGAAGTTGGAATCCCTTCAAGGCTTTTTACAATATCATGCAAAGAAAGATGTTGTAATTCGCGCCAAACTGCAAACCCAGCAGCAACAAGCAACACGACCCCGACAAGAGCCGGAGCACGCGCCAAAAGCGCATGCCATTTCGTTTTCTCAGATGGTTTTTCTTCTACGTCAGAAGAAAAATCAAGCTCTTCATTACCCTGCCGTAAAGACATATTTTATGCCTGATTAGCTTCAGCACTTTCTGGTCGTGCCAAAGCGCCTTTAATTAGATCGACTGTCTCAGGAAGGCCAAATAAAGAAGCAAAAATCCCAAATCGAGGACCTTCTTTCTGACCGAGCAGAACTTCATAAAGACAGCCGAACCATGACCTCAGTTCGGACTTTTCAAAATAGCGTTTTCCAACTTCAAACACCACGTCCTGCACCTCTGCTGGAGACGTATCGCCTTGAAGCTTCTGCAGCTCATCCGCTAGATCTTCCAAGCCTTTACGCTCTTTGTCTGTAGGGGCGCGGTATACCTTACTTGGATATACCTGCTCCTTGAAATACGTTAACGCACAGCGCACTAACTTATCGACATAAGGGTGGGTTTCAGGAGTTAACGTTGAATCATAACGACGCAAAAACTTCCAAAGAGTTTCCGGTTTATCTGCATTTGCGACGTTAGCGAGATTCAACAGGGCTGTATAAGATACCGGACTTGTATCTTGTGGACGAATTTTCCCAGCATGAATAAACCATGCTGAATTCGCCATTAAATCTGCGTCTTCCTGCGTTTCTGCCTTTTGAACCAGCGTCAAATAATCATCTGTAGCGCGTGGAATAACATCAAAGAACAAACGCTTCGCACGAGCAGGTTGCTGAAACATGTACTGAGCCAAACTCTCAGGTGTTCCGTATCTCAACCATTCTTCAACCGACAGGCCGTTTCCTTTTGATTTACTAATTTTCTGCCCTTGAGCATCTAAGAACAATTCATACGTCAAACCTGCGGGAGGCTCTTTCCCTAGAATACGGCAAATTTTGGAAGAGAGTTTGACACTATCAATCAAGTCCTTCCCGGACATTTCATAATCGACCCCCAAAGCATACCAACGCATGGCCCAATCAGCTTTCCATTGCATTTTGGCATGACCACCCGTTACGAGGGTCTCAAATGTCTTTCCGGTTTCATCTTTCCAAACAACCGTTCCAGCATCTGGATCAACCTTGATTACAGGTACCTGCATAACCTGGCCGGTTTCAGGATGAATTGGCAAAACAGGAGAATAGGTTGCTCGGCGGTCTGGGCCTAGTGTCGGAACAATCGTTGCTACGACTTCGTCATGAACTTCCAACATACGGCGCAGCGCCGCATCAAAAATACCGGATGTGTAATAATCTGTAGAAGAAGCAAACTCGTATTCAAAGCCAAAGCTATCTAGGAACTGGCGCAAACGCGCATTATTATGCCCTGCAAAACTCTCATACTCGCCAAAAGGGTCGGGAATACGCGTTAAAGGCAAACCCAGATGTTTCGCAAGCATCTCTTGCTGCGGAACATTCGTTGGCACTTTACGAAGCGCATCCATATCATCTGAAAATGCGAGCAAACGCGTTGAACGCCCCGTTAGTGCCTCAAAAGCCTGACGGACCCAAGAGGTTCGAGCAACCTCACCAAATGTACCGATATGAGGTAACCCGGAAGGGCCGTAGCCTGTTTCGAGTAAAGCTGGCTCAGCAGCATCTTTTGTCTGCACATGGGCAGCAATCTTACGCGCCTCTTCAAAAGGCCATGCTTTTGGCAAAGGCGCATCAGAAGCAAGAGCATCGAGAGGGGTATGTGTCTGTGTTTTTTGCATGATTGCTTGAAAAATTAAGCAGTCAAAGCCTTCAGGTCAAGCAATACAAGTATTAAAGGCTCATTATTATAGTGAATATTCTTCTCAACTCTCAACATTTCAGCCATTTATGAAACATCTTTCTTTTTTCAATCACCTTAGAAAAAAGCTCGCACACGATGCAGGTTCGTTTTAAACTCCCTCTCAATGCCAGCCTCACCTCCCTTTTTATCGCCTTTTGATGCCCCAGCCTTAATCGCTCGCCGCGGTCTATCCTCTATTTTAACGCCTGATGGAGAGTTACTGGATCTACCGGCACCCCAAACACGTGAGTTACTCCGCTCATTACCTCCCCCCTTACTCATTCATGGCCCAGCCGCACTGAAGGCTCTCGATCTTACCCCTCTCTCTCAACCCGTCCCATGGTTTGATCTGTTAGATCTTTTTTTATTTGTACGCCCCGCCCAAACCATCGCACCAACCCCTAGGGGATTAGCCTTAGCACTTGGCCTTCACCCTCAAAAAACGATTACGGCTGATTTTCTTCCCACATTGTGTGAAGCCCTTCTGTCAGAACTAAATACGAAAAAAGATGCTCCTGAAGGAAATCACCTCCGCTCACTTCTTCTCCCCCTCCAACGTTCGGGATGGGTGTGGAGCGATATTATATCCGATGTTATTGGCCCACCTTCCACACAAGGCGCATCCCACTCCTACGAATCCCTTCGCATATGGAAACGTCTCCCCCGATGGGAGGAGGAAGCCCCTCGCCCAGCCCCCAGTAGTTATCCCGTTTCTCCTATCAAAGCCCGAGAACGGCTCCGTGATATCTTGGGCGAGCATGCAGAAACACGACCTGGACAAGCTGATTTCTCTTCTGTGGTCACATCTGCATTTGAACCGAGAGAAACCCTTGGTGCACCCAATGTAGTGCTAGCAGAAGCGGGCACAGGGACAGGAAAAACACTCGGCTATATTGCTCCTTCCACGCTTTGGGCTGAAGAAAATAAGGGGGCTGTCTGGGTAAGTACCTACACACGCCACCTCCAACGGCAGATCGAGCAGGAATTACACCGCGTTTACCCCAATGATACCGTACGGCGAGAAAAGGTGGTCGTGCGTAAAGGACGCGAAAACTATCTCTGTCTTCTCAATATGGAAGATATGGTTAATACCGTAACCTCCCGCGGGAAAGATGCGACAGCCTCTCTTCTTCCCCTATCTCTGCTCGCACGATGGGCTGAAAAAAGCCGAGATGGAGATCTCATGGGAGGGGATCTCCCCGGATGGTTTGGTGAAATTTTTGGCCACGGTTCTCTTGCGGCCATTGCTGACCGACGCGGGGAATGTATTCACGCCTCTTGCCCCCATTATCAAACCTGCTTTGTTGAACACGGCATTCGCCGGGCACGCCGGGCAGATATCGTCATAGCCAATCATGCTTTAGTTATGGCCCAAGCCGCGTGGAACTCCCTTACGCCTGCGCACTTACCCGACGAAGATACCATCCCAAGCCGATATATTTTTGATGAAGGACATCATATCCCAGAAGCAGCTGACAGCGCTTTCTCCATTGCTTTTTCCGGCTTGGAAACAGCTGAGCTTCGCCGCTGGCTCCTTGGTGCAGAAGGCAGTCGCTCACGCGCACGCGGCCTTCAAAGGCGCCTTGATGATCTGATCGAGCGCATCCCTTCCATCCAAAAACCGTTACACGCTGTCCTCAACGCAGCGCGCGTTTTACCCGCTCCGGGATGGTCCGCACGCCTCAAAGAAAAAACATCTCCCTCACCCCAACCCGCTCCAGAAAATCTCCCGGCAACCGAAGAGACAGAGACACTTTTCCCTCTTGATCTTCCTGCTCCACCACAGCCTGAAAACCCATCCGAAATATTTCTTAAATTACTGGCGCATCAGCTCAAAGCCCGCACAGCAGAGCATCCATCTTCCCGTTCTCAAGAGTATTTTTCGAATGAATGTGACCTTTACCCGATTAATCCACCTCTTGAAGAACATTCAGAACTTCTGGCTCAAGAGCTCAGACAACTTCTGCGCCCTTTAGAACAACTTTCCCAACAGTTCGAACACCAGATTGAAGATAATGATGAGATAGATTCTACCTTGCGTCAGCGCATCGAATCAACGCTGCGCACCTTACATCGGCGCGCCATTAGCCCTGTATCCAGCTGGATTAGTATGCTGGATTCTCTTCAAACTCCTCCAGCTCCTGATACGATCCCAACTTATATCGATTTTATTCGTTCTGAGCCGCTCCCTCAAAAACAAAGCCCTCATCAGAGCTTTGATATCGGTCTCTATCGACACTGGCTCGACCCAACGATCCCTTTTGTTTCAACCATCCAAACACCCGCACACGGATTGTTAATCACCTCCGCAACCCTAAGAGATCAACCGCAAAATACCAGCGGAGAGGAAACATGGCACGCCGCCGAACTCCGGCTCGGAGCCACACATTTTATAAAGCCCCCTATCCGGGCTTCTCTGATGAGCCCATTTGATTACAGCAAACAAACTCGCGCCTATATCATTACGGATGTTTCTTCCGAGATTGCGTCTTTAGCACATGCTTTTCGCTCCCTTTTTTCTGCTTCAGGGGGAAGCGGGCTTGGCCTTTTCACCGCAATTCGGCGTTTACGCGAAGTATATAAACGCATTCAGGAACCTCTAGAAACAGAAGGTATTCCTCTTTACGCCCAGCATGTTGATGCAATGGATAACGCAACTTTAGTGGATATTTTCCGCACCGAAATACAAAGCTGCCTCCTCGGAACAGATGCTATGCGAGATGGAGTAGATGTTCCCGGTGATGCCTTGCGTATGGTTGTCTTTGAGAAAACACCTTGGCCTCGCCCCGATATCCTTCATCGTGAACGCCGCAAACTACTATCGGAAGGGAGACCAAGCGAATATGACGACCGCATTACACGCATGCGCCTTCGTCAAGCTTTTGGAAGGCTTATTCGACGCAGTGATGACCGCGGGGTTTTCGTTATGCTGGATCGACGTATGCCCTCTCGCCTGCTTTCAGCCTTCCCCGAAGGAGTACAGGTCGAGCGCCTTTCTTTAACTGACGCGCTTGAGCATATTAAAGAATTTCTAAACTAATGCTCTAACCACAAAAAAGGCGGCCTATACAGCCGCCCTTCTTAAACACATACAACTTTTAGAAATTCAAACCAGCCTGCGTAAAGAAATACCGTCCTGGGTAAAACCCTCCGTAAAGATTACCCATGCTGTTATCTTGTCCGCTTGCCACAAATGGTGGTTTTTTATTGGCAATGTTTTGAATACCTGCTTCAAAATTCCACCGATTAAGACGATAATTCAGCGTCACATCATGCTGGAACATTCCGGGCGTTTTCCAACGGCCAACCCCATTCCCCGGTACAACATCTTGCTGAGTAGTATTCCAAACCATCCCACTAGTATATTGCATCATGTAAGTTAGTCCAATTGGGCCATGCTGCCACGTCAACGTTGCGTAGTCACGTATACGCGGGAAACCAACAGCATTATTATACTGCAAACGGCCTGTATAATTATACCACTCTCCACCAGGTAGATATTGCTGCTGGTAGCTAATAGTATCCTGAAGATTATTTGATAACAGAACCATATCACGGGGGGTTACCCGCAGATGATAATCCATATCAAAATCAATACCGCCTGTTCTCAGCCCACCCAAATTAGCATCAAGCGTCGTTGCGGTTTGAATTTGCCCTTGTGAATTTCTAAGAATACTTGAGCAGTATCCCGTATTTGCACCCGTATAGCACTGATCAAGCAAATACTGCGTTGGTATAGCAGAAATTGTATTTTTAACGCGTGTGTGCCAATATTCAACAGATGCTGAGAAGCCACGAACCCAACGAGGGGTTAACTCTACACCGAAGGTATAGGTTCTTCCAAGCTCTGGCCTTAACTTCGAATTCCCCCCCACAATAGACGGAACCTGCGAACTCGTCGCCATCTGAAAATTTTGTGAGTTAATTCCTTGCTGTGCGCAGTTTAGCGCTACTGTAGAAGATTGCGCACCATATGTCCCCACCTGATTCATATCGCAAGGATCCATTGCCGTGGCATAGCTCATGCTCTGCCCACCATATAATTCATAGACTGATGGTTGGCGCGTAGAAGTTCCTAATGTTCCCCTAAAATGCACATCTCTTACGGGGGACCAGTTAATAGCAGCTTTCCAGTTCTTGGCGCTTCCGAATGTATTATAGGAAGAATAACGCCCTTGACCATCAATCGATAAATCTTTGGCCATCGTTGTGTTTTTGAGCAGAGTTAACTTACCTTCAAGATAACCTTCCCACACATGAAAGCCCCCACCCGTATAATTCTGAGTGTTTGTCATGCTCTGGCCCGAAGTAATTAAAGGGTCTGGTTTAAATGTCTCAGATTCACTGCGCCGTTCCATCCCCATCGCAACAGCAAAATCCCCACCATTCTTCCACGGAAGACGAGCCACCTTGTTATTATGAATGCGCACGTTCCAATCACGCAGCTGATAATAAGAATGATTATTCAGCGTAGCATTTGCATATTCTAAAGCCTGCCCACTCAGAGGGGCAAACGGATTAGCTAACGCGCAACCGGCAGAACCTTGGCAAACCCCAGGATTATACATAATCGCACTATTAGGATCATTAGGGTCAAGCTGATCCATCCCATAAACCTGCATCAAATGGGCATAATTCCCCATATTGACCATGTGCGAAGTATCTTGGTTCCATCCATATGTATAAGACGCATCATACATCCAGTTATGGATAATTTCTCCGTCTAACCCGACTTTCGCCGTATAGGTGTCAGATGCATCTTCCGTTTTACGTGGCCCAAATTCATTGTAACGCTTTCTTAACGTTACATCCTGACCATAGGTATTAAACGGATTTTCTTTATTAATATATAATAGGCTTGCATAATTAGAGGGAGGAATACTTCCCGCACTCGGCTCTGCTGCCATCTGCGTATAGCTATTACGGTGACTATACAAAACGTTTGAATATAAATTGAAGTGTTTATCAAACTTATAATGCGCATCACCTGACAGGGTGGCATTTTGCAATCGATTCAAAAGCATCTGATCTTGGGAAAAATCATACCGGGTTGTTTTCTGCCCCGGCATTAAATTGCCCGAAACATCGTAAACACGCCCTTGTGGGGTATAGGCAGAACCAAAAGAAGATCCTCCCAGATCATTTTGCACTGGATCAGCCCAAGAACGATTCCGCTGCCTTACACCGCCTTGCGTCATGTAAGAGCCGAAAAGCGTTATGTTGCCTTTACGATCATCAAAATTCCAACCTTTATACGCTGAAATCATTCCCGTTTTATCATCACCTTGGCCTGCAATACCCCCTCGCATGGTGATATTACCCGTGCTGATATCATGCCTTAGTTTAATGTTAATCACACCGGAGACAGCGTCAGCTCCGTAAAGCTCTGACCCACCATCTTTCAGAATTTCAACTTGCTTAACCAACTGCACAGGAATCGTATTCATATCTACGCAGTTGCTGCTTCCATTAACAGCAGTACGTTTCCCATCAATCAGCACAAGCACACGCTGCTGACCTAGGTTTCTAATATCAGCGCAACTAACGCCACCGCCACCATTTGTGTTGGTATTATTTGTGGAATTAGACCCGATGGAAGGCAAGCGTGCCAAAAAATCTCCCATCGTTGTCGAACCAGATTGCATAATCTGCTTACTCGTCACGATCTGGACGGGGTTAGCATTCGCATTTCTGGACGTGCTTAACATTGACCCAGTGACTGTCACTTCTTCAGCATGCGTACTTTCAACAGATGCCAAGGTGTTTTTTCCTACCCTTGCTCTCTGAACCGTTCCCACCGAAGAAGCAGGAGTTACCCCAGAGACCACAGGCGCATTACTCACAGCCCGTGAGCGTAATTGGGGTTTATGATGCAAGAGATGACGCTTCGCATGAACATGCTCTGCGGCTGCAATTGCAGGAGATGAAAAAGCACCAACACTTAAAATTGATGCACACAAAAGCACATTACGGCGAGAAGCGTTCATTCGAGTATTCTTTATTCAAAGCTCAACAACGGGTTCGTCTTGAACTTTAAACGTTGCATTAATGAAATGTCATTACTCTCAACACGATTCTAACATATTTTCATCACATTTTTGAGAAAGCGTTGCAAATGCAACACATCTGCTATGCTTCTTTAAATAGTTTCTACTGCAATCAACAAAAAAACCTGCTCCGTCAAACGAAGCAGGTTTCATAACCGTTAGCTGTTTCTGGACATAATGCCCAGAAACTATTGGGTACGATGGATTAGAAATCCATATCACCCATGCCGCCCATACCACCTGGAGCACCAGCTGGAGCTTTCTTTTCTGGACGTTCTGCAACCATAGCTTCTGTCGTAATCAACAGACCACCAACAGATGCCGCATCTTGCAGAGCTGTACGGACAACCTTTGTTGGATCGATGATACCATCGGCAACAAGGTCTTTATACTCACCGGTTTGAGCATCAAAACCAAAGTTATACGTGTTGTTTTCAAGAACCTTGCCAGCAATTACTGCACCATCTTCACCCGCATTTTCAGCGATCTGACGAAGAGGAGACTGAAGAGCCTTACGAACGATATCAGCACCAATACGCTGATCATCATTTGCAAAATCAAGGCCTTTTAGAACCACAGACGCACGAGCAAGAGCTGTACCACCACCAGGGACGATACCTTCTTCAACAGCGGCACGTGTTGCATGAAGAGCATCATCCACGCGGTCTTTACGTTCTTTAACTTCAACCTCTGTGCTACCACCAACGCGAATAACAGCAACACCACCTGCTAATTTAGCAAGACGTTCCTGAAGTTTTTCACGATCATAGTCAGATGTTGTTTCTTCGATCTGAGCACGGATCTGGTTGCAACGACCTTTAATATCGTCGCCATTACCAGCACCTTCTACGATCGTTGTGTTCTCTTTTTCGATATGAACTTTCTTGGCACGGCCAAGCATTTCAAGCGTTACAGATTCAAGCTTGATGCCGATATCTTCAGAGATAACTTGTCCACCGGTAAGTACAGCAATATCTTCAAGCATTGCTTTACGACGGTCACCAAAACCAGGCGCTTTAACGGCAGCAATTTTTAGTCCACCACGAAGCTTGTTTACGACCAAGGTTGCAAGAGCTTCACCATCAACATCTTCTGCGATGATCATGAGCGGACGGCCAGACTGCACAACGCTTTCAAGAAGTGGCAACATTGGCTGTAGAGAAGACAATTTCTTTTCATGGATCAGGATATAAGGATTATCCAGATCAGCTGTCATCTTCTCAGGGTTGGTTACGAAGTATGGAGAAATATAACCACGGTCGAACTGCATACCCTCAACAACGTCGAGTTCTGTATGAAGACCTTTTGCTTCCTCAACCGTGATAACGCCTTCAGAGCCAACTTTCTGCATCGCAGCAGAAATCATCTCACCGATTTCACGTTCACCATTTGAAGAAATTGTTCCAACCTGAGCAATTTCACCTGGGGAAGTGATTTTCTTGGTGTTCTTTTTAAGTTCTTCAACAACAGCTTCGACAGCCTTGTCGATCCCGCGTTTAAGATCCATTGGGTTCATGCCAGCTGCAACAGCCTTTGCACCCTCACGGATGATTGCTTGTGCAAGCACGGTTGATGTCGTTGTGCCATCACCAGCTAGATCATTGGTTTTGGAAGCAACTTCACGCACCATTTGTGCGCCCATATTTTCGAACTTATCAGCAAGCTCGATTTCTTTAGCAACAGAAACACCATCTTTTGTAATACGAGGTGCACCGAAGCTCTTATCCAAAACAACGTTACGGCCTTTTGGACCAAGCGTTACTTTTACTGCGTTGGCTAGAATATCTACACCACGCAACATACGTTCACGTGCATCTGCACCGAATTTGACGTCTTTAGCAGCCATTTGTTTAAATCCTAAATGAGGTTTCTGAAAATACTCTATTCAATGGGAGGCTGAATTAGCCAATCACACCCATGATATCGCTTTCTTTCATGATCAACAGTTCTTCACCGTCAATCTTCACCTCTGTTCCAGACCATTTACCGAAAAGAACCTTGTCACCAGCTTTTACATCAAGCGCAACAATCTGGCCTTGCTCATTACGAGCGCCAGGGCCAACAGAAACAACTTCACCTTCTGTTGGTTTGTCTTTTGCGGTGTCTGGAATAATAATGCCACCAGCTGTCTTTTCTTCGCCTGTTAGACGACGGACCACGACACGGTCGTGAAGGGGACGAAATTTCGTCATGGATCGCTCCATAAATAAGGCTGGCCCTTGTTCTAAAGCAGCTCAACCAGGTTATGCGCTCATAGTAGCAGCGCCAATTAGCACTCTCGTATAGAGAGTGCTAAATAGGTAATCATTATAATGCTTTACGTCAAGAAAAATCTAATCTTCTTCTCTGAGTCGTTTCCCATCTAAAAGGGCCTTTTTCCTTAATTTTTCCAGAGAATCAGATTGCTTTTGTGCTTTTGTACGCCCGTATAGAAGCCTGTTCGTTTCCGCCTGCTTTGCGTCCTCTAAAGACTTCCGGCGTTTACGTTCACGCCGAAGATTAATAACATCTGTCATTGTCTTGCCTTTCAGGCTCTCTACGTGATGGATATATCCTTATGAATACCAAGAAAACACAAGGGCGTCTCGTTCGCCTCACAACTGATGATGGTCATAGCTTCGATGCTTGGGAAGCTGGTTCTGCGGAGTCTCAACACTCCATTATCGTTATTCAAGAAATCTTTGGACTAACAGATCACATCAAAACAACGTGTGAAGAACTCGCGCAAGAAGGCTTCCACGTTATCGCTCCTGCCCTTTTTGACCGTGTTAAGCCGAATACCGTCTTAAATTACGACCAACACGGCATTGAAGAAGGCCTCAAATACCGCGCTCAAATTACACCAGAGCATCTTCGTAAAGATATAGCAGCTTGCTCCAAACACCTTCGCCAAGAAGACCATAACCGTAAGACAGGAATCATTGGTTTTTGCTGGGGTGGATTGATCGCTTGGCTTGAAGCGGTACAAACCCATCAAGTTAACGCAGCAGTCAGCTGGTATGGGCGTGGAATATCAGACTACGTAGAGCACGCTCCACACTGCCCTGTGCAACTTCATTTTGGCGATCAAGACCATACAATTCCTCATCTTGATATCCAAACTATTCGCCAAAAACGCCCTGAAGTAGAAGTTTTTGTATATGATAACGCAGGCCATGGTTTTGGCTGCCGCGATCGTGCAGATTTTGATAAAAACGCACGCGATCTTGCATGGAAGCGTAGTGTCGAATTCTTAAGACAAAATCTGGCTTAATACGTTAAGCCACGAGCTCTGCCTTGTTTATTTTGGCAGAGCTCTCATACCCTTTATTTCAAAACACGTCCTGCAACAGCATCTAATTTTGCGATTAAGGCAGGATCACGTTTCTCAGGTGCTGTAATTAAAGCATGATCCAACGCTCTTTCAGCAGAAAGATCTACACCACGCTTTTGTCCTAGAACCGGAATAACAGCCTTTACAAGACGGCGTGCTTTATCCGCATTGCCGCTCATCACTTTGACAACGCTTTCAACTGTTACGCTATCATGCTCTGTGTGCCAGCAGTCAAAATCCGTCACCATTGCAACGGTGGCATAATTCATTTCTGCTTCACGAGCCAGCTTGGCTTCTGGCATATTCGTCATGCCAATCACAGAGCATCCCCATGAGCGATAGAGTTCACTTTCAGCGCGTGTAGAGAACTGAGGCCCTTCCATCACAAGATACGTACCCCCGCGCGTTACCGAAATCTGTAACTTCTTTGCTTCTGCTTCCAAAACATCAAGCAATCGAGCAGAAACCGGATCTGCCATGCTCACATGCGCCACGCACCCTGTTTCAAAAAAGCTCTTCTCCCGTGCAAAGCTACGATCAATAAACTGATCCACCAGCACAAACTCTCCAGGGGGCAAATTTTCCTTTAACGATCCGACTGCCGATAATGACAGAATATCCGTAACACCTGCCCGCTTTAGAGCATCAATATTGGCACGAAAATTCAATCGTGATGGAGGGATTGGATGGCCACGGCCATGCCGAGGAAGAAAAACGCACTTTACGCCTTCAAAAACCCCAAAAAGGAGCTCATCAGAAGGATCACCCCACGGAGTTTCGACTTTACGCCATTCCTTATTTTCTAATCCATCAATATCATACAACCCTGATCCACCAACGATCCCGATGACAGGCTGAACTTCAGAATGTGCAGACATAAAAACTTATACCTTTAGATAAATGTGTATCATTCTATCAGGAACACGCAGAATGATTTTAATGCAACCCTTTGCGTAATAGACTTTAAACCAGCAGCATAAAAAAGAGCATGGCTATTCGTTGCCTTAACGATTTGCTAATAAGGTGATCTTATTTAATTCTTTTGAGTAAAGTCGACAGACGGGAGAACACGATGAGCCAAACCAGCACTGAATTTGCTGACCTTATTCGCCCCGACGTCCCACATGATACACTCAAACAAGAAGCAAAAAACTGGTTTGAATCCCTCCGAGACCGGATTTGCGCTTCTTATGAACAAATTGAAGATGAGGCTGTTAAACAGAACTCTCAAGTTCTTCACTCACGCACAGAAGCAGGGCGTTTTACCCGCACGGCATGGGAGCGGCCAGAGGGTGGTGGTGGCGTCATGTCCATCATGCGAGGACGTGTTTTTGAAAAAGTCGGAGTGAATGTTTCAACTGTTTGGGGAGAGTTTTCCCCTGAATTCCGTAAAAATATTCCCGGCGCACAAGAAGACCCCCGTTTTTTTGCTACGGGTGTCTCTTTAGTCGCCCACCCATGTAACCCCCATGTAAGTGCGGCGCACTTCAATACCCGTATGATTATAACCACTAAAGGCTGGTTTGGTGGTGGTGGTGATATTACCCCTATGTTCCCCGACAGCAAGGAAGCACAAGAAGACGCAGCTTTTTTCCATCAAAAATTTGAAGAAGCATGCTTAAATTACGATCCATCTCGTTATCCACGCTTTAAAGAATGGTGTGATAAATATTTCCACTTACATCACCGAGATGAACCCCGAGGATTAGGGGGGATTTTTTATGATCAGTTTTCAACAGACAATTTAGAAGAAGATTTTGCTTTCACGAAAGATGTTGGAACAGCCTTCTTTGAATCATACCCAAAAGTTGTCCAACGCCGCATGTTAACCCCTTGGTCTGAAGAAGATCGAGACGCCCAACTTATTAGACGTGGTAGATATGTGGAGTTTAATCTACTTCATGATAGAGGCACTTTATTCGGTCTCAAAACCGGTGGAAATACTGAGGCCATTTTAATGAGCATGCCACCTGAAGTACGTTGGCCATAATGTCTCTCTCACATCCCCTCAAGCTAAGCAGACGTCGTTTCTTACTGAGCACTGGTGCATTAGGAATGTTAGGTTCATTCCTCAATGCTCAAGCGTCGGGGTTACAAAATGCTCGCCTTTTGCTGGGAGGAACACTGAATTCAACTGCCGGACAATTTGCAAAACTCGCAGCCGTTCCTTATTCAAAATCCTTAAAGCTTCCAGACCTTATCGAAATCACCCCTGATTTAGAGCAAGATGGCATACGGGCCGCTAATCTTTTTGATGCGAATGTTCCCACGGATGAACTCTGCGCTATTGTTGCCCCCGGAAATACTCTTCTTGCTTCCCTAATAGGCGATCAACGTGTGCATTATGATTTCACACGATGGATCCCTCTTCTCACCGCTCATTCCGCAGCTATTGTCATCGTGCGTACAGATAGTCCTCACACAGGCTTACGTAGTCGATTACGAAATTTTTTTATCGACCATTCTGTTCGCCTCGCAGTTTCTCATCCAACAGGCCTCGAACTGGGAGCCCTACTAGGACTAACCCTTTTGGGTTTGCAGCCTATTGCCGTTCCGGGATATACTAAAACATCTGATGCTCTTGAGGCATTGAAGCGTAACGAAATTGATGCCTTTCAGGTTCTGCCTTATACGCTAGACACTTCATTAGAAGAGTTTTTAGCTCAGCTTCCGCCGACAGTCGCTCCCCTTTATTACTCGGGCACCTTGCCTGATACTTTTACTGACCGTATTCCCAACTTCTTAGAAGCGCATCAACAATTGCGCCACCGAACACCAGAAGGGAACTTATACGAAGCATGGCAAGCTGTTTCTGCCTGTGCCTATACAGCCCTCACTGTTGCTCTGCCGATGCTCACGCCTCATAATTTTATTGCAGATTGGGTCAAAGCATCGAGTGACGTTTTACAAAACAGCAGCATCCAACATTGGGCTGAGATGCATCACTTTGCTCTTGCTGTGGGCGATAATGCCTCCCCCTTCCTTTCCCGTGCAACGGCAAGTTTAAATGCACGCCTTGCTTTACAGCGTTGGATTTCTTTCAACAGCCCCCGGTGGAGAGATAATCAAGAAACGCGATTATTTTAAATAACTGACCCTGTTTTAGTGCTTCTTTGTTCGTAATAAAATTCTCACCGAGCCATGATTTGCAGCATGAGGATGCACTACGGCCAAAATCATGGGCCTAATCTCTTGTCTTTGTAACCACATTGGCAACTCACGACGGATTAGCCCACTCGATGGTCCGCTTCCTCTGCCTGTAACCACTTCAATACATTTCCAGTTTCTGACACGCGCACGATGTAGAAATTCCAACAGATTTTCGAAGGCTTCTTGCACCACGTATCCATGCAAATCTAACTTTGCATCAACCCGTACCTTACCGCGCGATAGTCGTCTCCAGCTTGTGTCATCTAAACCTGGAGCACGCACACCTACCCTCAACTCCTGTAACTTTGTTACTTTCTTTTCAGGCTGCCGGAAAACAACTTCAAATGACGTATCTCTTTTAGATGCGCCCTGAGACTTTAGCTTTGCAATCGAAACAACATCTTCTTTTTCAGGAGTTTTTACCATTGATGGTGATGAGCGCCGTGGAGAAGATAGCGGCTTAATATCACGCACAACCATCTCCCATAACGTTATTTCATCTTTCCTAAGCGCCCTTTTTGCCACCACCTACCTCTTAATCAAAATACCCTAAAAGCTGTACCATATTCATACTCATTATCTACCCTATAAAAAAAGCCCCGGAAGATCCGAGGCTTTTTCTTTAAATTGTATCAAGAATCAGTGAGACTGGGGCACTTTTAAAGGAGCTTCAACCTCTACATCTTTCAATGGCACGCCTTGATATTTCCCTGTAAGGGTTTTCAAGAAAGCAACGATATCTGCCACATCTTGATCTGAAATATCATGATCTGGTGTTTCATACCGAGCCATTTTACGAACAGCATCTTCCAACGTCTTTGCTGAACCATCATGGAACCATGGGCCGGTCAGCTCAACGTTTCTCAAATTAGGGATTTTAAAGCGCTGATAGTCTGAGCGATCTTTCGTGAAGGAGAAACGACCTTCGTCAGCTGGCGTCAACTTCGTATGACGATCTTCAAAATATGGACCTTCCAATCCAAGAATTTCAAATGCATCACCACCAACAGCTACGCCACTATGACAGCCTGAGCATCCAATTTGTTTAAACCGCTCATAGCCTCTTTTCTCCTGATCTGTAATCGCATTTGACTGCCCTTTCAGATACAAGTCAAAGCGACTATCAGGTGTAATCAAGGTTTTTTCATACTCGGCGATTGCATCTGTAACGGTGTTCTGAGAAATTTCGTCCTTACCGTAAACCGCTGTAAACTCGCTAACATAGTTTGGCAAAGAACGGATTTTCGTCGCAACGCCTTCCCAATCATGAGAGCCCATTTCAACAGGGTTCATCACAGGACCAGCGGCTTGAGCTTTCAGATCTTTTGCACGACCATTCCAGAACTGTTCTAGGTTAAAGGTCGAATTATAAACAGACGGCGTATTAATTGGGCCTTTCTGACCATTAATCCCCGTTGCTGTTACAAGGTTATCAACCCCACCTTTATTTAGGCCGTGACAGCTTGCACAATTCAGCTGGTCATTTCCAGAGAGGTGTTTATCAAAGAACAACTGACGGCCCAGCTCGGCTTTCTTCCAATCAACAGGCATGCTTTCTGGAATAGGCTGAATAACCTCACCACGGAACTCAGGCTTTACATCCGAGCTCGCGTAATAGCGCTCACGCTGATCTCTTACCCAAGCAAGAATATCGGCTCTTTGTTTCTCATCTAAATGTGCATGTGGATGCATCAACAAATAAGGTGTCGGCGGCATCCGATTTTGGGAAATGACCTCTTCAATACGAGATAGTTGCTCAACAGAAGGAGGAGTGCCTTGTTGGAAATCAGCAATGATTGGAGCAAAATTAAAATGCCGTTGCCCTTCAACCAAATCTTTTTTCATAATCTGGTTTGCACCAGGCAGATTAAAGTAAAAAGGTAAATCTGCATTTTTAGTATGGCAATAATCACACCGCACTTCTTGAAATGCTGCGAATGCTGCCATTGCTTTTGCATCATGCCGGGTCGAACTATTGACCGGAAGTTGGGGGGCGCCAGCATGATCGAAATGTTCCAGATAAGTGACCGTACCGCCCCAGGCCGCCACCCCCAGTACTACTAAACCGGCAATTCCCTTTGTCATCGTGCTGGTGCGCACCACATAATCTCCTTAATGAATATATCATTAAACTTGTGCAATTTTTATCACGAATATACAAAGCAATTCATTCTATAAAGTTCATAGATCAAATTTATTAATCTTCTTCCCAATCTTCTTCGGTTTGATTAATTGCCAAACGTAAGCGCTTGCGGGCTATATTAACGTAACGCGTGTCTGTATCGATCCCTATTCCGGTCAGCCCTGTTCGTTGTGCCGCTATGATACTTGTTCCTACCCCCATAAAAGGATCCAGTAAAACTCCCCCCGGCAAAACACCATGTAAACGGATACACGCTTCTGGCAGAGCGATCGGGAAGGTCCCAGGGTGACTAAATTTTTCTTTTCGGCTCCGTACTGTTTCGTAAGGAATAAACCATGTATCCCCACGGCACCGTCGGTCTATTTCATGCTGTCTTCTTGAAATATTGCTTTTATCTGTGAATGGAACACCTGCCTCCAGACGAGACACCGGTACATCTCCTCGTTTTGTTAAATGAAAAATATGCTCATGATTACGATTAACAAAACGAGATGAGTTTAAGGGTTTGAAATGGCCATATGTAATTTCACCAACAGAAATCGACTTAATCCATGTGATATGGTTTTGCAGAACAAATAAAGTTCTCAACCGCGTCATTAATTCAAACGGCAACCAAGGCTGTGCAGATGACCCAGCTATATTAAGAAAAAAAGAAGCACCGTCCTTCATCACTCTTTTTAAACTTGTGCAAACGTCCTCCATCCAATCCAAATAAGCATCTTCGGGAAGCTTATCTGAATAGGTTCTATATTCGACGCCAAGATTATAGGGAGGTGATGTCACAATAATATCGACGCTTTGTGAAGGCATACGACGCAAAACCGTCGTACAATCCCCTCGAACAAAAGTATGGTTACCTAACTTCTCCCGGCGACTACGTATCATGGAGTGCTAGCACTTGCCGGCGGTCGTGGAAGAAAAACAAACATCTGTCCGCTGGCATGAAGGTTCCCAGCAACTTCATGCGCCTGCGCTCCCCACCCCGTATAAAGATCAGATCGACCAACACCCTTGATATCTGTCCCTATATCCTGAGCAAAAACCATATGCTGCCAAGCAGTATAGGCCCCTCTCCCATTTGGTAATGTTGTTTGAACCCATAACGGCAATCCAAACGGCAAAACTTTACGGTCAATGGCCACAGAGCGCCCGGCGGTCAGATTAACCCCGAATGCTCCCTTGCTCCCTTGTTCCAGATTATCATTGGAAGCACGAAAGAAAACATAGTTCGGGTTTTTCTCCATCATGCTCATCCTCTGTTCAGGATGAGCATTCAACCACGCTCGAATATTATCCATATTCACATAAGAAGATTGCATTTTCCCTTCACGCACCAGAACACGCCCTAAAGGAACATAAGGTTGCCCGTTACGCCCATCATAACTGACGCGCATTTGACGGCCATCTGGCAGAATTAAACGGCCCGACCCTTGGATCTGTAGAAAAAACAAGTCAACCGGGTCTTTCAGCCAAGCAATTTCCAGCCCTTTTCCACTCAACACACCTTGGTCAATTTCTTCACGTGAGTAATATGGTGCAAAGCGCCCATTCACCATATGGCCACTCACAAAATGTCCGTCACTGGTTTTGCCCTGCATTAAATCTGAAGGGCGAGCATAAACAGGAACTTGATACTCCCCGAACCGCGATAAAGACGCTTGTATCTGTGGTTCATAATATCCTGTGTAAAATGCCTGTTGCGTCAAAGCATATGGCTGAAACCATGCTTGAACAAAATCCCGCCCTGCTTCTGGTTGAAGTTCCAATGCACGGCAAGCTCCTGACCAGTCCCCGGCATGACGTCCATAAGTAATAGACGTACTTCCCCCAAGAAACGTAGTGGAAGGTAAATGCTGCATTCGGTTACATTCTACACGCAACAAAGATATTACAGAGGGAATATCCTCTTGCCGCCATCCTTGAAGAGACGAAAAATCAACAGCATTCAATGTTAATGGCTGGGTTGTATTTTCTTGTGCTACACATCCACCTAAAGCGAATAATGCAGCTAAACGTATCATTTTTTTCATTATTGATCAGACTATACTCAAATGAATTAGGTCTAAAATTGTACCAATTTTATGCTGGCCTTGATGCTGCCAAACGCCAGCTGGAATCAGAGCTATCAAATTTTCTTTCAAATAACCAAAGATCATGAAACTCCGTCACAGCATCTGTTCCTTGAACTGGAACATCATCTACTGTGGTTAGTAAATTAATCTGATGGGAAGTAATACGAACTTCAATCTGACCAATCCAACCGGCCTGTTCGTCCTGTCTTAAAGACGCATCAAGAATGGCCAGACTATCGATTTTCTTGATCTCACTTTGCTGCTTTTCACCTGCTTCACGACGCTTCTCAATCGCTAATTTGAAAGCCTGCTCCGTATCAGAGGTTAAGAACTTTCCTAGAACATCCAAATCCCCTGATGCAAACGCAGGAATAACCTGACGGAAAGCTACTTCAACATTTTTCAAAAAGGCATCCGGAAGAAACGCTGTTGATGTGCGCTGCCCAAACTCAACCATCACAGCACCTACGCGTGTTGCTGCTGATGGTATTTCATATTGGGCTTGCTCGAACACTTCACTCGCAGAATCTTGCTGTGTATTCGGCAATGGTGGAGGAGCAGTCCGAGAAGAAATCGGATTCCCGAGGTTCTCTTTCAAAGGGCGTTGCTGCCGTACCCCTTGCATCCCAACTTTACGTCCCAACACCTGATAAAGACGAAAAGCCAGAGCAATTGCCAAAATAGCCAAAACAACAATATCCCAAGGAACATTGTGTATCATATTATTTACAGGATGATTTCCATCAGCAGGCATACATTATACGTTTCATAGATCGTTAAAAATAAATCCTCCTATAGATAATCCGCTCAGGAATTAATCTCAACTCCTCTGAAACATTAAGCTGCACACCTTGGCGATTATACGACATCATGCTACCGCGGAGAGATCGCAATTCTATATTCCATTTTTTGATGGGTCTGGAGATTACACTATGTCTGAGAACCTAACGAACACCACCGATCAAAATGCTCCTCCTCCCCTCCCTCTATCTGTTAACCTTCAATACACTAAAGATTTATCGTTTGAAGTACCTGCTGGAGCAGCAATTTTTGCCTCTCTACGCGCTGCACCGCACATTTCTGTCAACATTGACGTTCAAGCGAACCGCATAGAAGAGAATCAACCTGTTTTTGAGGTTGCTCTTACCCTTAAAGCTGAAGCACAAGAACCACCAGCAGAAGAAGGTGGACAGCCAGGTCGCGTTGTTTTCATTACCGAACTAACTTACGCCGCGATTGTAACACTTGGCGATGCTCCTCAAGAGCTGATTGAACCGATCCTTCTTGTAGAAGTCCCTCGCCTTCTTTTCCCATTCGCACGTGCAATTATCAGTGATGTGACACGTGATGGTGGTTTCCCTCCTGTTGTTCTTCAACCCATTGACTTTGTCGCTCTTTGGCAAGCAAAGCGTGAACAACAGTTCCCAGAAACAAAAGGCGAAGCATAATCGCTTACGAACCTTTATATGGCCCAAGCCCTTCCAAAGGTTTGGGCCATATTTTTTCTTTCCAAAGTTCTGAAGAAAGTTCCTGTGCAATCCCTTCAGACAAGCAAACGGCTCTAATATCTTTCAATTTTTCTCTATATTTTTGCTCTAAAGCCGCTTCAAAAGCCTTAGCCGTTCGACCAGAGTAGAAGCATACGGCGGCTATCTCTTCATTCAAAAATACGTTTTTTGCTTCTTCTGTTAATTCTGTATTCTGAAATACATCATAGACTTCAAGCCGTTGCGTTTTTAATTGTGCCGCAAGTTCTACCCCATAGCCTTTTCCAGAAAGCAGTAGAACCTTTTGCCCTACAATATTGTTCTGCAAGCAAAGCTGAGATAGGCTTTTGGCATCCCCACCGGCAGAATCTACGTGTAGAAAACCATATTCCCTTGCACGCTGTGCTGTTTTTTGCCCAACCGTTATTATTCTTTTTCTTTTTGACCAATTTTTAAGCGCCGGAAGGGCATTTAAGCTCGTCACCAAAACAACATCACATTCCACTTCTTCAGGTGGAAGATAGTGACGTATGACCAGCATGGGACAAGCAACAGGAACCCAACCCAACGCTCTAATCGCATTCATCGTTTCGGTTAGTCCCGGCTCAGGCCGGGTCACAATAACAAAACGACGGGACGACATTCTGTTTTAAACGCTTGTTATTTCAGCAAAAATTGCATCAGGCGTTTCTGCACGCAATTCTTTTCCCAACTCTAAACCAATACGACCGGCTTCCTTAGGAGAACCTTGTATTTCCCGGCGCAATAAGAACGTTCCGTCTTCACTCGCGACCATGCCGGTCAGCTTTAACTGATCACCTTCAATTCGAGCGTAACCACCGATCGGCGTTCGGCAAGAGCCATCTAATTCAGCAAGTAAAGCCCGCTCAGCCGTCGATACAGCGCGCGCATGAGGGTCTTCAATAGCAGATAGCAGTTCACGCAACTCTATGTCGCTTTCGCGAACAGTCACACCGACAATCCCTTGACCAGATGCTGGGATCATTTGATCTGGCTCGAGAATAATGTCTGCACGGTCTTCCATTCCCAAACGGCGTAACCCAGCCAACGCCAAAAGCGTCGCATCACACGCGCCCGCTTGCAGCTTATCCAAACGCGTTTGGACATTCCCTCTTAACAAAACAAATCGCAAATCAGGCCGCCGGCTCAACATTTGAGCCTGCCGACGAACAGAAGCACACCCCACTACTGCTCCCTCTGGCAAACAAGCGAGCGGATCATTTTCCAAAATTTCTACTTCACGGTTCCGCAAAATAATAACATCACGCGCATCTTCGCGCTTCATCGTACACGCCAGAACCAAACCGTCAGGAAGTTTAGTCTCAAGGTCTTTTAAACTATGTACGGCAAAATCGATTCGCCCTGCCAAAAGCGCTTCATGAATTTCTTTTGCAAAGAGCCCTTTCCCACCAATATCAGCCAAACGCTGAACCAGATTACGGTCTCCTTCTGTGCTAATTTGGTGTTCCTGAAACGCCCCCATATCACGCAGGACAGGGCAAAAACGCGTCAGACGCGTTAAAAAATGCCGTGTCTGTACCAAAGCAAGCGGAGAAGCTCTTGTCCCGACCTTCAGAGGAAGCGTGCGCCGTTGATGAGAAGACACATTGGACTGAGACCGACGGACAGCTTCCGCAGCTACTTTTTGAAGGGCGTCAGATAACGTAACGGAAGCATTCATAACAATACACACTATGTCCTGTTCAAAAGGGGGCTGTCCTGATGTAGGAGACTAAGCCATAATAAACAACTATGCCTTACTCCATTTCTTCACGTCCGCTCCTTGCCATTGAAAGTTCATGTGATGATACAGCGTGCGCTGTACTCGCTCACGATGGTACGATTCTGGCTGAAGGAGTGGTTTCTCAAAAAGACCACGCCATCCTTGGCGGTGTAGTTCCTGAAATTGCAGCCCGTGCTCATTTGGATGCACTTCCGCACCTTGTGCAATCAGTATTAAACAAGGCCTCCTTATCTCTTAAAGATATTGATGCATTTGCAGGAACTACCGGCCCAGGGTTAATTGGCGGCCTCATTGTTGGCAGCTCCTATGCAAAGGGCCTTGCTCTAGCTCTTAACCGACCTTTTATCGCCGTAAACCACATCGAAGGGCACGTTCTAACAGCGCGTCTACCCGCACTGAATGCCTCCTTACAGTTCCCATATTTGACCCTCCTTGTCTCTGGAGGGCATTGCCAATGTGTAAGCGTTGAAGAAACAGGTAAATATATTCGTCTTGGTGGCACAATTGACGATGCTGCGGGTGAAGCGTTTGATAAAGTTGCAAAAATGTTGGGCTTAGGGTGGCCTGGAGGACCCGCATTGGAAAAACTCGCAAGCGAAGGGCGAGACGATGCTTTCACTTTACCGCGTCCACTTAAAGGACGTGAGGGATGTGATTTTTCTTTTTCAGGGTTAAAAACCGCTGTGAACCGCCTCATTGAACCTTTGGGTAAAGGGGCATTACCGCGCCAGATTGCGGCCGATATTGCCGCATCTTTTCAACGCGCTGTTGCTGATGTTTTAGCTGATCGTGCAGAGCATGCTTTAGCAATGGCTCCGCATTCCACCGCACTTGTTGTCGCAGGCGGGGTTGCTGCTAATAAAACGCTTCGCGCTGCACTCGAAAAAGTAGCTTCTGCACATAATATCCCTTTTATTGCTCCTCCTTTACGCCTTTGTACCGACAATGCCGTCATGATTGGATGGGCAGCTCTTGAACGTCTTCACGCTGGAGAGGAACCGAATGAAATTGAAACAGCGCCCCGCCCACGCTGGCCCCTCAATGAACGCACCCCTCCAAATGCTACTCAACAACAAAAGTAAGTTTTGATCCTGTGAATTACCGCCACATCTATCACGCCGGCAATTTTGCGGATTGTGTAAAACACGCCATTGTCCTTTCAATTTTACATTCTCTCAAACGCAAACAAACCGGGTTCAGCGTTTTAGATACTCATGCGGGGCGTGGAAAATATGACCTATCCTCCCTTGAGGCCGAAAAGACGGGTGAGTGGGAAAGTGGGATTGGTCTTGCCCAAAATTCAACCGCTGAAGCTTTGCAGGATTACCTTTCGACAATCCATTATCTAGGCCTTTACCCTGGGTCGCCTGCTCTCATACGTTATCTGCTGCGCCCTCAGGATCAACTCATCGCGTGTGAACTTCACCCAGAGGATGTCAAACCATTACGACGCCTTTTCCGATCAGACCCACAAGTTGCCGTCCATCATCGAGATGGATATGAAGCTTTACGTGCGCTTTTACCTCCCAAAGAGTTCAAACGTGGATTCATTCTCATTGATCCACCCTTTGAAAAGCCTGATGATTTTTCAAAATGCGTAGAGGCTATTGCTTTTACACGGACACATTTCAGAGCAGGTATTATTGCTGTGTGGTTTCCAATCAAACACCGCACTCCCATCCGTCAATTTTACCAAGCCTTAAAAGATGCCGCTATTCAGGACATTATCTCCTGTGAATTTCTACTCAGACCCGCTTTGGATCCAAGCCGTTTAAATGGATGTGGTATGCTTCTCGTCAATGCACCATATGGGACACAACAGAATATCATGGCCATTTTTGAGGCCTTAAAACAAGCACTCACAACCGAAAATACACCTGACATCCAATATTCTATTGAACGCATTACCGAGGAATAATTATGAACCAGCGTCATATCGCAATCATTGGGGCTGGAGCATGGGGTACAGCACTGGCCTGTGCAACAGCTCGCATAAAAGCAACACGCGTAACTTTGTGGATGCGCCACCCCGTTGCACCAAATGTGCGACAACTTCCTCGCTTACCTGGAATTACGTTACCAGAAAATGTTACCACAACAGGAGAATTCCCTGCTGAAGCAGATTGTGTTCTGCTGGTTGTTCCGGTTCAAACTGTTCGGGATGTTTCTACACTTTTGGAAAAAACGCTCAATCCCGGCATCCCTGTCATTATATGTTGTAAGGGGCTAGAGCAGAAAACTTCCCTTTTGCCTTTATCTATCCTCGCTGAAACTATGCCCAATCGCCCGACAGCGGTTCTTTCTGGGCCTAACTTTGCAATTGAGGTTGCGCAAAACCTTCCTGCAGCGGCAACATTAGCCAGCGCAGACTTCGACTTAGCTAAATCGCTCTCTCATCAATTAAATACATCCTTTTTCCGCATTTATGCCAGTGCTGACGTCATCGGAGTCCAACTCGCAGGAGCAGCTAAGAACGTTATTGCCATTGGTGCAGGTGTGACGATGGGGGCTAATATGGGAGAAAATGCTCGCGCTGCGTTAATGACGCGCGCCTTAGCTGAGTTAAGCCGCCTTGCCGAAGCAAATGGTGGCCGTGCCTCCACACTCGCAGGTCTTTCCGGAATGGGAGATCTTATCCTTACGTGTACCGGAGCAGGCTCCAGAAACTACAGCCTTGGGCTGGAACTCGGACAAGGCAAATCTCTTCAGGAAATTTTAGCCTCCCGGACGACAGTAGCAGAGGGCGTCTTAACAGCTCCTGCCTTATTACAACGAGCACAGGAACAACATGTCCGCACCCCAATTATTGAAACCGTTACACGTTTCTTATCTGAAGAGATTACCTTAGATGAAGCTCGAACGCGCCTGTTGGAACGTCCGCCTACTATTGAATAATAACAGATCCAACCCTTTATAGTGATTGTCGAATTAGGGGAGACAAGCAAATGCCAAAAACCATTTATGACTTCAAACTAAACAGCTTGTCTGGAGAGACCATCGACCTTTCCTCTTTTCGAGGCCGCCCAATCATGATTGTTAATACGGCGTCCAAATGTGGTTTTACCCCTCAATACGAAGATTTACAGCATCTATGGTCGCGCTACGGCGCTGAGGATGAGAACGGGTTGGTCATATTAGGCGTCCCTTCGAATGATTTTGGAGAGCAAGAATTCACTTCTGGCAAAGAGATCCAAGGTTTTTGCACACGCAATTATGGTGTTTCCTTTCCAATGGCTGAAAAATCTCCTGTAAAAGGCAAACAAGCAATCCCTCTCTTCAAATGGCTCCAACAGGAAGGAGGTTTTCTATCTCAGCCACGTTGGAATTTTTATAAATATCTCATTAACCGTGACGGAAAACTTGTTCGTTGGTTTTCCCCTCTGACGAAACCTGCTTCCTCACGCGTTGAAGAAGTTATTCACCGCGTTTTAGAATAATTTATTATAAATATGTTCCTAACGGTCAGAATAACGTAAAAGCGTTTTATGCTTCGTAACTTCTTGACCGTTGGCAGCTGGACCATGCTTTCGCGTGTTCTCGGCCTCATACGTGACCAGCTTTTAGCCATTTTTTTGGGAGCTGGCCCCCTTCAGGATGCCTATTTAACGGCATTACGCTTACCAAACATGTTTCGTCGTCTCTTTGGCGAGGGGGCTTTTAACGCAGCCTTCGTCCCTATGTTTACGGCAAAATATGAAAAAGAGGGGCAAGCAGCAGCCCTTCAGTTTGCAGGGCAAGCACTGTCAGCTCTTGTCGCTTGGCTCGTGGTTCTAACCGTCTTGGCTGAAATCTTTATGCCAAGTATTATCCACGTCATTGCATGGGGATATACAGGCTTTCGCTTTACCGAAGCTGTCGCTCTTACACGCATTACATTTCCCTATATGGTACTGATCTGTGCGGCCGCCTTAGTTTCTGGCGTCCTTAACGGAAGAGGAAAGTTTGGAGCGGCCTCTGCTGCCTACGTTACCTTCAATATTATTGGTATTGTTGCTATTTTAGCGGGTGCTTATCTTTGGCATAATACTGCCGTTTCCAGTGCTTGGGGAGTAACCATATCAGGGTTTGTGCAATTAGGTGCCCTTTATTGGGCTGCTCATCGCCTAGGAATCGCCCCTCACTTAGTTCGGCCTTCTTTCTCCAAAGACATTAAAGCACTGCTTCGGCGTATGGGCCCCGGGCTTGTTGGATCTGGCGTGACGCAACTCAACCTTACAATTGATGGTATCATTGCTTCTCAACTACCAGCAGGTGCACCTTCCCTCCTTTATTTTGCTGATCGTATCAACCAACTACCTTTAGGGGTTTTAGGGTCCGCAGCAGGTACCGCTTTATTACCACTCCTCACCAAACATATCGCAAACAATGACCGGGAATCTGTTCATACAAGCCTAAATCGTGCCATTGATTATACGCTCCTACTAACGCTGCCTGCCATGATGGGCTTGATTTCCCTTGCTCCTTATATCATGGCGGCTTTGTTCAGGTTTGGGCATTTTACAACAGAAGACGCTATTCTGTCTGGACAATCTCTCCAAGCTTACGCACTCGGGCTCCCTGCTTTCATTCTTATCAAAGTTCTATCTCCCGGATTCTTTGCTTCAGGGGACACCGCAACACCTGTTCGTATTGGCTTCTTTACCTTAGGGCTAAACCTTGTCCTTAATCTTTTACTTTACCGTCCTTTAGCCCATATAGGCCCGCCTCTTGCCAGCACATTAGCTGCTTTTGTCAATGTTGGAATATTAGCCATTATCCTTCATCGTCGAGGAATGTTTAGTCTCGACCCCAAGCTCCGCAACCGCTCCTTATGCATCTTGGGCGCCTCTCTTCTCATGGCGTTATGGATTGTAGCGGCTCGTAAATTTCTTATGCCCAATCTGTTAATGTGGCATGGATTGGAACGGTTTATCGGCGTCATGTCTCTTATATCTTTTGGTGGCCTCGTTTACGTTATTGCTCTTGATCGGCTTAAGATTATTAAGATCCGAGATGTCAAAGCAGCGTTGCAAAGACGCATCGCACGAAAAAGATCAGGCTAAGAACTCTTTTCTGCTGGTTCACAGATCAGCAGAAAAAATGTATTTTGCTTTACCTTGTTTTTTATCCCTTTTTTCGCTTTTGGAGTGTAAGCCATCGGCACATTTATGCCTCTGCCATCTGCTGAAAATGCTTCTCCTGCCATGGCGCAGTGGTTTGAACTAAAGCATCAAGAACCCGATGCTTTACTTTTCTTCCGCATGGGAGATTTTTACGAGTTATTCTTTGCAGATGCTCAGGCAGCGGCAATGGCTCTTGATATCGCCCTGACGAGCCGAGGCTCTCATAATGGAGAGCCTATCCCCATGTGTGGGGTTCCATATGCAGCGGCGCCGGCTTATTTATCACGCTTAATTCGCAGAGGGTTTCGTGTTGCCGTGGCAGAGCAAACACAATCTCCTCAAAAAGGACAAAAAGGGCCTTTACCACGCGCTATCGTTCGCGTTGTCACTCCTGGAACCTTAACGGAAGATGAACTTTTAGAAGCCGGGCAAGCGAACCTTCTGCTTGCTATTGCACTCGGCACAAATAAACGTTCAAAAACGATCGGCGCAGCGTGGATCGATATTTCCACAGGTTCATTTGAAACAACATCTATTGAAAAAACATCTCTTCCTGAACTGATCGCACGGCTAGACCCCGCAGAAATTCTTTCTGATCCCCCTCTTATTCCACCCGATTTTTCACTCCGTCTTGCTCCCGTCGCGTCTATTCCATCCCTCGATAGTGCACGAACCCTGATTGCTCGGGCTTATGATGTAGCGCAGATTGATGCTCTAGGAGATTTTTCGGAGGAACAGGCCATCGCATGTGCGATGGCTCTCAATTACATTCAACGCAGCCAAGCAGGTGCACTACCACGCCTTTCACGCCCTATTCCTCAGGGCATAAGCGGCATTCTCGGTATTGATCCTGCAACACGTGCAAGTTTAGACCTTTTAAAAACACGCGATGGTGATACAAAATATAGCTTACTCAACGCCGTTTCACGTACGGTGACAGCTGCCGGGTCTCGCTTACTCGCTCAATGGATTGCAGCTCCCTTAACAAATGCAGCCCTAATTACAGACCGCCAACACGCTTGGCTTTGGCTCAATAAATCACCTGATTTAATTCATTCTTTAAGCCAGATCCTAAAGAAAACACCCGATCCAGCGCGCGCGCTTGGCCGCTTATCCTCCAACCGTGGACAGCCGCGTGATCTCGCTACTATTCGAGATACTTTAATTGCCGCAGATCATTTTACCGATTTCCTCAAACCATTATGCAATGACGAAGCGCCCCCTCTTATACAGACCTTAACAACTGGTCTTTATCAACGCGCAGAAACTCTTTTAACCAAACTGAAAACCGCTCTTGCAGAGAATTTACCTGCGCGTATTGAAGATGGTGGGTTCATTGCAACGGGCTTTCATAAAGAGCTGGACCACTTTCGAACCCTGCGAGATGAAAGCCGACGAATTGTCGCTGCAATGCAAAGCCAGCTTTCAGAAAAATATGGAATCACTACCCTCAAAATCCGCCATCACTCCCAACTCGGCTATGTTATTGAAACACCTGCAGCCGCTGGAAAAAAACTAAAAGACAGACCTGAGCTCTCTTTCCGCCAAGGCACCGCTAATTTAGCGCGTTTTTCAACGGAAGAACTTGCCGAACTTGATCGATCTATTCTTGAAGCTGCTGATAAGGCATCTGCTCTTGAACGGCAGATCTTTAACGAACTGTCTCAAGACATTCTCAACACACCAGAGCTGGATGAAATTGCTGAAATGCTTGCGTTGCTGGATGTCTTATCCTCATGCGCAATTTTATCTGAAAATGATGAGTGGACTTGTCCCACAGTTACAGAGGGAACAGAATTTTCTTTAAAAGCGTGTCGCCATCCCGTTGTAGAGGCAGCACTTCTCGAAAGTGGAAGCGCGGATGCCCGCTTCATCCCCAATGACTGCAACCTTCAAGCTGACCAGCGTGTCATGCTTCTTACAGGCCCCAACATGGCTGGAAAATCAACTTTCCTGCGCCAAAATGCTCTTGCCGTGATTTTGGCACAAGCGGGGCTTCCTGTTCCGGCAAAAAGTGCACAGATTGGGGTCGTTGACCGTCTTTTCTCACGTGTCGGCGGTGCGGATGACCTTGCTCGCGGCAGGTCCACCTTTATGGTTGAAATGACAGAAACGGCCGCAATCCTCAATCAAGCGGGGCCAAAATCTCTTGTCGTTGTGGATGAAATTGGTCGTGGCACTGCTACTCTTGATGGCTTATCGATCGCTTGGGCTACTTTAGAAGCACTTCATACGCAACTGGGCTCACGTACTATTTTTGCTACTCATTTTCATGAATTAGGAGCATTAACAGAATTTTTACCCCGCCTTGCTCCGTATACCATGGCCGTTAAGGAATGGCGGGGCGAAGTTATATTTCAACATGAAGTTAAACCAGGTTCTGCTCGAAAAAGCTGGGGATTACATGTTGCGAAACTAGCTGGAATTCCGCAGAGTGTTATTACACGTGCCTCTCGTTTATTAGCATCTCTCGAAAAAGAACAGGTTCAGGCACGTTCTTCCCTCCCTCTTTTTGAAGACACGTTGCCCGACCAGCGTGATGAACACATTCCTTCAGTACCGCCTAATCATTCTAACATTTTAGAACTTATATCTTCTCTAAATCCTGATGAACTCTCCCCTAAAGAGGCTCTCGAAAAATTATATCTCATTAAACGCTTAGAAATAGGAGAATAGGGCTTGAAAAAAACTTTTTATTGGAGCGACAATCATTCAACATCTTTGCCTGATTCTCTTCATAATTCTGCCCCGCGTTCAAATGCTATGATACAATCTTTGCATACTTTACTTTATGATGACGTTGAGAAAAAACCTGCACCACGGGAAGAAATTCTTAATGTTCTGCGCCGTTTTTTGGGAAATGGCCGCGCCGATATTCGGCGGGATTTTGAAGAACGACGTTTATCAGGGATAGAAGCAGCGCACGCGCTGGCAACGCAAGCAGATAGTGTTGTCGCAACACTGGCCAAACTCTCTGAACTGTATAACCCCACATCTGATGAAGCTTTCTGCCTATGTGCAACAGGAGGCTATGGAGCCGGCCTTCTCGCTCCGTTTAGTGATATTGATATTCTATTTTTAACTGCAGAAGAGCCCAGCAAAGCGATTACGTCCCGTATTGAGTTCATTCTGTATGCCTTATGGGATTTAGGCCTTCGCGTGGGCCATGCCACACGTTCTGTTCAAGGAAGCGTAAAAGACGCCGCTACCGACCTCACAATCCAAACAGCCCTTTTGGATTTACGTCCCCTCTATGGTGATTTTACACTTGCCCAACAATTGCGGGAAAGCCTGAGTATTGCTCTTCAAAACGATAATTTATCAAAATTTCTTCAAGACCAAATAAATGAGCGTTTCAACCGTCATGCCCGCTTTGGAGACAATCCCTACGTCGTAGAACCAAACATTAAAGAAGGACGGGGCAGCTTACGGGATCTACAAACCCTTAACTGGATCGGACGCGCCGCTCTAGGGTGCCCAATTACCTTTCAACCCGGCCCTCTTGAAGAAGCCCCTCCTTTAATTCCTACTCCGGCTTTTGCTTCCTTTGGGTTTATCACCTCACGCGAAGCCCATCGTGCTCTTCGGGCGTGGGAATTTTTATGGACGGTTCGCTTACATCTTCACTACATTACGGGAAGAGGAGAAGAGCGGCTCACGTTTGACGTTCAACCCGTTATTGGCGGGCGCATGGGTTATGCCACACACGGGCGCCAACGGGGTGTTGAGCGTTTCATGCGTCATTATTTTTTGACCGCCCGGGATGTCATGCGGCTTACGCATGTGCTTCAACCTACCATTATAATGGGCTTTCAAGAACAACATGGTGAAATGTCTTCAGATGTTATGCCAGGGCCTAAAAACTTCTGTCGTATCGCCAATTATATATGCCCCCCTACTCCAAACACATTCGAGCATAATCCACGTGATATGTTCCGAATGTTAGACTGTGCGCGCAAAAACAATTTAAAATTACACCCCTTAGCCATTCAACAACTCATCAGAAACGCACGTTATGCCATTGAATTACGTGACGACCCTGAAACATCAGAAATTTTTCTTAACCTCTTATGTGAGCCCAGCGCCGACACAACAAAAGCAATCCCCTTTTGGCTGCCGATTCTGAATGAAACAGACCTGCTTGGACGTCTCTTACCAGACTGGTCTAAAATCGTGGGACAAATGCAATTTGATAGCTACCACATCTATACCGTTGATGAGCATACGGTCGAAGCTGTGCGTATCATGGGGCAAATTGAAGCCGGACACATGGCTGATGAAATTCCATTTGCATATACGATTGCCAAAGGCCTTCACTCACGACGGGTTTTATATGTTGCAACCCTGCTCCACGACATTGCAAAAGGCCGAGGCGGTGATCACTCTGAAATAGGGGCTGACCTCGCTTTAACTATTTGCCCCCAATTAGGGCTTGATCCTGAAGAAACAGACACCGTTTCGTGGCTTATTTTACACCATCTTCTGCTTTCTCAAACAGCATTTACACGGGACATTGATGATCCACGGACGATCTTAGATCTAGCCGATACAATCCAGTCCCCTGAACGCCTCCGCCTTCTTCTGCTGCTCACCATTGCGGATATGCGTGCTGTAAGCCCCAAAGTCTGGAATGCTTGGAAAGCAACTCTTTTAAAAGAGCTCTTCTCTCGTGTAGCAGAAGTTCTGGAAGGTGGCCTTGCCGCAACAGAACAAGATGGACGTGTCGCCCATGCCCGTGAATTAGCACGGGACGGCCTTGCTTCCCTTCTTCCTGAAGAAACTATTTCACGTTTTCTAGCCCTAGGTTATCCCGGGTATTGGTTAGGGTTCGATACAGATACCCATATGCGCCATGCCCACATGATCCATAAAGCACAAGAAGATAATTCGGATATTCGTGTTGAAGCATATTCCATTCTAGACCGCGGCGTAACCGAGTTAACTGTTTTATGCCAAGACCATTCTGGCCTCTTCGCCCAAATCGCAGGCGCACTGGCGATTGCTGGGGTGTCTATTGTCGATGCACGTATTCACACATTAAGCAACGGCATGGCGTTGGATACCTTTTGGATTCAAGACAGGGATGGTCAATCCTTCGAAGATCCTCACCATGTAGAACGTCTCAAAAACTTGGTTGAACAGGCTTTGCTCAACACGATTGATCTTAAAAAAGAAATTTCTGAAACACGCCATAAAGGAACATCCCGCCGCTTACGAGCCATTCATGTTCCACCTCGGGTTGTTATTGATAATACAGCATCAGATCGCTTTACCGTGGTCGAAATCAATGGGCGCGACCGCCCAGGTCTGCTTCATGATGTAACCACCTCACTCAGTGAGCAATCACTCCAAATCTCATCTGCTCATATTACAACTTACGGTATGCGCGCTGTGGATGTTTTCTATGTATCTGATCACATAGGAATGAAAATTATTGATACCGCACGGTTGAATAAAATAAAAAAAGTTCTCTTAAACTCCCTCACACCTCAAACACTCACAAATGATGAGCATTTAGCTGTTCTCTAAGTTCTTTCTTTACTTTTGCAATAACGGATTTCCAGCCTTCATAAGGGCTTTGAGATCCATCTGGGCGAAATTGTTTAACATTTTGATACCATTCAATATTTTTCCAACGCCAGTCTCCTCCAAATCGGTTTAACAGCCATAGGGGGCGGCCTTGTGCTCCCGCCATATGTGCAACAAGCGTATCAACGCTTATCACCAACGAGCACTTCGCGACAGCGACGGCAAGGTCTGTAATTGTTTCAAAAGAGGAGATTTTGTGCATCCAGTCTGGGTGTTCGCCCGGTTGTAGAGCAACAAAATCAACATCGGATGCAAGCTCTTTAAACGGCTCAAACAACTCAACAGGAATAGAACGACGCCGATCAAATTGATACGATGCGTTTCCCGACCAACACAGCCCAATACGCCGATGATCAGGCTCTATATTCATCATCACATAAGGAGTGGATGAAGGCGCTTCTTTTTCATTTAAAATATAAGGCAGGCTTAATAAACTCACCTCAGATTTTGCTCGACCTGTTTTTCCAATTACAACACGCGCCTTCTCCAAATCTGGCATGTAATCTGTTAGTGATGCTGCTGGAAAATCTAATTCTAATGGGCGTTTCTTTGAAGCACTCTTCAGAAAACGTAAAAACTGAAGGCTATCTCCGAGGCCTTGCTCCGCCGTCACGAGAACAGGTGTCTCGCCTTGATCCCCTTTCCAGACAGGTAGTGCAGGCTGATAGCCTAATAAGGAATGTCTACTCTCAAAATTAACCCAGCCTTTTTCAAACTCACCTTTCCCTAATAAGAGGGTTGCCAAGTTAAAACGGGCTTGATTTCCATCATATCCGGTCGTCTCTTTAACGATGCACTCAAAGAGATCTTGAGCCTTTTCCTCATCTCCTAGCTCCATTAAAGCCGTACCTAAACTGTTTGCAATACGGGCATCATGAGGTCTTAAGGTCAGAGCCTTAATTAAACTTTGCTTGGCTGCCGACAAATCACCTAAAGCCATCTGTACCAAGCCAAGATTATTATAGGTTTCTGCTGTTTTTGCCCCTAATTTTTCGGCTTTCCCCAAGACTTCTTGAGCTTTTTCAAATTGGCGGTCAGAGAAAAGAGCGGCACCAAGGTTCGCCCATGCAGCACCATCATTGGCGCCACTGCGAACAGCCTCCTCAAAATAGCGAATACTCTGTTTCAGCAAGCCATCTTCAAGGGATAACTGTCCTAATTGCGTCAAATATATCTGATCGTGAGACGCAAGATCAGCAGCAACCTGCAATGAAGCCATCGCTTCATCACGACGATTTAACACCAACAATGCTTGAGCCAATGCGGCATGAGCACGGTGGTCTGCCGGTTGTAATACGGTTGCAACAGATAAGGCGGCACGGGCAGGTTCGACATGCCCCTCTTCCAACAAAGCGGCTCCTAGTGTGATGTGCATACGAGCACGCCGTGATGGGGAGACTTCTGCGGCATTCTTTAAAGCCAAACCCATCAAGGCAATGGCTGTAGCGTTCTGCCCCTTATGACGGGCCACACACGCCATCCCGTGTAAGGCATCTGGCTGCCGAGGGTCTGTTTTTAAAAGCGAGCGAAACCGTTCTTCTGCATCAAGGGTTCGTCCCTGCTCTAAATAATCAAAGGCAATTTTGGTTGGGTCAAAAGAATAATTATTCGTCATTTTAAAATCACATAATTTAATTCAAATGTTAACATATTATTCATCTTTGCAACCTACTTTCATATTCAGAAAATCACTTATTGTTATTTAAGAGAATTCTTATGCATCTAGAACAACATATTGGACCGGTTCCGGGACGAATTCATGCAACAGTGCGCCGTGGTGCAACAAGCCGAGTTTTTTCCATTGAAGTCCGGCAGACCGAAACTGGGCATTATATTTCCCTCTTACCAAACGATCGTTGGTCAGACGAATGCAGCAACCTCGAAGAGGCTCTCATGATGCATGCCTCCATGCTTTTTCCTGTAGAGCATACGAAAGATTCTGATTGGTTTACCAACCATATTCCTGCCCCTCGTCCTACTCAATATTTGCCAAATCAGTATTTTATTCCTTCCTCTCGCAGTAATAAAAAAGCACCCCCTCTAAGATTCGGCTGGGCGCCCCCTACTATTACAAAACCCAAAATGCCTACGTAGGACCTTTTTTCTTTCATTTCAGGCTTGCTAATTTTTTTTAGTAAGCCAATCTCGGTGATATGAATAACCGATTTCTATATTCTATCCTCAGTGCCTTATTCGGCATAATATGTACGTCTCCTGCTTTTGCGGAGCATCCGTGGAAAGATGCTCCGCAACAAGCAAAGATTGTGGCGGATACTCCATTTCCCGGTATCAAAACCTCTTCACTTATTGAATTAAGTGCTTCACGCTTACTGGCTTTAACAGAAACAGGGGCCCCAGTTGTTTTAAATCCTGAAACAGGGACTGTTTCTTCTTTAGTTCCCTCACATAAACCCAATAATATTCCCGCCCTTTCAACCCTTACCTATGATCAGACCTATGTATGGGGCATAACCGCTAAAGCTCCGTTTCAACTCCTGAAACTTTCGAAAACGGGTCAGCTTATTCAAACAATTTCTTTAGAAGAATCCATTCAAAAAAATAGTCATCTGACAGCCGTAGCCATTAGCCAAAATTTTGCTTTCATTGCGGATGAAGGGAATCCGGCTCTCATCGCCCTTTCTCTTGAAACCAGAAAGAGCAACAGGTTTCTTTCTTACGACATATCCCTCAAAGGACATCGTCCTCTTCTCCAAAATCACTCTCTTCATACAGGAAAAGATAACCTCCCTGTATCCGGTGGAAATATCCGATATCTTGCTCTGTCCCCTCATAGCCACTGGCTCTTTTACGCTGCGGCTTCTGGACCTCTATATCGAATTGATACAACCTTACTCACAGACCCCAATTTCACCCCAGTTGAACAGCTCGATGGCATCGTTCAATGGAGAGACACTCCCAGTCTGGGAGGGATATCTTTATCAAACCAAAATCTCTTTTTCTTCTCAGATATCACGAATGGAGCCTTATTAGCTTTTGGCCCAGAACGCACTCCTCTCATTATGTTGCATGATCCACGCTTCATAAATGCAGGCGCTTTAACTCCTACAGAAAACAATCAGGTTATGGTCTTCACCACAGAAGCCAATGTTCCTCACATTCTCAAAATCGCGCTGCCATCAACAAGTGTGATTATGCAAAAATTATGATATATAAAGAAAACTATGCGCTACAGATCAACACGAGGTGAGCTCACCGCTCACTCCCCCAACTTCTCCGACATTCTTCTTGCTGGTCTAGCAGATGATGGCGGGCTATATATGCCTGAATTCTGGCCTCAAATTAGCCCTCAAACTCTTCGTGACTGGCGACGCCTTTCTTATCCAGATCTTGCAGCAGAAGTGATTTCTCTCTTCACTGCCGGCTCTATTGATCTGGCTACGTTGCGTACAATGACACATGATGCTTACAAGCATTTTGATCATGCAGCCGTCGCTCCGCTCAGTGAAGTTGAGCAAGATCTCTACGCTCTTGAGCTTTTTCATGGCCCTACCTTGGCGTTCAAAGACATGGCCATGCAAATGTTGGGCCGTTTATTTGACCATGTTCTCACAGAACGCAATCAAAACGTAACCATTGTTGGGGCAACATCCGGCGATACAGGATCTGCGGCAATTGAAGCCTGTCGTGGTCGTGAACGCCTTTCTGTGGTTATTCTTCATCCAAAAGGCCGGACATCTGAAGTTCAACGTCGCCAGATGACAAGCGTCTTGGATGACAACATTCTCAATATCGCTGTCGACGGGGATTTCGATACCTGCCAAGACATCGTAAAAGCCATGTTCGCAGACAAGGCTTTTCGTGATGATGTCTCTCTCTCTGCCGTAAACTCTATCAACTGGGCGCGTATTGCAGCCCAAATCCCTTACTATATCCGCGCGGCACTCGCACTTGGCGCTCCAGACCGAGAAGTTTCTTTTTCTGTTCCGACAGGAAATTTTGGGAATGTTCTTGCCGCATGGGCAGCCAAACAAATGGGTTTGCCCATTAAACGTTTATGCATTGGCTCAAACCGAAATGATATTCTAACGCGCTTCCTCGTCGATAATGACATGAGCGTCCGCAAAGTAGAGCCCAGTCTTTCACCATCGATGGATATTCAGGTTTCTTCAAACTTTGAGCGTCTCTTGTTTGAACTCCTGGATCAAGACCCAGTGCGTTGTGCCACCATCATGAAAGATTTCCGTCAAACAGGACGTATGGCTGTCCCTCAGGATGCTTGGATGCGTATGAAGGAATCCTTTGATGGAATGACCTTGTCTGATGAGCAAACCAGCGCAGCAATGCGTAAATTCTATGCAGAAAGTTTGTATCTGGCAGACCCACATAGTACGATTGGACTCGCTGTCGGGAAAGAGTTTAAAGAGCCGGGAATACCTATGGTAGCTGCGGCTACAGCTCACCCAGCCAAGTTCCCAGATGCCGTAAAAGCGGCAACCGGGCTTGACCCTAAGCTTCCCCCTCATTTGGCGGATCTTTTTGAGCGTGAAGAACGGTTTGATTCTCTTGGCAACGAACTCGCCACAATCCAGCAAGCCGTTCGTGACCACATGAAACGTAAATAAATAACTTGTTCTCTTTGTCAGGCTCCCCATCTTAGGGAGCCTAATCTTTTTTTTCTTACGGAAAATTATGTCCGATACAATTCAGGTTACTACACTCGATAACGGATTAACGATCATCACAGAGCGTATGGAGCGCGTTGAAACCGTCTCTTTTGGAGCCTATGTTTCTATCGGCACACGTGATGAAAATGTCGAAAATAACGGCGTCTCCCATTTCCTTGAGCACATGGCCTTTAAAGGAACAGAACGCCGTTCTGCTGCCCGTATTGCAGAAGAAATTGAAAATGTTGGCGGCTTTATTAATGCTTATACAGCACGTGAAACAACGGCCTATTATGTAAAGCTCTTAAAAGAAGACCTTGCTCTTGGGGTGGATATTATTGGCGATATTCTAACCCACAGTACATTTTTAGATGCTGAAATTGAACGCGAACGTGGGGTCATCTTACAAGAAATTGGCCAAGCCAATGATACGCCAGATGATATCATTTTTGACCATTTCCAAGAGAGTGCATTTCCCGACCAACCAATGGGACGTCCTATTTTGGGAACCTCTGAGCTAGTTTCCAATATGACCCGTGAAACACTCATGAACTACATGAAAGAACATTACACGACACATAACATCACGATTGCCGCAGCAGGCAATCTACACCATGATGATGTTATTGAACTCGTCAAAAAACATTTTAAAGACCTCCCTACTCACCAAGTAGAGCGTTCACATCAGGCACATTATACTGGGGGCGATCTTAGAACCTCTCGTGAATTAGATCAGGCTCATCTTCTCTTAGGCTTCCCATCCGTAAGCTATCGTCATCCTGATTATTATAATGTCATGATCTTATCCACCCTTCTTGGAGGGGGAATGTCCTCGCGTCTCTTTCAGGAAATTAGGGAGCGACGTGGCCTTGTCTATAGCGTTTATTCTTTTGCATCTTCTTTCAATGATAGCGGATTATTCGGCATTTATGCTGGCACTGGTGAAGAAGAAACAGCCGAGCTCGTACCTGTCGTCATAGACGAACTTAAACGGTTACAGAATGGTATCAGCGCAGAGGAACTGTCTCGCGCAAGGGCACAACTCAAATCTGCGCTCCTGATGTCGCTGGAAAGCACAGGCAGTCGCTGTGAACAACTAGCCCGGCAGATGCAAGTTCATGGGCGCCCCATTCCTATTGAGGAAACCGTTGCTAAAATAGACAACGTGACAGAAACCGATATTCTACGTGTCGCTGCCGAGTTGTTCTCAGGCACTCCAACATTTACCGCTATTGGTCCTGTAAAAAACCTTCCCTCTCTTGAGGATATTTCTGCAAGGCTTGCTGCATGAAAATAACAGACCATATTGAAACGCTTTTATCTGCCGCCCGCCGACATGGCGCAGACCACGCGGATGCTATTTTCACCCATAGCGAATCAGAATCTGCCATGGTCCGCCAAGGAGCACCAGAAGGGATTGAGCGTTCAGAGAGTGTCGCTATTGGTTTGCGTGTTTTCCGCGGGCAGCGCATTGCCTCTGTCTCAACAAGTGTCTTGAATTCTGCCGAATTTGATAAGCTTGCTGAACAGGCCTGTGCTATGGCCCTTGTCGTTCCAGAAGACCAGTTCGCTGGCCTCGCCCCGGATGCCATGATCGGCTCATTTGATGCTTCAGGGCTTGATCTACAAGACCATACAACCCCCAGCATGGATCAACTCATCCAAAAAGCACGTACCACGGAAGAAATATCTCTATCCTTCCCTGATATTACCAATAGTGGTGGTGCGTCATCCGGCTATAGCCGAACAACAATTGCTTTAGGCACCTCAGCTGGATTTTTAGGCCACTACACTCGTACAGGTTATTCAACGGGTGTAAGCGTATTGGCCGGAACAGGTAATGCCATGCAACGGGACTATGCCTATCATAGTGCTGTTCATTTTGAGGATTTAGAAACACCTGAGATCATCGGGAAGCGTGCTGCTGAACGCACTTTGGCACGCTTTAACCCCTCCCGCCCCAAAACAGGGACATATAGTGTCATTTATGACCCTCGGGTTTCCTCAAGTTTGCTCGGCCACCTTGCCGGAGCAATTAATGGGGCCGCAATTGCACGAGGTACATCTTTCCTAAAAGATGCTCTTAACACCCAAATACTACCATCGAACCTGACTATCCTTGATGACCCTCGGCGTATTCGGGGCCTTGCCTCTCGTCCTTTTGATGCAGAAGGATGCTCTGTTGAAGCACTCGAGTTCGTGAAAAATGGTGTTTTGCAAAACTGGCTTCTCGATACCCGAAGCGCTCGTCAATTAGGTGTGAAATCCAACCATAGAGCAAGCCGCGGTGTCACCTCTCCACCAAGCCCCAGCGTAACAAACCTTTCTCTTTCACCTGGCACTCTTTCTATTGAAGAATTACGCTGCGATATTAAAGAGGGAATTCTCATCACAGAAATGATGGGATCTTCTATTAATATGTTAACAGGAGACTATAGCCGTGGCGCAGCTGGGTTTATGATCCGCAATGGAGAAATAGCCGAACCCATTGCAGAGTTTACAATAGCAGGTAACTTAAAAGACATGTTTTCACGCATGATCCCCGCTAACGACCTTTTATTCCGGAGCAGTGTCAACGCACCCAGCATCCGGATTGATAATATGAGCATCGCAGGACTGTAATGAAAAACCTTCGCCTTTTCTCCCTTACATGCACTCTCCTTTGTGCCATTGGCACTGCCGATGCACGTGCAGGAGGCGGAATGTCTCTTGGTAGTCGTGGGTCACACACTTGGAGCCCTCCACCAAGAACATCGGTTAGCCCAAGCTGGGTACGACCAATGGATCGTACCGCCACCCCACAACCGAATAACCCTGCCTTTAATGGCCCAATGCAACCTCGGCCCATGCCAAATAATTATGGCATGCCCGGATACCGTCCCCCTCTCACAGCACGCCATCCTTTTTTAACAGGATTTATGGGTGGAATGCTGGGAGCAGGTATTATTGGCCTTCTCAGCGGACATGGCTTCCTATGGGGCTTTCATGGCTTGGCATCTTTAATTGGTTTCCTTTTTCAGGCGCTCATCATTGCCGCGCTTATTATTTTTGTTATTCGTCTCTTTGCCCGTCGTAATAACAACGGTGCTCAAAATACAGCCAATCACCCACCTGTAACATTGGTGATGGATGATTATCAGACGTTTAAAAGCTTACTTTTTGATATTCAGGCTGCTTGGAGCGCTCAAAACCTACGTGCTTTGTCTTCTATGGCGACGCCTGAGATGGTCAGCTATTTTAGTGATCAACTTTCAGAACTCAGCAGCCGAGGCGCACGCAATGTTGTCTCTAATGTTCAGTTCCAGCACGGGGACCTTTCCGAAGCGTGGCGTGAAGGCAACCTCACATATGCAACCGTAGCCATGCGTTATTCCATGATCGACGTTACAACAGATCAATTCGGGAATGTCATTGACGGGAGCTCAACCAACCCTGTCACAGTGACAGAACTTTGGACATTTGTCCGTGCAGATGGCCGAGGCAACTGGATGCTTTCAGCTATACAGCAAGGTGGCTAACCACTAAACCGAATAAATGTGATGATATAAATCATAGCAGCGAGGAGGATTACTCCTCCTGCTATACCCATAATACGGCTTTGCCGGCGCTTAAGCGCTAATTCCTCATTTGTTTTCACGATAGCAAAACCCGATCAATTAAAAGACCACAAAATAATAAAAACAAATAAGCCAATGAATAACGAAAAGCAAAACGAGCTGGTTTATCTTTTGTGAGACTCACTCCTTCAGCGTCCTGTTGATCAAGCAAAACGCGTATAGCACACAGAATAAATCCTAAATCCAACACGCTAGTTGTTGCTGTATAAAACCATCCTGTTTCATGAAAGAATGAGGGCGTTAACGATACAGCAGTTAGCACAAATGTATAAAGTAGAATTTGCCACCGTGTGTGCCGCGCTCCTTTCACAACCGGCAACATCGGAATGCCTGCATTGCCATAATCTTTACACGCATAAAGTGCGAGCGACCAAAAATGAGGGGGCGTCCACAAAAATACGACGGCAAACATAGAAACGGGCAACACAGCCATGGAATCCATAGAAGCAGCCCACCCAATCATCGGAGGGAACGCACCGGCTGCACCACCAATTACAATATTCTGTGGCGTCCGTCGCTTAAGCCACATCGTATAAATAACGCCATAAAAGAATATAGAAAATGCGAGAATGCCGGCAGCCAATGCATTGGTTGCTAACCACAATATAACAACCGATAAAACAGAAAGAATAATTCCATAAATTAGCGCGCTGTCAGCCGACACACGCCCAGCTGGAATAGGACGCACGTTTGTGCGCTTCATAATCGCGTCAATATCGCGATCATACCACATATTAATTGCACCGGCGGCACCCGCTCCGATGCAAATACATAAAATAGTAATAAGCCCGATCGGAACAGAAGGCCATTGAGGCGCCACAGCCATCCCTGCAACGCCCGTGAAAACAACTAGCGAAATTACTCTGGGCTTTAAAAGAGAAAACCACTCTCTTAATGAAGAATCACGTTCATGCCCTAAAATAGAAAAAAGGCCCGTTGGAATGGATGGTGTTACGTCACTCATATTCTTACTCGGCTTTGCTCTGCCGCTTTAACCAAAGAGAGGCCCAGCAATCCAAACGTAAGGAGACTTACCCCCATCATTCCTTCTCCCATAATCATTAACGAGGGGAGTAAAGAACAAAGAGCCCCAAAAAAAGTTAAACCTGCATGTATACGGCATAATGTTGAAGGAAAGCCCGATGGATATAGCTTTTGTATCCACGCGTATAAACCACAGCATAAAGCCATTACGCCACCAAAGGAGGCCGCTGTATGTTCAACAAAAGAACCAGAATAAAGAAATTCTGTAACCCAGCTGATCCCAAAAAGAATAAGACTAGCTACAGCCCATAAGGTTACACCCGTGAGTTCACGGCGTGTGTTCCAAGCATCCCAACATACAGCCAGCACTAGAAATGAGACCGGAATTAGCTGTGTAAGCAGAAACAAATACTTTTCCAGCACTAATGGAAACGCACCAAACAAACTATCTAACCAGCATAACGGACCAATAACGGCAATAATACCGAAAATATATGACGCAATTCTAAATGAAAGTGCGGATGTTTTGTTCGTTTTCGCCAACAAAACATGACAGACCAACCCGAGCGCTGGGGTGATCATCAAAGCCTGTTCTGGAAGATAAAGAATATGTGCGAGTGTATATACTTTGCTGACCGAACTCTCATCCACAACTAAGCGTGTCACAAGAGCAGCAAGAGCCGAAGCTATAATAATTGCACCCGATGCTGTTGCTAGAACAGACCATGCGAAAGGCGAAATATTTTTAAAAGAAACAGACCTTCCTTCTAAGAAGGTCGTAATAACATCTAAAGCAACGCATAAAATACCAACAGACCAACACAATACCCCCAAAACAGGCTGAAGGGGTAACAAAACGATCCCGGCGGACAAAAAGCATAAGCCGGCAACCGTTGCGACTGGTAAAGTCGAATGCTTGACTTTTAATTCATCAGAAAGAAAAAAATTCCAAAAGCCACCTAAAACTGCAGGGCACATGACATAAAAAGTCATTAAAATTCCATGGCAAAAAACTTGCCCTGCGGTGGACTCTGTCGGCAGTTTAAGAAAAGCGAGTGCTCCCCCTAAAAGGCCGGCAAACAAAGCAAGAAGAATAAAAGAGACCCCTATCCTTCTGGCTGGAATAACGTTCCGTGTTGTAAATGCCTGATTGATCATAATGCGTATTAAATCTCGGTCCCTTGCAGCAGAGCCCTATATGTAAGCGTCAAAATATTCTGTGAATGATAATATTCATTCACAGATCAGGCGACTAAAAGGTTATTTAACCTACACTATCCTTAATATGAGGCAATGTCACAAGAGTAAAAAGACCTAAAGGGGGCACGGGAATACGTGTAGCTCGATTTAAATCTTCAGGGGGCAGCAGAGCTTCAATCGCGAAATCTGGGTGCCATCCTAAAGAATGTGACGCACTGGCCATAGCTCTTTCAATCGCTAGACGTACACCACCGGTCGCTAAGAAGTGATTAACAAACAATATATATCCACCGGGACGAACAACACGCTTCAATTCAGCTAAAAGCCGATCGGGATGCGGCACAACAGAAGCGACAAACATGGCAACAGCGATGTCAAAGCTATTATCCTCAAAAGAGGTTGCCTCGGCATCCATCTCCAGCAAATCATCTACGTTGGTGAGGCGCTCTTTCAAAACACGTTGATGCGCACGCTCCAACATATCTTTGGATAGGTCTATCCCGGTAATGCGCTTATGGCGCGCATATGAAGGAAGAGCGAGACCTGTTCCCACTCCCACTTCTAATACACGCTCACCAGGTAAGCCATTCACGGCAGCGACAGCTCTCTTGCGCCCATAACCCGAGACCCCACCAAAAACAGTATCGTAAACTCGGGCCCATCGGCGGTAAGCTGCTTTAACAGCCTCCGCATCCAAGGCAGAACGCGGTGATAGGGTTGAGGACATATATGTGTGACCTTCTGTGTCTGCTCTCTTTTTGTTAAAAGAGCATATCCGGAACTTGGTTCAATTGGCCCCTTCTTGCCCTTGTTCATAGGTCTCTGGCAAGAGTTAGTGGAACAATCTGCGATGAAATTTGTTAATTTTCTATTGGAGGCACACAATGTTGAACTATTTTCTGATTATCTTTTCAATCATTGCATGGATAGGCATCTATGCTTTTTATTTCAGACACGATTTATTATTCTGGCTTGAGAATAAATTTACCCCTGAACGAAAGCCAAAATTAAAGCCGGGCCAAAAAATTGAGCCTATCTCATACGCTCAACCTAAAATTGATGAAAAAAGCTCCGAGCAGAAGGCAGAATAATTCCTCTGCCTTCTGATCAACAACCTTCTAAAAACGCTTCTCAATAGCGTCCCAGATTAAACCTGCACTGTTGATTTTATTAAAACGATCCAGCTCCTGAAGCCCAGTTGGAGATGTTACATTAATTTCTGTTAACCAATCTCCGATCACATCAATTCCTGTGAAAATCAGACCATGGTCACGTAAATACGGTCCGATAGACTCGCAGATTTCAAGATCACGTTCTGTTAAATCAACTGGCTCAGGACGCCCTCCAACATGCATGTTGGAGCGAGTCTCTCCATCAGCAGGAACACGGTTAATGGCCCCGATAGCTTTTCCGTCCACCAGAATAATTCGTTTATCCCCTTTGCGGACCGCCGCTTCATACCGTTGAATCATTAATGGTTCACGGGAGCGAGCAAAATGCATTTCCAGCAATGCTTTTAAATTACCATCATCCGGCTTAATGCGAAAAATACCTGCCCCACCATTTCCATAGAGTGGCTTTACGATGATATCCCCATGCTTCTGTCGAAAAGCATCAATATCACGAGAATCCCACGCAATGAGTGTCGGAGGCATCAGCTGAGGGAAATGCGTTACAAGTAATTTTTCAGGAGCATTCCGAACCGAAACAGGATCATTCACGACTAAAGAGCGCCCTTTTCCCACTCCGTGAATATGCTCCAAAAGGTGGGTCGCTGTAATATACCCCATGTCAAATGGAGGGTCCTGACGCATCAACACAACGTCCGTATCATCACCTAAAGAGAGAATTTCCTCTTTTTCAAAAGATGCGTGATGTCCATGCTCACGTTTCACTTTTACGCGGCGGGCATGTGCTTTAACACGCCCTTGTTTACCGCCTCCCTCATCCAAACTCAGAGAGGTTACAGGATATACCCAAAGCTCATGTCCACGCGCTTGAGCTTCAAGCATAAGAGCAAAAGTAGAATCTGCATCGATATTCACCTGCTCTAGCGGATCCATCTGCACAGCAACACAAAGTGATTGAGACATTAAGGGAAACCCCGATTAGAATAATAATCTACTCTCTCTAGCGAGAGATGAGTAATTCTCAAAACTTTGATTTCTCAAAGCTACCTTTTAATCTGGATACACAATCTTCAATATTTCAATCTCCACTGGTCCTTTTGGAGTATGTAATATCACCTCATCCCCTACCCGTGTCCGCATCAGGGCGCGAGCGACAGGTGAAATCAGACTTACTTCGCCTCGTGCAAAATCTGATTCATCAACTCCTAGAATCGTTACGGTATATTCCTGATCCTCTTCATCAACATATGTCACAGTTGCACCAAAGAAGACCTGATCCCGCATACTCTGCGATGCAGGATCAACAATTATGGCATTTTCCAAACGCTTTGTTAAAAAGCGCAAGCGACGATCTATTTCACGCAGACGCCTCTTTCCATACTGATAGTCAGCATTTTCTGAACGATCTCCATTGCTTGCAGCCCAAGAAACAATTTCAACAATCCGTGGTCGCTCTTTTTGTGCCAACTCCTTCAGTTCTGCACGCATAACCTCAGCACCCCGAGGCGAAAGATAATAAGAGAGCGGTGTTTTCTCAGACATTAAAGGCTCTTAATATGAAAACGCATGCGCCCACCAAGCTGTGCGCCGGGTTTTAAAATATGCAATCCACGATCTGACACCTCTGGGTGATTAATCGCATCGGTCATATTCGTTACAGGCTCAACAGCAACAAAAGGTCCATCCGGAGATGTAAAAACAACTAGATGAGAGAATAATGGGGCAGACTCGATTGAGACGCTCACGCCATCATCTGGGCGTTGTAACTCTACATGACCACCAAACTCATTAAAACAATGATCGATAAAGCGTGCATGCACATCTTTTAAATGATGGAAAGACCATTCTCCTTCCGTAGGAATACGCTCCGTAGGCAACCCATCTGGCGTCGTCAGCCAAACAGATTCTGCATCAAACTTTAAATTTGCTTTTCCCTGTGCTGCCAAAAAGGGATGATACCCCAAGCCAACAGGCTGATTAACACGATCCCTATTTTCGATTGCAATGACAACGTCCAGATAACTCTCATGTAATTGGTAAGATAAAACAGCACGATAAGCAAAAGGCCATTCAGCATCTTGACCTTGAGGGGTGTGATCAAATGTCAAAACAACAAAATGATCCCCTTCATGAGCAACAGTCCATTCGTGCTCCCAAGCATTGCCATGAATGGTATGAGGATGATCCGCCATATTTTCTGCAAGCTGATATGCTTTTTCTTCAAAAGAAAAGCGACCATTTGCAATACGGTTAGAGTACGGGATCAAAGGATATGCCCCAACAGCCACTCCTCGCTGAGCTTTTAAAGCATCATTCGATACTGGCAAAAAGATATCTTTGCCATCCCACTGCCATTCTCCAATGGCTCCTCCAACGTCAGGCAGAATAGTAAGACGGCTTTTCCCACGCTTTAATTCAATCATTCACTTTGATCCCCTAACTTCTGAAACAAACTCACTTTAACTTTTGGTACGCCTTTTTCCTCGCTGGGTTTTTGCAGGATCATACCCGCCTCCTCCGGGACCGAGAGGTTTAGGAGGGCCTTTGGGTTTTTTACCACTACTTCCCGGACGACCCGCCGTTGACGTTGCAACCGGAGGAGGCTCTAACCCCATATCAATCGCTTCCAAACGCCTTACTTCATCACGCAACTTTGCGGCCAACTCAAAGTCCAAATTAGCAGCGGCATCACGCATCTGCTTCTCAAAATCTTTGATCGTATCTTTGAGCGATTTTCCAACAAGCTGCTCGACGCCACCTGTATCATCAGGCGAAACTGTAACATAATCCTGCTCGAAAATCGAAGAAAGCGCATCACCAATTTTAGAACGAACGGTCTGAGGTGTAATCCCGTGTTCTTCATTCCAGGCAATTTGTTTTGAACGACGGCGTTCTGTTTCATCCATCGCAAATTGCAAGCTTTGAGTGATCTTATCCGCATAAAGCAGCACACGACCATCAACATTTCGAGCCGCACGCCCAATCGTCTGAATAAGAGACGTTCTTGATCTTAAGAAACCCTCTTTATCTGCATCCAAAATCGCCACGAGAGCACATTCTGGAATATCAAGCCCCTCCCGAAGAAGGTTAATCCCAACTAAAACATCAAAAGCACCCAAACGAAGGTCCCGAATAATCTCGATACGTTCTAACGTATCGACGTCCGAGTGCAGATAACGGACCTTAATCCCGGCTTCCGACAAATAATCTGTAAGATCTTCAGCCATTCTTTTGGTCAAAGTGGTAACCAAAATACGACCACCTTTTGCCACTGTCGCACGGCATTCATGAAGCAGATCATCTACCTGTCCCTCAACAGGGCGAACATCCGTTACAGGATCTACCAAGCCGGTCGGACGAATAATCTGTTCTGCAAACACACCACCAGTTTGTTCCATTTCCCATGGACCGGGGGTCGCAGACACGAAAACACTTTGTGGCCGAAATGCATTCCACTCACCAAAGGAAAGCGGCCGATTATCAATACAGGAAGGCAAACGAAACCCATAATCAGACAGGACTGATTTCCGGGCTCTATCTCCCCTTTCCATCCCTCCAATTTGAGGAACCGTTACATGGCTTTCATCAACAATTAAAAGCGCATCTTCTGGTAAGTATTCAAACAAGGTTGGAGGCGGATCACCGGGGCCACGGCCAGATAAATACCGGGAATAGTTCTCAATCCCTTTACACGCCCCTGTCGTTTCAATCATTTCCAAATCAAACGTCGTGCGTTGAGAAAGCCGTTCCGCCTCTAATAACTTACCTTCATCGGTAAACTGCTGAAGGCGTTGTTTTAACTCCTGCTTAATCCCAATCATTGCCTGATTAAGGGTTGGCCTAGGCGTCACATAGTGAGAGTTCGCATACACGCTAATTTCAGCCAGATCCCCTGTTTTATTCCCCGTTAATGGGTCAAACTCAATGATCTGATCAATTTCATCACCAAACAATGAAACACGCCATGCGCGGTCTTCATTCTGAACCGGGAAAATATCAATCTGCTCCCCACGCACACGGAAAGTTCCCCGTTCAAAGGAGGCATCATTACGCCGATATTGCAGTTCAACTAATGCCTTAATAAGCTTATCACGATCAATTTCGCCTCCTACCTCAAGGCGAACCACCATCTTTGAATATGTTTCAACAGACCCAATACCGTATATACATGAAACAGACGACACGATGATAACGTCATTCCGCTCAAGCAAAGCCTGCGTTGCAGCGTGACGCATCCGGTCAATCTGCTCGTTAATCTGGCTGTCTTTTTCAATATATGTGTCTGAACGCGGAACATACGCTTCAGGCTGATAATAATCGTAGTAAGACACAAAATATTCCACAGCATTATCTGGGAAAAACTGCTTCATTTCTCCATATAGCTGCGCTGCAAGCGTTTTATTGGGGGCCAAAATCAAGGTCGGCTTTTGGGTTTTTTCAATGACTTTTGCCATTGTGAAAGTTTTACCAGACCCGGTGACCCCGAGCAGAACCTGATCTCGCTCTGCTCTTTCTACACCAGCGACCAACTCCGCGATTGCCGTTGGCTGATCTCCTGCTGGATCATAATCAGACTTTACGACAAATTTGTTCGTTTTAGGCTTCGGAGGTTGTTTCTCCGGAATGAAGGCCGTCATAGGCCGTGCGTCTGCATTACGGTGAGCGGGTTGTTTTTTTGCCATTAAAATAAAATGGGGCAAAGAACTCAATCTCTCAAGAGGTGTTTATATTTTAGCAGGCAAATACCTAACTTTTTATCATTCATTATTCTCACTGGATGATAATGTAATTTGTTTTCTTCTCGTATCAGGAGCTAAAAAGTGGATATCCAAACAGTTGAGCAAACATACAATCAATTAGTCCAACAATCACAACAATCAGCACAGGCCTTACAAAACCTTGCCAATAAAATGCAATCTGCCGCGCAAAACGGCGATATGCAAGCACGTGAGTGGTCGCTAGACCTGCGTGAGCTGGCTCTCTCTTTTCAAGCTGAACAACAGCAGGTTGCCAATCTTCTTCAACAGCTCCACTCCGCTATGGAGAACGCCTCCAACATGCAGCAGGGCTATGCTCAACAACCTCAAGCGCCTGTACAGGTTGTCGAGCAACAACAGCAACCTGCAAGCGGCAACTTTCTCTCTAACATCCTAAACTCCGGCTTTGCTCGCTCTGTCGAAGCTGGTGCTGGTTTTGGTATTGGGAATGATCTCATCAAAGAGATTTTTTAACCCATAAAGGGACACAAATTTTTGTGTCCCTTCTCTCTCATTTAGATGACAACGGCACAGGAACTTGCGCCTTTCTCAAAGCTTCTTGCTGGCGAGCCGCTAATACATCCACATTAAAACCTTCAATAAGCTCTTGAAAGAGTTCGTGCCAGTTTAGACGCGCACCTAAACGCAAGAAAGCGCTTCCCAAACCAATTGCAGAGCGATCCATTAAAATGAACTCACGTGGTATTTTTATTCCACCCGTTCTTTTAAGGCCTTCATAAACACGCTCCAGAACCTGACGTGCCTCAATTTGACTATTGCTCTCGTCCATTGACCATACATTATCTGTCATCAACGGACGGTAGAAGAAACGGGCCCACTCATTTAAAACTTGTGCCGTTTCACGCGAGATTCCTTTAAAACCCCACTTGCTATACGCATGAAATGCTAAATCTTCATCGTTGTTTATCAAGGCATTATACAAATCTATAACCCCCTCAACAAATTGAGGAGAGAAGATCCGAACAGCGCCAAAATCAAGTAAATTCAAGCCATAATCATCACGCACGGTAAAATTCCCCATATGAGGGTCACCATGAATCACCCCATATTGATAAACAGGGGTATACCATGCCTTAAATAACGCCTTTGCCATCTTATTACGTTCTTCCAACGGAAGATCCTGCCCAAGAATAGTTTTCATATCCCGGCCAGTTTGCCAATCCATCGTTAACAAGCGACCTGTAGAATAATCTTCAATTGGCTTTGGAACCGTTACTTCTGGTATATGCGCAAGCATATTCCCGTATAAACGTAAGTGCGATGCCTCCCGTCGATAGTCCAACTCCTCTCGCAAACGGTCAGACAATTCCAAATATACGTCATCCTGACGAATAGTCGTTTCAAAATGCTTATATAAACTCAAAACAGCTCTGAACTGACGCAGATCAGAATCAACCGCGCCTTGCATGTCGGGATATTGAAGCTTGCAGGCCACTTCCCGTCCATCTTTTAACCGCCCGCGGTGCACCTGCCCTAATGATGCTGCGGCAACAGCATCATGAGAAAAACTTTCAAAATGTTTTTCCCAATCTCTACCAAGCTCCGCCATCATCCGACGCCGAACAAAGCTCCATCCCATAGGCGGCGCGTTAGACTGCAAATGTGCAAGCTCATCTGCATATTCATCCGGCAAGGCACCTGGAATGGTGGATAAAAGCTGAGCCGCTTTCATTAAAGGGCCTTTTAACCCCCCTAATGCAGCCTTCAACTCTTCCGCATGAACGGCCTTATCTGTCTTTATCCCTAGCCGATTACCGGCCATACGAGCTGCGATCCCGCCAACAGCACCCGATGTCCGGGCCATTCGCCGTAATTCACCCATAAAACCGATATTATCGAGATCGCGCGCCATAATTTCAGCCTTCCTGCTCGAGCTGATCAATCAGACCCGATATAACATCTAACCCTTTACGCCAAAAATCAGATTTCGTCGCATCTAAACCAAAGGGCGCCAATAACTCTTTATGCCGTAATGTTCCACCGGCTTCTAACATCGTCCGATATTTTTCAGAAAAGCCCTCTGGCTGCTCCTGATATACACCATACAAGGCGTTTACCAGACAGTCCCCAAAAGCGTAGGCATACACATAAAATGGAGAATGAATGAAGTGCGGAATATATGACCAGTAAGCATCATAGTCTGGAGTAAAGTGAAAAGCCTCTCCTAAGCTACGCTCTTGCACCTCACGCCAGATTTCTCCAATCCTTTCAGACGAAAGCTCTCCTTTTGCACGTTCCTCATGGACGCGCACTTCAAACTGATAAAACGCAATCTGCCGAACAACCGTATTCAGCATATCCTCAACTTTAGAGGCCAACAGATGCCGTTTCTTCTTAGGATCCGTCTCTCGATCCAATAAAGATTGGAACGTGAGCATTTCTCCAAAAACAGATGCTGTTTCAGCAAGAGTTAACGGCGTTGCTGAATTAAGATACCCTTGCTTTTGCCCCGCAAGAATCTGATGAACTCCGTGCCCTAACTCATGAGCCAGCGTCATCACATCCCGTGCGCGTCCATGATAATTCATTAAAATAAATGGGTGTGCTGAAGGCACGGTTGGATGAGCAAATGCTCCAGCCGATTTTCCCGGAAGAGGCGCTGCATCAATCCACGGATGCATCAAAAACCGCTCAACTAACTTTCCTAATGCAGGGTCAAAGTTCGTATAGGCATTACGAACAATCTCTTTCCCCTGATCCCAAGAAAGAACCGTATCTGGCACTCCTGGAAGCGGTGCATTCCGATCCCAATGTTCCAGCTTATCCAGACCAAGCCATTTTGCCTTCAGCTTATAGTAACGATGAGCCAAACGTGGATAAGCCTCATCAACAGCGGCCACCAACGCATCAACCACTTCATCTTCAACCATATTGGCACGGTTGCGACTGCTCATCGGGCGTGGATAGCCCCGTAATTTATCACCAATCGCCTTATCTTTTGCCAGCGTGTTGGTAATCATCGTTAATAGACGTGAATTCTCTTGCAACACTTTACTGATTTGTTCTGCCGCCGCTTTACGCTTATCCCGGTCAGAACTGGTCAGCATATTAAACGCCTCACCTAACGGCTTCACTTGATCTTCTAAAGTGACCGTTAAAGATGCCATCGTTTCATCAAATAATCTGTTCCAAGCAGAACGCCCTGTTACAGATTTATCCATTAAAACCTGCTCAACCTCATCTGAGAGTTGATAAGGACGAAATACCCGCAAATCCCTTAAATAAGGCTTCCACTTCTGCATTTCAGAAGCCGATAAAAGCCCTTTGATCTGCTCATCATCCAATCTGTTTATTTCAAGACTGAAAAATAAAAGATATGCTGAGATATCTGTCATTCTTTCCTGCACACCTTGAGCAAAACGCCCCCATGCAGGATCTGTCGTGTGCGCTGCAAAGCCTAGCTGAGAGAAAGAGGCAATCCTTCCCAAGCCTTCTTCAATACGCTCATATTCTGCGAACGCTGTTGCCAAAGCTTTCCCATCGACTTGATGGAGCTTTCCTTTCCATTCCTGTGAGAACGTCTTTGATGCTTTTTCAAGGTGAGAAAAATCAGATTCAATCTTTGGATCGTCAAATGATGTATAAAGATCTGACAAATCCCAACGAGGAGGCACTTCCATACCCTCGCCCATAGCAGATGAATGGTTATTAGCGTCAAACTTTATTTTATCCATTTTTCAAACCCAAAACGTCATTTCAATAAATTAGATAAATAATAACAGGCTTTTATATAAATATCCAAAAACAGAAAATAAGCCAGCAAGATCAATGGCAAGGATCGTACTGGCTTATGATTTACTTCTTATGCCGAAAGTTGCGTTAAATCTTCCTGAACGTAACCAATTACTTTCGCATACTCACGTGGAACAATATGCCAGAACTGGGATAAAGTTTGCTCCCAACGGTGCAACAAATCCTTGGCATAAACGCTTTCTGTCTCAGCGATATGACGTTCAATTAACTCCCGTAAATCTTTTTCCCAAACACTTCCGGCAGGCACTCTGTTCCAAAGAACCGTATCAGGGTTAATACGCTCTTCAAACCGCCCCCCCTCATCGAGAACATAAGCCATTCCACCAGTAAACCCGGCCCCAAAGTTATCTCCTGTTTCCCCCAAGATAACCACTTTCCCACCAGTCATATATTCACAAGCGTTCGAGCCACATCCTTCTATAACAGCAATAGCTCCTGAATTACGCACGGCAAAACGTTCTCCCGCCTGCCCAGCGGCAAAAAGCGAACCACTCGTTGCGCCATAAAGTACCGTATTCCCAATAATCGCATTTTCTTCAGACCGCCATTGAGCCATGGGAGACTGACGCACAACAATCGTGCCGCCGGATAGCCCTTTCCCTACATAGTCATTCGCATCACCAACAACATCCAGCTTAAGCCCCTGAACGGCAAAGGCTCCTAGAGACTGACCAGCCGAACCGCGCAAAGAAAGGGTCAAGTGCCCTTCCGGCAAACCATGCATGCCAAACTGCCGGGTAATTATACCCGATGTACGCGTTCCAATCGCACGATGTGTGTTCTGAACATTATAATGCAAATGGAGCTTTTCACGACGCTCAAACAAAGGAACAGCATCGGCTACAATTTGAGCATCTAGCGTTTCAGGCACTTCATTGCGCCCTTTACGAGTGCAATACCGCTCATGCTCGCCCGTATCTGCCTGCACCAGCAATGAATTCAAATCAAGGTCATCAAGATAATTTGCACCACGATGGATCTGACGCAACATATCCGTACGGCCGATAATCTCAGCCATGGAGCGAACCCCTAGCTCTGCAAGGATATGACGAATATCTTCAGCGATCAGGGTAAAAAGATTAATAACTTTCTCTGGAGAGCCCTCAAATTTGGCACGCAAGCTCTCATCCTGCACACACACACCAACTGGGCATGTATTCGAATGGCACTGTCTCACCATAATACATCCCATCGCAACGAGAGCAGCCGTCCCAATTCCGAACTCTTCTGCCCCCAACATGGCGGCCATAACCACGTCACGGCCTGTTTTAATACCTCCATCTGTGCGCAATACCAAACGATGCCGCAGACGGTTCAACATCAAAACCTGATGCGCTTCACTTAAACCCATCTCCCATGGCAGCCCTGCATGATGAATGGAAGATTGAGGGCTCGCCCCAGTCCCACCTGAATGACCTGAAATAAGAATAGCATCCGCTTTTGCTTTGGCTACACCCGCAGCAATCGTACCAATCCCTGTCCGAGCCACCAGTTTGACCGTTACCGTAGCGGTTGGATTAACCTGCTTTAGATCATAAATCAGCTGTGCCAGATCTTCGATTGAGTAAATATCATGATGAGGTGGAGGGGAAATCAATGTAACGCCCGGCGTGGCATGGCGTAAACGCCCGATGAGTTCCGTTACCTTAAATCCTGGAAGCTGCCCTCCTTCTCCCGGTTTCGCCCCCTGAGCCATCTTGATTTCAATTTCACGGCAATCATTTAAATATTGCGCCGTTACACCGAAACGACCTGAAGCCACCTGCTTAATAGCGGATGATGCATTATCACCATTAGGGCGCGGCTTAGCACGCTCTGCATCTTCTCCCCCCTCCCCAGAATCAGATTTCGCGCCAATACGGTTCATGGCAATCGCTAATGTCTCATGTGCTTCTGGGCTTAACGCACCAAGAGAGATACCGGGTGCTACCAAGCGGCGGCGGATCTGTGTAACACTCTCAACCTCATCGAGAGGGATTGGAGTATGATTAGGTTTGAAGTCCAACAAATCACGCAAAGCAACAGCAGGCATCTTCCGAACAGCATCCGCATAACGACGATATAGCGTGTAGCTGTTCGCGGACACCGCAGTCTGAAGCATATGAATAAGCTGACCGGAAAAAGCATGTGTTTCACCTTGCCGGCGGAGCTTATATCGACCTCCAATAGGAAGAGGTTCCACCTTCTCATCCCATGCCTTGGCATGCGCTTTAAGCAGATTCCGCGCTATTCCCGGCAAACCAATTCCAGAAATACGAGAGGGCATTCCCGGGAAAAACTCTGCAACTAAGGCACGAGATAAGCCGATCGCTTCAAAATTATATCCCCCACGATAGGCTGATATGATTGAAATACCGGACTTGGACATGATCTTCAAAAGACCTTTATCCACTGCTTTTCGATAGCGCTCCATGGCCTCACGCAGTGACATCTGGCCAAAAAGCCCACGCTGAACACGATCGGCAATACTATATTGCGCCAAGACAGGGTTAACCGTAGTTGCCCCTACCCCAATAGTAACAGCAATAGCATGAACATCTATCGCCTCTGATGTGCGAACATTCAATGATGTAAATGTTCTCAAAGAGTGCCTTACCAAATGAACATGCACAGCAGCTGTGGCCAAAATCATCGGGATAGCAACCCGCTCTGGGCCAATATTCTCATCCGTCAAGAAGAGATGAGTACACCCACCTCGAACATGATCTTCGGCCTGCGCCCGTACCGCAGCAATCGCCGCTTTTAACCCCTCCTCACCATCGGCCACAGGGAAGGTACAATCAATCAAAGCAGCGTCTTCACCACAGACACGTCTTAGCTCGTCAAATTCACCATTTGTGAGAATGGGACTAGGCAACTGAAGCAAATCACACTGTTCTGGTCGTTCATCCAGAATATTTCCTAAATTCCCTAGCCGCGTAATCAGGCTCATCACCCGTGTTTCACGTAATGAATCAATCGGAGGGTTGGTAACCTGACTAAAGCCTTGTCGGAAGTAATGAGACAAGTTCCGATAGAACTTTGATATTACCTGTAAGGGAGTATCATCTCCCATTGAGCCCAACGCTTCAGAAGCCGTCTCTACCATAGGGTGAAGAATTGTTTCCAACTCTTCATACGTCAGGTTAACCGTCATTTGGTGGCGCCTTAAAAGATCAGGCGCCATGGCATCAGGCTCTACAACATCTCGTACGATAGGTTCGATATCCTGCGTACGCTTAACCCATTCCTTAAAGTCATGCCGGGAAGCCAGCATGTCTAAAAGTTCATTAGGTTTATATAAACGGCCTTCTTTTAAATCCAATGCTAATGTTTGCCCCGGACCAAGCCGGCCCCGCCCACGCAGTTGGCCATCAGGAACGCGCACCATTCCTGTCTCTGAACCTACAATGAGTAAATTATCTTGTGTGATTGAATATCTGAGCGGCCTTAATCCTGCGCGGTCTAACCCTGCAACCACCCAACGCCCATCTGTTGCACATAATGCTGCAGGGCCATCCCATGGTTCCATAATGGCATTACAATACCGGAACATGGCTTTCGCTTCAGGAGAAATATCTGAATTTGCTCCCCCTGAAGCAGGGACAAGTAATGTTTTCACAAGAGGTGCAGAGCGACCTGCAAACGTCAACAATTCAAAAACATTATCCAGCATCGCCGTATCAGAACCCGCGGCTTGCACAACAGGTTTCAGATCATCCATATATGGATCAAGATCTGGATGCGCGAGGCGTGTTTCATGCGAACGCATCCAGTTAGTATTACCTGAAATTGTGTTAATTTCACCATTATGGGCTACTTTTCGGAAGGGCTGAGCCAGCTTCCACGTAGGAAACGTATTAGTAGAATAACGCTGATGATAAATAACAAAGCGCGAAACAAACCTTGCATCCAACAAATCCGGATAAAAATCAGTCAAGTTTTCAGCTAAAAACATCCCTTTATAAATGACTGATCGGCATGACATAGAACAAATATAAAGGTCTATGTGCTGACGAGTGGCTTGCTTTTCGATACGCCGCCTAAGAATGTATAAATCTCGCTCGAAAGCATCTTCATCTTTGCCGAGCGTATTACGGATCATAATCTGTTCAATTTCAGGGCGGGTCTGATTGGCCTTTTCACCAATACACGCTGTATCGATAGGCACTTGCCGCCAACCATAAATACCGTACCCAAAGTTTAGAACTTCTGTTTCAATGATCTGCCGGCCACGCTCCTGCGCTGCCAAATCTGTTTTAGGCAGGAAAACCATTCCAACGGCAATACGGCCTTCAATACGGTCTGCGCTTGAACTGTCATGAATGGCTTCAACAAAAAAATCCTGTGGGATTTCAACGTGAATACCTGCTCCATCCCCCGTTTTGCCATCTGCATCGACCGCACCACGATGCCAAATGTTTTTCAACGCCTCAATGCCAAGTTCTACAACACGCCTTGAGGCTTGGCCATCCAATGATGCGACCAAACCCACACCACAGGAATCACGCTCCTGCGTTGGATCATATAGCCCCTTCAATCGCTCAGCATTCTGATTATATTCTTGAATGAAATTCATGTTCTGGCTCATTCTGCGGCCTCCAACATATGATCTTTTGTCAATGATTTATGAATAGCATCCGCTGCATCACGACCATCTTTAATGGCCCACACCACCAAACTGGCGCCCCGCACAATATCACCGCCTGCAAACACACCAGGTGCACTTGTTTGGAAGCCTCCCGGTGGAACACTCAACGTGCCCCATTGAGTGACAGCCAAATCAGGCTGGTTCCAAATTTCGGGAATGTTCTCTGGTTCAAACCCCAACGCACGAATGACTAAATCAGCTTCAAGCAACGTTGTTTCCCCGGTCCCTTCAATTGAACGACGACCAGACATATCAGGAGCACTTAAGCGCATTTTCTGAACACGCACAGCTTTTACACCCTGCGCATCCCCAACAAACTCTTCTGGAGCAGCGAGCCATTCAAACTGTGCCCCCTCTTCTTCCGCATTATAAACTTCCTGCCGGGAGCCCGGCATATTCTCACGATCCCGTCGATAAACACAGACGACTTCTTTTGCGCCCTGTCGAATGGATGTCCGCACACAATCCATGGCCGTGTCTCCACCACCAATCACGATAACCCGACGGTCTTTCGCATGAAGAGCGGTGTCCTCTTTCGGGTCTTCATTATATCCGCGGCGGTTAGAGGCCATTAAGAAATCAATAGCATCTACGACACCACTTAAATTCGCTCCCGGCACATCAATCGCTCGAGATCGATACACCCCAGTGGCTAGAAACACAGCGTTATGCCGCGTCCTCAAATCATTAAGAGATATATCTCCTTCACCAATTGCTGTTGAAAGGTGAAAGATTATGCCTTGCTCTTCTAAAATTTTATGACGACGAGCAACAACGTGTTTTTCCAGCTTAAAGCTTGGAATACCATACGTTAAAAGACCACCGACACGATCTTGCCGCTCATAGACATGCACTTCATACCCGCGACTACGCAACCGCTCAGCACACGCCAACCCCGCCGGCCCCGAGCCAACGATTCCAACACTTAACCCAAGTTCATGAAGCGGCGTGCGTGGCTCAACCCATCCATTTTCAAAGGCGTTTTCCGTTATAAAGCGCTCTACCGCCCCAATTGTTACGCTTTTAAAATCTTTTTGAATAACACAATTTCCCTCACACAAACGATCTTGAGGGCATATACGACCACATATTTCTGGGAAGGTATTCGTCGCAGAGGAGATTTCGTATGCTTCTTGCAGTCGGTTCTCTGCTGTTAATTTAAGCCAGTCAGGGATGTCATTTCCTAAAGGACAATGAACAGAGCAAAAAGGTATCCCACACTGCGAGCATCGAGAAGACTGCTCTTCCGCACGGCTTAACGCAAACCCTTGATAAATTTCTCCGAAATCTTGCCTACGCTCTTCTGCGGAACGTTTTTCTGGAAGAATTTGGGGGTGCGTTACGAATTTAAGCATTCGTTTAGCCATACGTCTATCTCCTCAGGATAAGCTGCGCCCAAGGCACTGTTACTCTCCTTTTTCAACAGCTATGACGTATATCAATTAGAATAGTCAGCAATGCTGACATAATTTAAAAACAATCTATCGTATTTTTTAAATTATTATTTATGTTATAGAGAAATATGTCCGTTTCGGACCTTTTAAAGGCCCGAGACGGTTCCATTATCACACAATTACTCAAAATTGATTTTGCTAATATCAACAACTGGAGTTGCTGTTACCACGGCGTATTTAAAGTAATCAGTTCCCTCAAGTAAAAACGCATCCATAATAGCACCGCTGTAATAAGCATAAGCATCTTTTTCTATATCTTCATTATTATTATCACCATCCTTAAACAAAAAGAATTGCAATACGTTTTTATCGACCAATACTTTAAAAAATGCTTCTTTTTCATGGTGTGGGGAAATCATAATATAACATTGATGCCCGTCCCGCTCTTCAACCCTCCATGTATCGATAACACCATCTCGTATATCTTGATTAAATTTATTGAGTAATTCTTGAGAGTTTTCTGTAAAAAACGTTACGGACATAGTTACCTCCATACATACGCATTTAATCATCAAATTTTAATGTAAAATACTCCAATAACCATCTCATAAATTATCAATTTATTTTGTTTATGATCATAAATCACGTGATTGTGTCTGACTTCATAAAACACAGTCAGACACCCAAATTTATTTTAAATTTTTGAAAAAACGTCCTCTTCAGAAAAACGTGACTTTGCCACTCTTGCATTCTCATCATCTTCAGCCCGATAGCCAAGAGCAATAATAACCGTCGCATTAAGCCCTTGTTCCGGCAAATTGAACTCAGCATTTAAAATAGCAGGATCGAAACCCTCAATCGGCGTTGAATCCACACCCAACATCGCCGCGGACAACAAAATAAATCCCAAAGCAAGATACACCTGTTTTTGAGCCCACGCTTCAATTCCCCCTACATGCAAGCGCGATGCAATATACCCTTCTCGTCTTACTAACGCTTTTTCAACATTATCCTGCCCCGATATCCGTCCATCCTTTTCTTCCTGACGGACAAGTTTTTCCTGGTACTCCGAAGACAAATCTTCCCGAGCACACAAAACAATCACATGTGATGCATGCATAATCCGCTCTTGATTGAAGGCAAAAATACCCGCCGCAGACTTCGCAATACGGGCTTTCCCTTCAGCAGAATCTGCAAGTAAAAAATGCCACGGCTGAGAGTTCACAGAAGAAGGACTAAGCCGCAAAGACGCTTTCAATTGCTCTATAATCTCATCTGGAATACGTCGCTCAGGATTATACATTTTTGTTGTGTAACGCGACTTTAAAGCATCCATTATATTCATAAATACCTCTCTAATATCCTATCTGATTTAAATACCCTTCCTCTCATTACTCTAAGCGTCAGGGAATATCTCTTTTCAGGTTGACGCTTTTCTTAAGGGCATGTAAAGGCTTTTGCACCTGTTTCAGATTATAAAATTTGATCTCTTCTGTGCCCAGATGGCGGAATTGGTAGACGCGCAGGTTTCAGGTATCTGTGTCCGCAAGGACGTGGAAGTTCGAGTCTTCTTCTGGGCACCACATGATCATTCTCAGCTTCACTCCACATTATATTTGGTGATCTTACAATGAACCAGCAGAACACCATTCATCTTCATGACGGTGATCTGCCGCCAGACTTAGAACTTGGTTCTATCGTTGCCATTGATACAGAAACGATGGGACTAAACCCGTATCGGGATCGCCTTTGTCTTGTACAACTCTCGTCAGGCGACGGAACAGCTCACCTTGTCCATATCAAACCGGTTTCCATGGGCGGGAAGGGCTATGATTGCCCTAACCTGAAAACCCTCCTTACAAACCGCTCCATTTCTAAAATCATGCATTACGCTCGGTTTGATGTTGCCGTATTACAGCATAATCTTAACATCACTCTATCATCCATTATCTGCACAAAAATTGCAGCACGGTTGATTTACACATTCACTGAACGCCATGGCCTTGCCTATTTATGTCGCGAACTGCTCAACGTTGATATTAACAAACGTCAACAATCCTCTGATTGGGGTGGCGAGAAACTCACAGAAGATCAGCTGCGTTATGCTGCTTCAGACGTTCTTTACTTACACGCCTTATGGCACAAACTCGAAGCCATGCTTATTCGTGAGGGACGACAGGAGCTAGCTCAAGCCTGTTTCGATTTTTTACCAGCACGAGCGCAGCTTGACCTTCTTGGGTATAGAGATCCTGATATCTTTTCACACCGCGCATAAATGTTGTTTGTTAATTAAAATATGACGGAACCAGCCGCTTCCTCTCTTACATCTGCTCTCAAAACCCTAGCGGTTGAACGCCAAAGCCTGCACGCTCTCGAAGATGCTTTCGCTCAGCAACTCGGCCAAAATTTTGATCGTGCTGTTAACTGCATTCTCAACAGCACCGGCCGGCTCATCGTTACAGGCATTGGCAAGTCAGGCCACATTAGCCGCAAAGTACAAGCAACACTTGCTTCAACGGGAACACCTTCTCTATACGTTCACCCCGCTGAAGCCGCTCATGGTGATTTGGGAATGGTTGCACCGGGGGATGTTATCCTCGCTTTTTCAAACTCTGGCGAAACAGCAGAATTAGCAGCAATTCTCTCCTATGCGACGCATACAAATCTAAATGTCATTTCCATTACTTCCGCCCCTCACTCTGCCCTTGCCCGTTCCTCAACAATAAGCCTTGTCCTTCCTGTTGTTAAAGAAGCCTGCCCGATGGGGCTTGCTCCCACGAGCAGTACGCTCATGCAACTTGCCATTGGTGATGCACTCGCAATTGCCCTTCTTGAAAAACGCAAATTTACAGCAAATGATTTTTATATTTTTCATCCAGGAGGGCGATTAGGGGCACGACTTCGCCCCATTTCTGAACTAATGCATACAGGAAGCGATCTTCCTTTAGGAAAAAGTGATATTTCTCTTCGATCAGTGATTCTAGAGATGACACGCAAAGCTTTTGGGTGCATGGGAGTAATTAATGAGACAGGAATTCTTCAGGGGCTTATTACTGATGCAGACCTTAGAAAGGCTCTCCACCACGATATTGATGCCACAACAGCTAAAGAGATTATGAACCCCTCTCCTGTTACCACCTCTCCATCCACTTTAACTCAAGATGTTCTCGCTTTAATGAATGACCGCCCCAAACCCATTACCAGTTTATTCATTGTTGATGATATGCATCGCCCGAAAGGCATCATTCATGTACATGATCTGTTAAGGGCAGGTCTCATATGAACAACGACCACACACCAGAAAACGATAAAAAACCCCAACGCGATGATTTTGCTCAAAATCGTAGCGAGAACCTAGCAAAGCTAGATGCTTTACGACGTGAAGCCTTTCAGAAAATTCGTATTGCACCGGATGCAGATCAACTCGCCCGTCGTCGGTCTCTTCTTAAATTTGCAAAATGGGCACTCCCGGGATTTGCTCTAACCCTCTTGGCATCTATTGCTGCGTGGCCTGAAGTCTCTCACCTTATGAATGAAAATAAGGCTGCCCTTCGTGAGATGGCTCGCCTGCGTGTGGAAAGTGGCAATATGGAAAATGCGGTCTATCGCGGATTGGATGCACACGGACGATTATATATGATCACGGCTCGTGTCACCCACCAACAAGGCCCTGATCGTATTGATCTTGTTGACCCAATCGCAGATATTCAGCTTTCCAGTTCATCTTGGGCTCATATCCGCGCCAATAAAGGTCTATACATGCAACATGAACAAACATTAAACCTTGATCAAAATGTTGTATTGTATCGGGATGATGGTGTTTTATTAAATGGCCCGTCTGCAGATCTGGACTTAAAGCAAGATGTGATTGCCTCTCACGACTGGGTTCACGCAGAAGGACCATTTGGCACACAGAACGCATTAGGATATTTTCTAGACCAACACGCCGGGATCATGCAATTTACTGGTCCAGGATTAACCATTCGTAACGATGACTACGGACCTCCATCAGAAGCTGCCCGCCAACGTAAGGAAGGAGCCAAAACAGGAAAATGATGAAGAACATCTCCAGACTACTTCCTATCGCAGGGCTTTTATTCTCAAGCGCCCTTTCCTCTCCTGCTCTCGCAGCCGGATTAGACATGTCTCATGGAGAGGCTGTTAAGCTTTTCTGGAAAGGGGAAGAAATCTACGATCGAAACGCCCAAACCGTCACTCTTACCGGGGGTGCTCGCGCTGTCCGCGGTGATGTCACCATCGATGCAGATGAGCTCATTGGTGATTTACGCAAAAAAGCCCCACCCGCCAATCAGCCCAAACCTGACCATCCCAATGATAATGACCCTATGGGTGGCTCATTAGAACTTTACCGCATTGAAGCACGTGGTCACGTTCATATTTACACCCAGACTGACCAAGGCTGGGGGGATCACGCTCTTTATGACATGGATCAGGCCGTTATGGTCATGACTGGGCACAACTTAAAGCTTGTAACACCACAAGATGTTCTCACAGCCCGTGATTCTATGGAGTACTACTCCAAAACACGCATGTCTGTCGGACGTGGGAACGCAACCGTCACCACAAATGACGGAAAACAAATCAAAGCAGACGTACTTGTCTCCTTCAGCAAGCCAGATAGCCCTACTCCAAACAATGCGGCTAAAACCTCATCCGGTCCTTTAGGTGGCGGCTCTTCCAAACTCGATCGGGCCTATGGCTGGGGTCATGTTGTTTTACGGACACAAACCCAAACAGCCACAGGCGATCGAGGCGTATATGTTTTTGATAGCCAGATTGCCCGCCTCATTGGGCATGTTCATGTTACGCAAGGCCAAAACCAAAATAATGGTTCACAAGCCGTGGTTAATATGAAAACAGGTATAGCGACCATGCTCCCCGGATCGGACGCCCCTATCCAAGGGTTAGTTGTCCCCAATGAAGCCAATAACAATCAGGCACCAAAGTGATCGATAATCCTTTTCCTTCCATTCCGACGACTGGCCTTATCGCCACAGGTATAGGCAAGACATATAAAAAACGTGCCGTTGTGAAAGATGTGTCTTTGCAAGTGCAGCGTGGCGAGGCTGTAGGCCTTCTGGGGCCAAATGGTGCAGGTAAGACAACGAGCTTCTACATGATCGTTGGCTTGGTACAGCCTGATACCGGGACAATCACTCTTGATGGCGCAGATATTACGCAATTGCCAATGTACCGTCGTGCGCGCCTCGGGGTGGGATACCTGCCTCAAGAGGCAAGCATCTTCCGTGGCCTGAATGTTGAACAAAATATTATGGCTGCATTGGAAGTTGTCGAGTCTGATCCTGCAAAACGCGAAACTATGTTGAATGGGCTTTTAGCAGAATTCGGGATTACGCACTTACGTAACTCCCCTTCTCTTGCCCTTTCTGGTGGTGAGCGGCGGCGTCTGGAAATTGCCCGAGCACTTGCAAGCCAACCTAACTATATTCTTCTTGATGAACCACTTGCTGGTATTGACCCAATCGCGGTTGGAGAAATTCGTGATCTTGTTTCCCATCTGAAAGACCGTGGAATTGGCGTCTTAATCACAGACCATAACGTACGAGAAACTTTGGAAGTCATTGATCGTGCTTATATTATGCATGGTGGTCAAGTTCTCATGGAAGGCACGCCAGAGGCTATTGTTGCCAATGAAGATGTAAGACGTGTTTACCTTGGAGAGCATTTCTCCATGTAAATAAAAAGGCCCTGTATGACTGAAACATACAGGGCCTTTTTATTTGATTTTTACTATCGTAAGGCAGCAATCGCTGTCATTTCAACACGCCAGTTTGGCTCTGCCAATTTAGCTTCAACCGTTGCACGGGCAGGCTTATGCGCGGTATCTAACCAAGCATCCCAAGCCTTATTCATATTCCCTATCTCATTAATATCAGACAAGAACACCTGCACAGACAACAACCGTGTCTTATCTGTGCCAAGCTGCGCAAGCAAAGCATCGATCTGCTTCAAGATATCGGCTGTTTGTCCCTCAGTATCAAGCGTATCATCATCTGCAATCTGACCAGCAAGATACGCAACACCATTATGAGTAACAACACCCGTCAAGCGTTCTTCTTCAAGCTGCCGAGTAATATCTGGATTTACACCCACATGAACCTCACTACTGCAATAAGGTGGGGATAAGCTCGTGCTCAAGGATAGCATCCAACGCACTTTCTTCATCATCAGCAACAGCCATTGGGGTACCATCCGCAGCATGAATTGCGACTAATACTTCTCCATCATGGATGACTGATCGTACGTAAGCTAATTGAGACATGCCCAATGTAAGAAACTGTGCATCGGTGATCTGTCTCAAATCAGATGGAAGCGTCTCTTCCTTCTGATTATTTTTTCCAAACAGGTTATTCAATCCCAGATCCTCACATAAAATCTCAAAGCTATTCTTCGCCAAATTCCTGCACAGCCCGTTTCCGCCGCACACCCCCAACAGGAGGAACAACTTCTTGCTGCACATGAGAAGACGAAGAAGCCCCAGCAGCATTCATACGACGCCCTTGCGAAATCGCAATACGTTTAACGCGCACTTCCGGCTCTGGTCGCAATAAATCTATATGTAGCAAACCATTATCTAACCATGCGCCCCCAATTTCAATCCCTTCGGCCAGAACAAACGCTTTATGAAACTGACGAGCAGCAATTCCCCTATGAAGAAAAATTCGCCCCTGACTATCATCCGCTTGTCTTCCACGAATAACAAGCTGGTTATCTTCCTGCGTTATTTGCAGATCTTCCATAACAAAGCCAGCAACAGCCAGTGTAATGCGTAGAGCAGTTTGGCTTAATTGCTCTATATTATAGGGTGGATACCCATCCGATGTTGATTTTGATGCACGTTCCAGCATTTGTTCAAGATGATCAAAGCCCAAAAACATTGGGGATGTAAAAAGACGACCTGACACGGGAAGCCTCCTCCATGAGCGAGACATATAATACACCGAGCCCTCATTGAGGCACTCAGTTAGGTCTTATAGATATGGGAATATATTAATTTTATGCAAGCACCTTTCTTGAGTTAAAGAGAGGTGCTTGGTGGCCTATCAAAAGAAAGCCACCAAAAGAGGAAACCTCTTAGAAGCCGAAGCCAACACCTAAACCAAGATGCAACTGTTGCGTCCGGCTATTGGGTTCATAATAATAACGATAGTACCGCGCCCTCTCATCGTGAGAGCGACCAAAACCAAACTGTTGATAATCCACACTAGCCAACATATGCCAACGTTGCGTCAAACGGTAATCAACCGCTCCACCCACATCAAAGCGTACACTATTCCCTAATCTATAATGATTATATATATCAGCAGATCCCATACGAGGCTGGAAGGTCCCTCCCACCGCACCATTGACCTTTGCTACAAGCTTAGGCGTAATGGCATAATCAAGGTGAACAGCGCCACCTGCCCAATTATATTGATACCGCTCTGAATCCCCCCGAATATATGGCTTCTCATTGGGATGGTCGTTAAAAAAAGGATCATTAATGGGATCATCTAGATCTGGATCAGCCTCACCCCAACCAGCATTTATACTTCTATTCCAGTATCCATGCCCACCTTGAAAGGCTGTAATAAGCAATAACTGCGGTGTTAAACGCCATGCTTTACCAAGTTCACCTTGGCCATAGGCTTTATGCTGATTGGTACGAGACTCTAATGCTCCACTATCGCCGAAATGATCATGCCAACCGCCGTGATAAGCCTCATTTCCAATATTAAAATTGCCTTGCACGCTTACGTATATGTCATGCAAACGATAAAAATCAAAAATCGTTGAGCCTTTCACCGTTAAACCAGGCGTCCAGCCCAATTCACGGTCGTGAGCATCGGAATCTCTATCAAAATACTCTTTGTAATTACTCAGCATTCCATCGGCGGAAACAGAAATCTCACGCTCAGATGCAATGACGGGCGATACATTTTTAGGCTTACCAAGCCAAGGCACATCATACCAAGGCATGCTGTTACCCGTCGTCTGGGCTGAAGCCGAACCTGCCACAGCAAAAGAAAGGACACCTAGCCCCACAGCTTTCAATCTAGAAAATATCATTTTACTACCATTTTAAAATCAAGGTAGAGGATTACTTGTTCTTATTCTATTTTCATATCTTTTCGAAACAAGTTTTTCCGACTGTAACAAAAATGATACATACCTCACCATCGAAAAAGGCTGGCATAAAGAGCAATGCCTCGCTACACCGTATTGTATGAGTGAACTTGATTTTCTAACTGGCATTGACGATGTGCCACCTACTCCTATCTTAATCGCACCAGACCCGATTTTACGTCAGATTACACGGGATGTTGCTCCTGAAGACATTGCTTTTCTGCGTAAGCAATTACCCGGTATGTTTTCAGCGATGTATAAAGCGCCCGGAATTGGTCTTGCTGCTCCACAAGTAGGGATAGACTTGCGTTTTGCCATCATTGACCTTGCCGACGAAAAAGAGCCACGGGATCCACTTATTTTAATCAATCCCGAAATTGTAGAGGATTCAGAACAAATGGCCGCCCGGGAAGAAGGTTGTTTGTCTCTCCCCAATCAATATGCTGAAGTCATTCGGCCAGAATCAATTCGTGTCCGTTACCGTGACTTGCAAGGTGATGTTATCGAACGCGAGGCTGATGGCCTATTAGCCACATGTATCCAACATGAAATGGATCATCTGGATGGTGTTCTTTTTGTCGATCACCTCTCTACACTCAAGCGTAATATGATTATGCGCCGGCTCGCAAAAGAACAGAAATTCAAAAAGAAATAACTCCTCTTATGCGCCTTATCTTCATGGGTACGCCTGATTTTGCCGTACCAGCGTTCCATGCCCTCATCAATGCAGGGCATGAAATTGTAGCTGTCTATACACAGCCACCACGCCCCGCTGGACGCGGCAAAGCACTTCGCCGTTCTCCTGTGCATGAGGCTGCCGATGCTCTGGGGATTGAAGTCCGCACTCCCTCTCGCGTACGACGCGATCCGCAAGAACACGCCGCTTTTGCGGCTCTTCAAGCCGATGCGGCTATTGTTGCCGCTTATGGTCTCATTTTACCAAAAGAGATGCTCCAAGCTCCCCGGCTCGGATGCATCAACATTCATGCCAGTTTGCTTCCCCGCTGGCGTGGTGCATCTCCCATTCAATCCGCTATCGTTGCAGGAGATACTCAAAGTGGTGTCTCTATTATGCAAATGGATGAAGGATTGGATACAGGCGCTATCCTCCTTGAAGAATCTACCCCTATTACAGAAACAGACACCGCCAGCACACTCCACGATCGCCTAGCTGAAATTGGCGGCCGTTTAATTATCCGTGTTCTCAATGAACAACCATCCCCTCTCCCTCAGACAGATACCGGGGCAACATACGCTCACATGCTAAAGCGAGAGGATGGACGGATTGATTGGTCCAAGTCATGTGAAGATATTGATCGTCAAATCCGTGGTTTTACCCCATGGCCAGGAGCTTTTACCTCTTTAAACGGCACGATTTTAAAAATTGGCCAGGCGACCCCTCTTCCCAATGCCCCATCACATCCCCCAGGTTATACTCTAACAGACCAGTTAGTTGTTGCCTGTGGGAAAGGTGCAATTAAAATAGAAACCATTCAAAAACCTGGTCGCACCATGATGCGCACGGATGATTTTTTAAGAGGACAGTCCGTCCCAAAAGGTACTCATTTTGACTGACGATAATATTATTCGATGGGCTATTCGTATCGAATTTGACGGCACCGAATATGTCGGTTGGCAACGCCAAAATAATGGAATATCGGTTCAAGAACTTATTGAAAAAGCTGCGTCTCAACTTATTGGTGGCCGCCCCGTTTCAAGCATAACAGCAGGCCGAACTGATGCAGGCGTGCATGCAGCAGGCCTCGTAGTCCATCTCGATTTTCCTGCGGATGTTGTGCTTAATAAACGGCAAATTCGGGATGGAATGGGTTTTTATTTAAAGCCTCATCCGGTCGTTATTCTAGATGCAGCACCTGTTAGCCTTGACTGGAGCGCACGGTTTTCTGCGATTTGGCGCAGTTACCGCTTTACTATTCTTAATCGTCCCAGCCGTCCTGCTCTGCACACTAATCGGGTCTGGCACGTCAAACGCCCTCTCAATGCTGCGGCTATGCATGAAGGGGCACAATACCTGTTAGGCTGTCACGATTTTTCTTCTTTTAGAGCAGCAGCTTGCCAAGCGAACAGCCCATTAAGAACGCTTGATGTCCTCAATGTACACAGAGAAAACGAGTTTATATTTATCGAAACAAAAGCTCGTTCCTTTCTACACCACCAAGTCCGGAACATGGTGGGCTCCCTCGCTCTGGTCGGCACAGGCAAATGGGAACCTCGGAAAATGAAATGTGTCTTAAATGCCAAAAATAGAGCTGCGGCAGGGCCTACATCCCCTCCTGAAGGTCTATGCTTTATGGATGTTGGTTATCTGGATGATCCGTTTTTAGCCAATTAATGCGATGATAAACCTAAGATATCCTGCAAAACGTTATAATGGGGTGGCAAAAACCACAAAATAACCCCGATAATGCCTACAGGTATTATTTGAATTAATGTCATTAAAGCAGCTTGTAGCCCTGTTATAATCAAGCCCACACGAGAAATATACCACGAGAGCCATAAGCTATAAAGCGAGACACCAACGGCAATCCCTACAAGAACAGGTGCCATAGAGGTCCCATTTGGCATAACCATGCGCAGAGCGCCTTCGGCAAAAATCATCACAATCAGAGGCAACCAGTCACACCATAAAGATGCTGTTGCATAACGTAACCACAAGCCTTTTCGATTGAGATATGCTGCATATACTTCTGAAATAACGAGCTGGGATAATGTAAAAACAATCGGTACAAGCGAGCGCACAACCCCAATGGCCTTTTGTCCGGCAGGCATATTTAAACTGAAAAAAAGACTAATCAGCGCCATAGCGATAGTGGGAGCCAAAGCTGATAAAAACGGCTGCACACCTGGAGAAAAATAATTAATTCCTTGAGCCTTCCCTCTTCCAAGAAGCACTATACCCGCAGGAATACTAGCGCCCTCAACAGCTGGTGGCGGGTTATGATCTTTAGGGCTCACAGACCAAACCTTTCCATAAATTTGAAATAAATCTGCGTTAAATCTTCAAGGGTTGAAATATCTACGTTTTCATCCCGCTTATGCATCGTAGCCCCTACCAGACCAAATTCTGCGACGGGGCAGTATTGAGAAATAAACCGTGCATCTGACGTTCCACCACCTGTATCCAACCTTGCTGTAAGGCCTGTTACATCCCTGATTGCCTCTTTCAGAGCATCAACTTCAACACCGGGTTGGGTAAGAAAAGCTTCTCCACTAATGGCAATTTTCACTTCATTTTTGGGAGCATGCCGAGCGACAACACCTTCAATCCACTGCGCTAGGTCTTTCCCTTCGTGACAATCATTAAATCGAATATTCAACCGTGCATGTGCTGCATCCGGAATAACATTTGTTGCCGTATTCCCAACATCTAAGTTTGTGAGCTGCAATGATGATGGGGCAAACCATTCACTTCCCTTATCCAATTTTCGTGCTGTCAGTTCATTAAGCACATTCAGCAAACGATGAATCGGATTATCCGCAAGGTGCGGATACGCAACATGCCCTTGCACGCCATAAATGGTAATATCTGCATTCATGCTGCCACGGCGACCAATTTTAATGGTCTCACCTAAAACAGTCGGGTTGGTTGGCTCTCCCAGAACACAAAAATCAGGAAGATCATTACGTTCAGACAACCACTCGATCACTGGCTTCGTGCCGTAATGAGCCGGTCCCTCTTCATCACCCGTAATCAAAAACGATATAGAGCCATGTAAAGAGTGAGAGTGCAAAAAACGTGCAACGGCAGCCACTGCACTTGCAATGCCGCCTTTCATATCCGCTATTCCGCGACCAAATAAACGCCCATCTTGAATAGACGCCTTAAAAGGATCATGCGCCCATCCATCGCCAGTGGGAACAACATCCGTATGCCCTGCAAAGCATAAGTGAGGCCCTTGAGTACCTATGCGTGCATATAAGTTAGGCGTAGGGGCATCTTTCGGCCCAAAAGGAAGATGAGTGACCTTAAAACCCATCTCCTCCAACAAGGATGCTAAAAAAGCCTGAGCTCCATCATCTGCGGGAGTAACAGACTGACAGCGCACCAACTCCTGCGCGATCACAACAGGATCTGTTGGAGAAGAAACAGGCTTCATAAATTAATCGCGTAGCAGTTCATTAATGGATGTTTTTGAGCGAGTGCGTTCATCCACACGTTTTACAATAACCGCACAAGCCAAAGATGGCATACCAGGCTCTTTCGGGGGCAACGTTCCTGGGACAACAACAGAATATGCTGGCACTCTTCCCATAAAGACTTCACCAGTAGCACGATCAACGATTTTCGTTGATGCACCAATGAAAACACCCATAGACAGCACGGAACCAGTTTCTACCACCACACCTTCTGCTACTTCAGAACGCGCTCCGATAAAGCAATTATCCTCAATGATAACAGGAGTGGCTTGAAGAGGCTCTAAAACCCCGCCGATACCTGCACCACCGCTAATGTGACAGTTCTTTCCGATTTGAGCGCATGAACCAACCGTGGCCCATGTATCAATCATCGTACCACTATCAACATATGCACCAACGTTCACGAAGCTTGGCATCAGAACAACATTGGGCGCTATAAAAGCAGAGCGGCGTACAATTGACCCAGGGACAGCCCGAAATCCAGCTTCAGAAAAACGGAATTGATCCCAACCATCAAATTTCAGTGGAACCTTATCAAAAGCGGACTCACCGCCGGCCCCATATTCCATCACACGGCTATCTTGAAGACGGAAAGAAAGCAGAACGGCTTTCTTTAGCCATTCATTAACAACCCAACCGTTTTCGGAAGGTTCGGCAACACGCAATTGACCGTCATCTAATTTTTTAAGAACGACATCAACAACCTCACGGTCCCCACCTTCTGTTTGTGGGCTTAAAGTTGTGCGACGCTCCCAAAGAGCCTCAACAGCAGAACGAAGCATATCAGTAGACATAAAACCATCCAAAAAACAAAACCATCCAAGCAATTTGTAATAAATACAGCCTGTTATAGATAGGTCATTAACAACAAAAGAACGATATTCAGCATATTTGCCAGCTCAGAACAACACTGGCAAATCTTTAGTCTTCTATGCCTTAATTAAAGTTCCAGGGCCAGCACGCGTGAAGAGTTCCAGCAAACAGCTATGAGGGATACGACCATCCAGAATAACCGCTGCTTTAGCGCCCCCTAAAACGGCATCCAAACATGTCTCAACTTTAGGAATCATACCGCCTGAGATAGTACCATCTTTAATTAAAGCACGCGCTTCCTCAGCACTCAGCTCTTCAATCAGACGGCCATTTTTATCCAATACGCCTGGAACATCCGTCAACATCAATAAGCGTGATGCATGAACGGCACCCGCAACGGCCCCTGCGGCTGTATCTGCATTGATATTATAGGTTTCTCCAGAATCTCCTGCACCAACAGGCGCAACGACGGGAATCAATCCTGAGCCAAGCAAAGCATATAGAACACGCGGGTCAACTTTATCAGGATATCCTACATACCCTAAATCAACCTTTATTTCCTGATTAGTCTGTGGGTCTACCTTGGTCCGCAGCAATTTCTGAGCATGGATTAAACCTCCATCTTTCCCAGAGATACCCACTGCCATAGCACCTGCATGGTTAATTAATGCAGCCACCTGTTTATTAACAGTCCCAGAAAGCACCATCTCGATCACGTCGATCATCGCTTCATCAGTGACACGCAAACCATCAACAAACTGAGATTTGATATGCAACCGATCCAGCATGGCGCTAATTTGTGGACCTCCCCCATGCACAACGATGGGGTTAATTCCGACAAGCTTTAAAAGAGCAATATCATACCCAAAAGCACGAGAGAGCTCCCCTTCTCCCATCGCATGACCACCGTACTTAACAACGATGGTGTCCCCTGCATAACGACGCAAGTAAGGTAGCGCACCAGCGAGTATCTTGGCTTGCTGTTGAGCATCTTCCAAATCTGCCACCGGAGGAACTTCCGGGAGCTTTTCACTATGTGTCTTTTTACTCACGGCGGATTTTATCCTTCTCCTGTGGGGTCTGCCGGCTCTGCAAAGCGAGCAATTTCTGCACGCAAATCTTCAATACCAAGCCCAGTCTGACTACTCGTACACACAATACGAGGGTAAGCAGCAGCATGCTTTAAAGCAATGGCTTCCACCTCTGCTATCTTCGCCTCTAAAGCCTTGGGTTTAATTTGGTCGCATTTCGTCAAAACAATCTGAAAAACGACAGCTGCCCTATCCAACAGCTCCATAGCGTCTTTATCAGATGTTTTGAGTTCAACCCGCGCATCCAAAAGCAAAATAACCCGAGCAAGAGTTGTCCGGCCACGAAGATAAGCAAACATTGTGTTTTGCCAATCTTCCTTGACTGTTTTGGCCGCTTTCGCAAACCCATACCCCGGCATATCGACTAACGTAATCCGATCCGCCAGATTAAAAAAATTGAGCTGCTTCGTTCGACCCGGCTCCGAAGATGCTCTCGCTAAAGCCTTCCGATTGGTCAGAGCATTAATAAGGCTCGATTTCCCCACGTTCGAACGCCCCGCAAAAGCCACTTCTGGCCTTCCTGCTGGAGGAAGCTGGTCGATTTTCTGTGATCCGAAGAAAAACTCACATTCTCCAGAAAAAAGAACTCTCCCAGCCTCAATCTGCTCGGGGGTTGGTGGGCCAGCTACTTCCTTCATGATTTTCCTGATTTTCCTCGCGATGAAGAGACAGGAATAGGAAGTTTAGTACGACTTTGGATGTAGCTCTGTTGGGCAATCGTCAAAATGTTGTTCCAAGTATAATAAACCATCAGACTTGCCGGGAAACCAGACATAACAAAAACATACACCAACGGCATAAACTGCATCATTTTTGCCTGAGCAGGGTCAAGACTAACTGTCGTCTGGCGTTGTAAGAACCAGAAAGTAATGCCTAGCGCAGCCCCCCAGATGCTAACATGCAAAAAGGAAATATACTGCGATGGATCAAACGGAATCAGGCCGAACAAATTAAATATATTCGTTGGGTCTGGAACAGATAAATCCTTAATCCAGCCGAAGAACGGTGCGTGTCTTTCATCAATGCTGATATTCAACATTTTATACAAACAAAAGAAAATCGGCGCCTGAATTAGAACAGGAAGGCAGCCACTCGCTGGATTAACATTCTCTTCACGATAAAGAGCCATAACCTTTTGGTTCACCGCCAAAGGATCATCTTTGCTCTTCTCTCTAATCTCCTTAATTTTAGGAGCAAGCATTCGCATTCTGGCCGAAGAAACAGAAGCCTTGGAAGCAAGTGGGAAAAGAACAATCTTGACGATCAATGTCAAAGCCATCAACGCCAACCCAAAGTTCCCTAAGTGCACATAGAGCCAGTGCAAAAGATAAAGAATGGGGCGCGTTAAGAAGCTAAACCATCCAAAATCAATGGCCTTATCAAAATCAGGGATATGAAGGGTACGTTCATAGTTCTGAAGCAAACTAACAACTTTAGCTCCAGCAAAAACATAACTACTCTGGGTAACAGAACCGTTTGGCATAACTTGCTGCGCATTCTGTGTTGTAAAACCAATACGATACGACCCTGAATTTTCAGGAACATAAGCATAACTTGCCGTAACGTGATCATCCGGTTTCGCAGCAACGGCTGTCAACCAATATTTATCGCTAATTCCAGCCCATCCACCCGAGCCAGACTGCGCCCATGAGGTATGATCTGTATGCTCCGCTCCAGAGCGAACGTGCTTATACGTCTCATCATTTAATCGACCGTTCATCACAGCGATTGGCCCTTCATGAGCCGTGAACGAGCCCTCAGGCGCCTGATAATTACGAACAACCCGCTGGAAAGGCACAAGAGCAACAGGTTGGGACGAATGATTTTCTACAGTCTGAGAGACCGAGAACATATAATGTTCATCAATCGCCAAATGAATGAAAAAATCCAACCCCTGCCCGTTATTCCAATGCAGAACAACCGCTTTTCCTGGTTGCAACACATCGTCTGAACTTTCCCAAACAGTATTTGCATTCGGCACATGTGCGTTTGAGCCAGGAGCATTTTCCCACCCCACAGCAACCATATTCGGATGCTCGCTACCTACTTTATCAAGCAACCGTACAAGAGGACTATCTTTTGCCAGTGTCTCACGATACTTCGTTAACACTAGATCATCTAAGACTGCACCTTTAAGATTAATACTCCCCTGAACATCAGGACTGCGAACAGGAATCCGTCTTGCGGGAGCTGATGTCTCCGCAGCAGCCCCACTCGTCGATACAGACGAAGGAGTATCCGTTGCTGACGGGTGTACAGCAGCTACTTGAGAAGTAGACGGATGGTTGTCGGGAGTAGGCTTCGGCATAAAATAGTCGAAACCTAGAAGAATAAGGGCCGAAAGGATCGTGGCCGCAATGATGCGCTTAATTTCCATCGGGCGATGCCGGTCTTTCATCTCACGGAGAAATACTGTGGTTTCAAGTGGCCGAAAAACGCACTTAAAACAATAGGGAGATTATTTTTTTAATGCTTATGCGATGTCGGCGGATAATCCAACCCACCTTTTGACCAAGGGTGACACCGCAGAACTCGCTTTAGTGCCATCCAGCCCCCACGCCATGGGCCATACATTTTTATAACCATTATGCCATATGTGCTGCATACTGGCGAAAAACGGCAGTTCTTTCCCATTATTGGGCTAAGAAATATTTTATAAGCATTAATTAAAAGAATAAAAAATTCTGCCAGAAACTTTTCTGCAAAATTTTTCACTTTATATGCCCTTTTTGCAGAGCTTTGCTAAGGTCATCTTTTAAACGGGAAAATTTTCGACTTCTCGTACTGTTCCGTCCAACAAGGACAATATCAGCACACGGTATTTCCTGCTCTTTAGCAAGAAGGCGAAAAGCCTCTCGAAGCCGACGCTTCGTGCGATTACGAACAACAGAATTACCAACTTTTTTGGTAACCGTAAAACCAACACGTGTTTCTTGTTGGCTGCTGTCCGGCAGAATCTGCACAATCATACTCGACGCAACAATTTTTTGTCCTTGTCGAGCAACGTGCAGAAACTGCGGCCGCTTTTTCAAGCGGTTAATGGTCCGATTCGTACTCAGGCAGACAGCTTCTTACGGCCTTTTGTGCGGCGGTTTGCCAATACACGGCGACCACCAACTGTTGCCGTACGTGCACGGAAACCGTGGCGACGTTTACGAACAAGTTTAGATGGTTGATACGTGCGCTTCATGACTCGATCCTTAAAATCTGCACAAATATCCTCTATTAGATATTTGTTATGATCGGGCGCACGAAACGCCCGGGTTTATTAAGATGCGGCTTTGTAGGCATCCCAAGGCCCAAATGTCAATGCCAGAGCAACAAGGAAACAAAAATGACATCGCAATCAACGGCCAATCACGATAAAACCAAGAAATTACGCCACGATTTACGCAACGCTCTTTCTCCAGCCCTCCTCTGTGCCGATATTCTAACAGCACACCCAGATGCGACCGTTCAAAAAAACGCCTACCTCATCACCTCAGCACTCGAGAATGCTCTGGCCCTCTTAAAACAAACTACTTCCTCTCAATAAGCTCTACTTTATATCCATCTGGATCTTCAACGAAAGCAATGATCGTTGTGCCAAACTTCAACGGTCCTGCTTCACGTGTTACTTTTCCGCCACCAGTACGTACTTTTTCAACAACTCCAGCAACATCTGGGACACCAACGGCAAAATGACCAAAGCCATTTCCTATTTCGTAGTCTTCTTCTTGGTCCCAGTTGTAGGTCAGTTCAATTTCCCCCTCTCCTTTTGCGTTACCTTCATACCCAATAAATACAAGCGTATAGCGCCCCTCGGGCACCTCTTTACGACGCAGCTCCTTCATTCCTAAAAGACCATAAAAAATTAGACTCCGATCAATGTCTCGGATCCGAACCATCGTATGTAAGAAAATACCCATTTTTATTTTTCCTTTAGATCTTCTGTCGTTAAACCATATAAAAACAAATTATACCTGTCAGCCAAAGCAACACACCGCTCCAGATCAGTGATAAGCGTTACCCCTGGCTGAAACACAACTCCACGCAAACCATTCCGTGCGGCATTTTCAACAGTCTCAGGGCCTATGGTCGGCATATCAGCTCGCAAATCTTGGCCTTTTTTGGGGATTTTAATCAGAACCCCTCCACTACCAGCCTGCATCAATTTTCCACACCGCCCAAGCATTGCGTCGGTTCCTTCCATAGCCTCTACAGCTAGAACCAAACCGCTTTGAACGACACAAGCCTGCCCTATATCCAATTGTGCCATAGCCCTTAAAACATCAACCCCGCGTAGAATATCCTGCTTTGCCTGCTCATCTGGAGAAAACCGTCCAAGAGCCCCGCTTCGCCCTGTCGCATGATTTAAATACTCATGCGCTCCACGAACAACAAACCCCTCTTCACCCAACACACGCAGAATTGCTCCCAGCAACCCATCATCACCAGCAAATATAGCACGCCCCAAACGAGCAAGAATACGTGCCCCCTCTCCATCTGGGCGCAAATCACGCCATGCAGGACGACTCACAGGGCCTATCAGCACCAGCTCTTGGCACTGATTTTCTCTAAGAGTTTTGAGAATTTCTCCCACAGCAGCCAATCTAATGACCTGATGCGGATAGGATTGAATAAGGCTTAAATCTGCATAATCACGAAATGCAATGATAAAAACTTTTTTCCCTTGAGCAGTAACAGCCGCAGCAACCTGTGCTGGTAGTGGCCCTGCTCCTGCCAAAATACCAACACACTTTCCAGCTGTCACAATCAAGCTCCTTCTGTTTCTGCCATTCCATCATTCCGCGCAACACGTGTTAACCCACGCTTACTCGGAGCCTCCATAAAATCCAACATTTCAGCAATCCGCTTTAAATGCCCATATCGTTGACGGACCTCTGCAATTCGTACCTCCAAAACACTTTCCGCTCCGTTACTGTGTCGGGGGTAAAGTGTTCTAAACGCACGCCGCATATCTTGAATTTCTTCTGAGCCAGCGCCAGACCGCTTTAAGCCAATCCAATTCAACCCAACAAGGCGCGCACGATTTCCCAATACGCTCCCGTAGGGAATGACATCCATTTCAACACCACAAACGCCACCAACCACAGCACCTCGTCCGATACGAACAAACTGATGAAGTGCAGCAGAGCCCATCACCTTGGCATCGTCAGCAATATCAACATGCCCGCCCATAACCACATTATTAACGATAATTACCCGATCACCAATAATGCAGTCATGAGCAATATGAGCATTCGCCATGATCAAACAGTTGGAGCCTATTTTTGTCAGAGCATGACCTTGGGCTGTCCCACGATGGATCGTTACATTCTCACGAATAATCGTATTCGCACCGACCTCACACAACGTGGGCTCCCCAGCATACTTCAAATCCTGAGGGGCCATTCCAATAGTGACAAATGGATAAACCTCCACCCCAGATTGAAGTGTCGTGTGTCCATCAATAACAACAGAGGAATGCAAACAAACTCCGTCACCCAGTGTGACATTTGGACCTACAATACACCATGGCCCTATGCGCACATTCTCACCCAAGCGGGCCCGTTTATCAACAAGCGCCGTTGTATGTATCTCAACAGTTTCGGGCCGTTTCCCTGCGCGCTGCATTCGATCAGCCCATGATCATCGCGCTAAAGGTCGCTTCAGCGACTGCTGTTCCATCCACCCGTGCAACTCCTTTAAATTTCCATACATTTGCACGTGAACGTTCTTTTATAACTTCCACATGAAGTTGGTCTCCCGGCCCTACAGGACGACGAAATTTCGCACCTTCGATTGTCATGAAATAAACCAACTTCCCTTCAAAGGCTTTCCCTAGTGTCATAACAACCAGAGTTGCCGCCGTTTGAGCCATTGCCTCAACGATCAACACCCCCGGCATCACAGGCCTTTCTGGAAAATGTCCTTGGAAAAAAGGTTCATTTACTGTGACGTTTTTAACACCTACCGCTGATTCCCCAGCCTTGATGTTAATCATCTTATCAATCAGAAGGAATGGATATCGATGCGGAATACATTGCATAATCTGCATCACGTCGATGCTTTCAGGAAGCTGGTGATTACCTTCCTCCGTCGCCCCAACTTTTTTCTTTTCGGTTGACGTATGCCCTCGATCCATTTTCATCACCATATCCTTCTAAAAAATGAAATATCATATACTGCACATTAAAGCAGTGAGTTATTTCCCCTTAGCAAAACTACCTCAAGGTTACCATCCATTGCAGGAAGTTCAGCCGCTACTCTTCCGAGAAAGTTTACGCAAAGTAGCAACGTTACGGAAAAACTCACGGAAAGGCATCGCAGGACTGCCGATAACATCTGCACCTGCTTCTACATCAGACATTACACCGCACTGCGCACCAATGCGGGCTTTTTCACCGATTTTAATGTGACCAATCAGCCCAGCCTGAGCTGCAATCGTGACAAAGTCACCAAGCTCTGTCGAACCGGAAACCCCTGCTTGCGACACAACAATACAACACTTCCCTAAACGGGCGTTGTGTCCAATCTGAACAAGGTTATCAATCCGTGTGCCCGCCCCAATAAAGGTATCTCGCATTGAACCTCTATCAATCGTCGAGTTCGCTCCAATTTCAACGTCGTCTTCTATAATAACCAAACCTAGCTGAGGGACAGTTTCAAACCCTTGCGGACCAACGGCAAAACCAAAACCGTCTTGCCCAATCCGTGCTCCAGAATACAACGAAACACGATTGCCTATTTTTGCATGCGTAACAGAAACATGACTACCGATACGGCAACGCTCTCCAATTTCAACGCTTTTCCCAATAAATGCATGTGCAGAAATAATCGATCCATTACCAATTTTTGCGCCATTTTCAATGACAGCAAAAGGACCAATTTCTACATCATCTCCGATTTCTACACCCTCTCCAATATATGCGGATGGATGCCTCGATCCTTTAGAGGGTGGAGCAGGATGAAAAAGCGAAGCAACACGCGCCCATGCCAGATATGGGGCCTTAGAAACAAGGCCCGCCGTTTGGGCTGGTAGTTTATCAACGAAAGCAGGAGACAAAATCACCACCCCTGCTTTCGTTTTTTCCAATAAAGGCAGATAACGACGGTTATCTAAAAAGCTAACGTCTTCAGCAGTCGCAACATGTAATGGAGCTACCCCTCGAAACCGAACATTCTTCCCACTTTGTGCCGGGTGAATATCTCCGCCAGCAGCTTCTACAAGCTGCTCAAGAGAAAACGGCCCAGAACGTTCAAAAAAACGCTGGTCACCAGGAAGATTATCTAACCGATCGATATCTGCCACGCCTTAGCCCTTAGTGATGTTGCCGTACAACGGAGTCATTTTTAGGAGCAGGAGCTGCCGCCGCAGGAACATTAGCAGCTTGTGCCATAATGCGTTGCTCATCTGCTGTAGTTGGCATCTTTCCTGATTTCGCCAATTTCTCAGGGTCAACACCCTCTGCTGGAATAAAAACATGAGGTAATGTTTTATTCAATTGGTTAGCAACTTCTTCTGTAATATCCTGCTCACCAACATGCAAAACAACCTGCTCAGCATGAAGCACCATATTCATATTATGGGCCCCAGCAACCGCTGCAATAATTCCATTTGGCTGCTCTAACTCACGTTCAATCTGATGAAACGCAACTTGGGCAGCCTCTTGAATAATCCGAGCCTGATTACTAAAATCACGCTGATCTTTTGCACGTCGCTCTTGAAGATGACGTTCACGCAGCTGAATCTGCTCAGCACTCAGGCTACGAGCTTGTGCCTGTAGACGTTGTTGCTCTCCGCGCCATGCTGCTTCTTCTTTTTGAACCGCTTGAGCAAGCTTATCACGGCGTGCGCCAAGAACCTGCTGAATTTCCTGTGCTGCAGAAGAAATCTGCATAACAGCAGGAACATTAATTACCCCAATGACGATAGGCGGAGGAGCCGCTTCTTTCGCAATTTGTGAAGGCGTAGGAATCGGTGGCAAAGGCAGCACTGGCGGCGCTTGCGGGACACCAGGAGCATCATCCTCTTCCTGTGGCACCGCAGCAGGGGCAGCAACTGGCACAGCATGTCGAGGCGCAGAATGTGCTACGGGAGCAGGCGCTTCTGCATGCGGCGCTTTGGGAACAAACCAACCACCATTCCCTGATGATTGAGCATGTGCTGCGCCACCAAAAGAAACAGCAACAAGAAGCGCACTAGCTGATACCGCACGCATTAGCGAAATTCGAGACATGACCACCTCTATCACAAAATCTATGAAAGACTTGACGTTTGGAATGGCAAGCAGTTCCTAGAACTGCTGACCAAAACCAAAACGAACCGGATAAATACGATCGCCATGCTCTTTACGAATAGGAACCGCACCATCGATATTAACCATACCGAACGGACTTTTCCACGTGATACCTAAACCCGTTGATACACGAGGTGTAAGAGTATCGCCTGTTACAGGCGTGTAGGATTCACCATACTTCGGATAAGCCGCTTGGTTATAATAACGGCGTCTGACGCGCATACCTGCCAAGCTGCCCGCATCAACGAAGTAACGACCAGAAATTCCCAAATCATCTCCCATTGGAAGCGGGAAATTAATCTGAGCAGAGGCGGTATACATAAACTTACCACCTAAGAAATCCTCTTGCCCGTATTTAGGCATATAAGGGGGACATCCGCCAGCAGCACTCGCACAATAATGGCTTGCACGTGGCCCGACACCACCTTGTAGGAACCCACGCAAGTTATCACCACCCAGATAAAAGTTATCAATAATATTCGTTCGGCTGGAGCCAGACCAGTTCCCCATATAACCAACCCCACCTTTAAATTGGAAGGTCCAGTCATGATTGCCTGTAATATTATCGAGCGGCAGATAGTAAGCGCCATCCGCCTTAACACGTCCATAGCGTGTTTTTGTAGCGATCCCGGCAAAATCTCCAGCCAACTTCAACATATAACCAGAATGCGGATTCATACGCCGGTCACGGCGGTCATACGTTAAAGCTGTACTCAACTGGGAAAGAACAGACCACCCTGCACTATCCTGAACATACAAGGATGGAGCGTAGGATAAGTAATCAAAATAATCGTTTGGATTTTGAGTTTTATAATTAGGATTATACAAATTACCGACCTTACGATCGACCAGTGTATAGCTCCAAGACTGAGACAGATAACGGTTATAGGCATAACCTAAACGCAGAACAGCACCAATCTGGGTCTCTTTATAGCTCTGCTGATACGACGTAGAACCGTTATTCCCTTGCTGATTAAAGTAAATATCAGCACCAGCAACAACGTTACGGTTCAAGAAATAAGGATCCGTAACAGACAGATCTACCTGCTTCTCATAATAAGCAACAGTTCCAGATGCACCAGCATCAATACCCGTACCCAGAAGGTTGTGCTGCTTAACAGCGACGTTTCCTAAAACACCCACGTCCGTTGAATAACCACCACCCAAGGAGAATTCCCCTGTTGGTTTTTCAACAACATTCGCCGCAACATTCACCCGGTCAGGCGCAGAACCTTGGCTTTGATCCACAGAAACCGAGCTAAAATAACCCAAATCCTCTAAGGCCATCTTAGAATATTTACGGTCAGAGGGTGTGTAAGCATCCCCTTCAGACATTGGAAGGTTTCGGCGGATAACGCTGTCACGTGTGATGGTATTGCCGTTAATATCAATACGCTCAACATACACATGAGGGCCTTCTGTAATATCAAAAAGAAGGTCTACAACATGCTTTTCTGGGTTACGTGCAATTTCTGGGCGCACCATCGCAAAAGGATGGCCTTGCGATTGCAACCATTCCTGCATGTTATTTGCGTTATGCTGAATAGCCGTCCCATCGTACCACTGATGCTTAAACAGTTCGATATGTTTGCGCATCATTTTAGGGGTTACGCCACGCAGACTGGACCGCACGTCCATTTTACCCATGCGATAACGATCACCCTCGTGAATCGTAAAGGTTACATAAAATGATTTATGGTCGGGCGCCAACTCACCTGTCGCATCCACCATATGGTAATCAACAAAACCATTATGGAGGTAAAAACGACGCAGCAATTCAGCATCGTATTTAATACGCTCAGGATTATACTCGTCGGATGAAGAGAAGAAACGATACCAAGCCGTTTCTTTGGAAGAAATCACCTGAGCGAGTCTTGCTTCACTAAAAGCGTGATTTCCAACAAAAACAATCTTGTGAATCAGTGTTTGCTGCGCTTCGTTTATTTTAAAAACAACATCCACACGATTATGAGATAATTGAATAATCTGCGGGGTTACTGTCGCATCATAGCGTGCTTTCCCAGCATATTGATTCAAAATTTTCTGACGGTCTGCCGCCACTGTTTGGGCAGAAAAAACGGCTCTTGGACGAAGGCTAATCTCTTTAAGAAGATCTTCCTCTTTTAAAGCATGGTTTCCTTCAAACACAATGCGGTTAACAATCGGGTTTTCAACCAGATTGACAAGCAGAGTGCTGCCTTCCCGCCGCAAAGTAACATCTTTGAAAAGCCCTGTCGCATAAAGCGTCTTTAGGGAGCGATCCAGATCATCCTGATTAAAAGTATCCCCAGGCTGCGCCACCATATAGGACAAAACAGTACTCGTCTCGATACGAGTATTACCCGAGACCTTAATCGTCTGGATAATATTACCAGGAACAAACGACGCTGCTCCCCCTGCCGTATGATGACGTGCTCCACGCGCTTCCGCCACATTCAAAATGGACGGGAAAAGACATACGGATGCAAGAAGCATCATCCGCATATTTAGGGCCTGAGAACCTCTTGACCGTGATCCAGACAAACCGGTTTTCCTTGTTACAATTTCCGCAGATAATTTTACAACGCTACATCTATAAAGGGGAGGTATCCGAAAATCCCCCCTCAATGCAAGCTTTCACTTCACTCACGAAAGATTACAGAAGATTACTTTCTTAACTTCCCATATGAAATAACCAATGGAAAAGACCTATATTGGTTAAGTCATTAAATGTAGAAAATAAGAAAAGAGCCCCAATAAGTGCCATTCCTATTTGCATTCCGACTTCCTGAACCCGCCGGGAAACCGGGCTACCTTTTATAGCCTCTATGGCATAAAAAAATAAACGCCCACCATCTAAAACAGGAATTGGGAATAAATTAATTAACCCCAAATTAATCGATAGAAGCGCCATAAAAGAAAGAACACTCGCAAAACCATAACTTGCAACCTGCCCTGAAAGCTGCGCGATTCGAATCGTTCCCCCCAGCTCTTTCGGACTCCGTTGACCAGAAAGAATCTGCCACACACCTTGAAGGGTTTTTACAGACATATTCCATGTCTCTACCACACCCATTGGAAGTGCCTTAATCACAGATACCGGATGGCCAGGCACGGCTGTAAACCCAACCCCTAACAGCCCGTGGGCATGCGAACCAACTCCTGTTGTTCCCACAGTTACGGGTAAAGAAATAGGCTGATTATTTCTCTTTACATCAATCGTCGTCTGATCCCCGGGATGAGTGGATATAATTTCCATCACATCTTCAGGTGTTGAAATATTTAATGTGCCAATGCGGGTAATAATATCACCAACCTTAATACCAGCTTTCTCAGCGGCACTTCCTACAGCAACTTGAGAAATATCATTTTTCAATTCCATCTTTCCAACCGTGGAAAACAGAACCGTAAAAGCCACGATCGCGAAAAGAAAATTAAATACTGGCCCCATAACAATAACCAGCGCGCGTGAACCTACTGGCTTATCATGAAATGTTTGTCCCGGAACCCAAGCCTGCTTTTGCTCTTCCGTGGCATCCTCTGGCCCTTCAAAACCATGAGGCTTAACATATCCCCCTAAAGGAATTGCACTAATCCGCCACTCCGTTCCCGTTCGGTCATGCCAACGATATAGAGCTGGTCCAAAGCCGATAGAAAACGTATCGACTTTTATCCCTCTCCAACGCGCAGCGATATAATGCCCGAACTCGTGTATAAAAACCAAGATTCCAAGCACAAGACCAAATGAAACTAACGTACGCAACAAATCATGCATGAACGGAATTCTCGCTAATATTTCTCAACCGATCGCCCTGTTTTAAAATGTGCTCTTCTGCCCACATCCGGCCTTTCGCATCCCATTCCAAAACATCATCCAATGTTTTTAACTCCGGATTTTCAGGCATGACTTGCAAAACACTATCAATCGTTTCGCCAATACCCAGAAAACCAATACGGCCATTTAAAAACGCGTCCACAGCAATTTCATTTGCCGCAGAAAAAACAGCAGGCGCTGCTCCCCCTGCTCTCAAAACTTGGCGCGCCAAACGCAATGGAATAAAGCGATTTTCATCTGGAGCTTCAAACTCTAATGTGCTCAAAGCACTCAAGTCCAAACGCTGGCATGGTGTATTCATCCGTTGTGGCCAAGCAAGTGTATGCGCAATCGGTATCCGCATATCTGCTGAACCCATTTGAGCCACTAAACTTCCATCTTTGAATTGCACCAACCCGTGCACAGCTGACTGAGGATGAATCAACACATCAATCTGATCTTCTGTAAGTCCAAATAAACGAGCCGCCTCAATAACCTCCAAACCTTTATTCGCCATAGAAGCCGAATCAATCGTGATTTTAGCTCCCATAGACCATGTCGGATGCTTCAGTGCTTTCTGCGGGGTTGCAGCTCGCATCTCTTCAAGAGAAGATTTTCGGAAAGGCCCACCGGATGCCGTCAGAACAATCTTTTCGACGCTCTCCATCGAACACCCACCCAAAGCTTGCGCAATAGCATTATGCTCTGAATCAACCGGCAAAAGTGTTGCACCAGCCTCCCGAACTGCACGCAACATCACATCGCCAGCACAGACCAATGCCTCTTTATTGGCAAGAGCAATCGCATGGCCATTGCGTGCAGCAGCCAAGGCTGGCTCCAACCCTGCAGCTCCAGTAATAGCGGCCATCGTCCAGTCTGCTTCGAGAGCGGCAGCATCAATAACAGCTTGTCGACCAGCCGCAGCCTTAATCCCCGTCCCAGCAAGAGCGGCCTTAAGTTCTGCATAAAGGCTTTCATCATGAATAACGGCCAACTCTGCACGTAAATCTTTTGCTTGCTCAGCAAGAAGCTTCACATTACGCCCGCCGACCAAGGCTCTTACATCAAATTCATCTTTTTCACGCTTGAGCAGATCCACCGTGGAAGTACCAATACTTCCTGTGCTGCCCAAAACGGTAATACGACGTGGTTTAACGGCAGAACCGCTATTCATGAGAAAAACTCCCCTGCGAAATGGTATAATGTGCAGACCCGCTTACCAGATCTACAGGTTGGAATGCCCAAAAGGCATGCCCGGAAACAAATAAAGACAAAAGAGCAGCAACCGGCGCTGCCGCCAACAAACCATCAAACCGATCCAGCAATCCACCATGCCCGGGAATAATATAGCCCGAATCTTTAACTCCCAAACGTCGCTTCACAGCACTCTCTAAGAGGTCCCCACTTTGAGAAAAAACGCCTAACACAGCTCCCCAAAACAGGCCCCCAATAATCAAATGCCCACTTGTTAGCCAAGCAACGCAGCCTCCGGCAAGAGACGCCCCCAATAAGCCGCCGAGTGCCCCTGAACGTGTTTTCCCGGGCGATATGGAAGGAGCCAACTTTGGTCCGCCAAAAATTCGGCCACTTAAATACGCACAACTATCACTAGCAACAACAACACTTAAAACAAATAAAACGCTTTCCAGCCCCGCTCCCCGATGCCTTAACCACAACAGAGACAAACCACCCACAACAGAAACAATCACGGGAATACTTGTCTTAACACCAAACGCCATGGCAGGAATAAGCATCCCCAAAGCCAAAAGCCATTGCCCTTTTAAGGCAGACACCCCTGCGACAATTGGCCACAACAACAAAAGGACACCTCTCCACGTCCGCAAAGGCTGCTGGATGAGTAGCTCGCCTTCCCAAACCAAGCCCACCATCGCAAGGAGAATCAACACATCATATAAAAATCCACCCTGCCAAAGACAAACCCCAGCAACGCAAACCAGAATAACTGCCGACACTAACCGTGTTCTTAAATCAGACCAGCGTGGTGAACTCTTATTCATGCCGGCCGACCACCAAACCGCCTTTGCCTCTTTGCAAAATACGACAATGCTTCAAGAAATTCAGATTCTCCAAAATCGGGCCATAAAACATCCATAAATACAAACTCTGCATATGCACTTTGCCATAATAGAAAATTGGACAAGCGACATTCTCCACTGGTCCTGATCACCAAATCTGGATCAGGCGTTCCAGAGGTTTGCAAAGCCGCGCCCAAAAGCTCCTCTGTAATATCCTCAGGTGATAACGCACCTTGAGCAATTTTCTGCGCTAAAACACGGCTTGCCTGAACAATATCAGCCCGCCCCCCATAAGAAAGAGCAAGCGTTAAAACCAACTTTGTGTTTGCATGGGTTTTTGCTTCAGCACGTTTCAGCTCTTCGTAAAGAGCATTATCAAACCGCTCAGGCTCCCCTATTACTTGGAGACGAACACCCTGCTCATGCAATTCATTTAATTTATGACGCACGTAAAAACGTAATAATGACGTTAAATCTTTAATTTCCTCTGAAGATCGGCGCCAGTTTTCAGAAGAAAAAGCATAAAGTGTAAGATACTTCACTCCATGCTTAATAGCCGTTTGCACACACCTCTGCACAGCCTCTGCGCCTTGCTGGTGCCCCACAGCAACCGGCAAGCGCCGAGAACGCGCCCAACGACCATTCCCGTCCATAATTAAAGCAACATGCACAGGAATGGTGCTTAACTCGTGCGGGGCGATAGTCCCCGAACACGATACCGGCTGAGAAGAGGTGGTTTTAGTCAAGAGATCAAATCAGACTTGCTTAATCTCACGCTCTTTTTCAGCCAAAATATCATCAATTTTTTTGACGTATTCATCCGTCAGTTTCTGAATAGAATCTGACCATGTTTTCATATCATCTTGGCTGATATCACTATTTTTTTCAGCCGTTTTGGTTTGCTCCATCCCATCACGACGAACACCACGAACAGCAATCTTAGCATTTTCAGCATATCGGCCAGCAGCACGTGCTAACTCATTACGACGCTCTTCCGTTAGAACGGGAATAGGAACACGGATTGTCTGCCCATCCGCAGCCGGATTAAGGCCAAGCCCGCTATCACGAATAGCACGCTCAACAGCCCCCACGACGCTTCGATCCCAAACAGAAACCGTTAACATACGTGCTTCAGGGACAGCGATTGAACCAACCTGTGACAATGGCACTTCCGAACCATACGCTTCTACACGTACAGGCTCTAGCAAGTTGGGACTTGCACGCCCAGAACGTAAGCCAGATAGATCACGGCGAAGACTGTCAATCGCACCATCCATCCGGCGCGTAAGATCAGCTAACAAGTCCTTCAGGTCAGCAGGCATAAAGCTGTTCCTTCATAGTTTCGATGAACACAGAAATTTTAATTGGCTTCGACAACCTTGGTGAAAAGCCCTTCGCTACGAACAACTGCACCAAAAGCGCCAGGCGCATGCATATTGAACACAACAATAGGCAGCTTATTTTCACGAGCAAGACTGATAGCCGCAGCATCCATAACATTCAACTGCTGTGACAACACATCCATGTACGTCAAACGATCATAACGCGTTGCATCCGGGTTACGCCGAGGATCATCGGAATATATCCCATCCACCTGCGTACCTTTAAACAGAGCATCACACTCCATCTCGTTCGCACGAAGAGCTGCGGCTGTATCTGTTGTAAAAAACGGATTACCCGTTCCGGCAGCAAAAATAACAACACGCCCTTTTTCCATGTGGCGCACAGCGCGGCGGCGAATGTATGGCTCAGCAATAGAGGCCATTTGAATGGCAGTCATAACACGCGTTTCCAGCCCTTGGCGCTCCAAACCATTTTGAAGCATTAGCGCATTAATAACCGTCGCAAGCATGCCAGCGTAATCACCTTGCGCCCGGTCCATTCCTTTTGCCGCAGCAGATAATCCACGAAAGATATTTCCACCACCAACAACCAAACATACCTGCACACCAGAGCGCACAACTTCTGCAATATCAGCGGCCACCATATCGATCATATCGGGGTCAACGCCTGATGCTGCCTTACCCATCAGTGCCTCTCCAGACACTTTCAGGAGAACACGCTTATAGCTTTCTTGTTTTTCAGTCATATACCCGTCTCTGGATGGATTACGGTGCGTTTTACTTGTCATACATCTCCCGAGAGATTGTCACAAGCGATCCTCGAAAAAAGCAATATTCTTTATCTTCTTATTACACTCACTAATCTTCCAAACCAATTGCTCGCAGACGTGCTTTTTCCTCATCCCAGCCTGCACGTTCTTTCACGTTTAAAAACAAATGGCACGGACGATCTAATAGCTCTTGCAACTCTAAACGTGCACGGGCGCCAATCGATTTTATTTTATGACCGCCTTCGCCAATCAAAATCGCTTTGTGCCCAGCTCGAGAAACGTAAATTGTCACTTCTATACGAACAGACCCATCAGGGCGCTCTTTAAAGCTCTCTGTTTCAACAGTTGCCTGATATGGAATTTCTTCATGCGTTTGCATAAAGACTTGTTCACGAACCAACTCTGCGGCCAACAACCGATCTGGCAAATCAGTCAAATCATCTTCTGGATATAAGAATGGCCCCTCAGGAAGATCAGCCGTCAATTGATCGAGCAAATCTTCAACACCATCGCCTGAACGTGCACTCACCATAAAGACACGCTCAACAGGCAAAAGATCATTAACTTCTTTAGTAATCGGGAGAAGATCTTCAGCAGCAATAAGATCTGTCTTATTCAAGACAAGCCAGATTTTACCATTACTCTGCGCAAGTTTGGTTATAATTTCTCTAACATCATCACGCAAACCCAACTTGGCATCAATCATTAACAACGTCAGGTCTGCATCTTGCGATCCAGTCCATGCGGCATTGACCATAGCCCGGTCCAACCGCCGGCGTGGTTTAAAAATTCCCGGCAAATCAACCAATATGATTTGAGTATTTTCTCTTACTACGATTCCGAGCGTTCTAAAGCGTGTTGTTTGCGCCTTTGGACTCACAATGGATAATTTAACACCAGCAATGCGGTTCAAAAGTGTGGATTTTCCGGCGTTAGGGGCGCCAACAAGGGCCACGAAACCGCAGCGAGTGGTCATACTATTCATCCTTTTTTCTGCACCTTATTATGGCGCTACATTCTGGCCAAGAAGTTTTAACAGATCTAATGCAGCAGCACTCTCTGCAAGCCTTTTACTCCCGGCCTCTCCCTTGCCAGTTAAGCCTTGCGCTTTAACTTCAATCCGAAAGACTGGCGCATGTGATGGTCCTTCGGCAGAAATCAACTCATAATGAGGCAAAGGCCGCCCTAAAGATAAGAGATATTCCTGCAACAACGTTTTGGGTTCTTTATGAGGGCGAAGCTGACTGTCAATCTTTTCTCCCCAATATTTATGCACGACATACTTGGGAGGTTCTAACCCCCCGTCCAAATAAAGCGCCCCAAGTACAGCTTCCATTGCATCGGCTTGTATACTCGATAACTGACGAATCCCAGCCGCTTCTTCATGGGAAGCTATATTAATAAATGCCGAAAGCCCAATCTGATCTGCAATTTCTGCTAAAATGGGACGCGAAACCAAATGGGCATGCCGCGGACCTAATGCCCCTTCCTGCTCTTGAGGGAAGTGCTGAAACAACCACTCTGCCATCAAAAGCCCCAAGACCCGATCGCCTACAAACTCAAGACGTTCGTTCGATCCTGAGCCTTTAGGGAGCGCAGCACTTCTCTTACGCCCGCCCTTCTGACGGCGACCACTGACAGCAGAACGATGTGTTAAGGCTTCTCTTAAAAGCTGAATATTCTTAAAATGATACCCTAATGCTTTTTGTATAGAATCCTCAATCTGATCTTGAGAAAGAGTCATGTTACTGAATGCAAAAAGCGATTAAACCGGATTTCAACTGGCCAATACCAAAACTGCCATGCAGGATGACGAAAATCGAGAGAGAACAACACGACCTGCGCTCGCCCCACAAGATTTTGGATCGGCACAAAGCCTAAATCTTTCTGAAACCGGCTATCAGAACTATCATCCCGATCATCTCCCATGGCAAAGAAATAACCTTGAGGAACAACGTATTCTGGGGTGTTATTGGCAAAGCCATCATCCGTTAATTTTAAAATATCATGGTTAACTGTTGCACGCCCATCACTCCCAGGGAGGCTTTCATTATACAACTCACCACTTAACAACTCATTCCGCTCATCACGTACTTCATAGTGCCCCAAATCCCTGCGTGGAACTTCAACACCATTCACATATAACTGACCGCCTGTGACCTGAATCCGATCTCCCGGCAACCCGACAATACGTTTAATATAAGCCGTTGATGTATCACGCGTGTAACGAAAAACAGCGACGTCTCCACGATGTGGATCACTCTCCAAAATTCGACCGTCAAATAAATCAAGCGAATATGGGAAAGAATAGCGGGAATAACCGTAACTGAACTTCGATACATATACAAAATCACCAATCTGTAAGGTTGGGATCATGGAGCCTGATGGTATATTAAACGGCTCGAAAATAAACGTTCTCACAGCAAGGACAACAAAAAGCATCATGAGAAACCACCGAATAGTTTCTCCCAAAGTTTCCTGTTTCTTCTCTGGCGGATTGTCTAATTGTTTTTTCCCCCACATGGGGCCTATCTCCTTACTTCACCAAGCGCTTTTAACTCAGTTCTTTTTGAATAGCGAGCATTTCAGACGTAAATTGCCTGAATAATGACTTGGGCCATAGCAAAAGGAGTATCATCCGTTAAACTGACTAAAATTTCTGCACGACTATTGGTCGGTGTCAGCTCCTCTAAAGCAGCAAGTGCCTTCCCTCTCAGAGCTATTTTCGGAGCGCCTGCAGCATCATTAAAAACGCTTATATCCTGTAGGGTTATTCCCTTGGCAACACCCGTCCCCAGCGCTTTAACGCACGCTTCTTTTGCAGCCCAACGCTTAGCATAGCTTCCTATCCGAGGCACGGATGAAAAACGTTCACAATAAATCCGCTCATCTTCTGTAAAAACACGGTTCAAAAAACGCTCCCCATATTTTTCGATCATATCTCCAATACGAGGGATCATACATAAATCGATCCCTATCCCTAATATCATCTTTTTATCCCTTAACGCGCTCGACTTGCATCACACCAACAGCCACCCGAAAAGAAGTAATGAGTGATAAAAGATGTTTTAAATCTTTCACCTCCACATCCACCAAAATTTCCATAAAATCCAACTGTCTATTTACTATTTTTAAGTTCACAACACTTCCACCGCTTTTGGCCGCTGCGTTTGTAAGGGTTGCCAAGACAGCCGGCTCATTCGTCGCAACAACAGATAAACGAGCAGTATAAGGTGTCGTATCCACACGCTTTGCAATGGCATCATAATCCCAATCAACTTCAATAAACCGCTCAGGATTTTCCGAAAAACTAGCCAGATTTTGACACCCTTTGCGATGGATTGTAACGCCTTTGCTTTGAGCAATCACCCCAACAATACTATCTCCCGGGATAGGACGACAGCATCCGGCAAAGCTCGTCGCAATCCCGACCCCTAATCCTTTTATAATTTGATTGGATTGAGACGTTTTCTTCCGAGCAGGAATATTCCCTGCCCCCAAAAGAAGAGACTGACCAAAACGCGGCGAAAGCCCCGGTACCAGACGAGGTGCCCTTCCCGCTGGTTTTAACTCCGGATAAGCAGCATTAACAACATCTTTAGGGCCTAATTGCCCATTCCCTACCGCAACATATAAATCTTCAACAGAAGCCTGTCGGAGCTCTTTGAGAATCCCCTCCAGCACTTTCTCAGATCCATCTGCCCCTTCCTGTCGGAAGGCTTTTGCAATAGCAACCCGGCCATTATCAATATAAACTTGCCGCTGTTGAGCCACAACAAAGCGCCGTATCCTCGCACGCGCTTTCCCAGTAACGACGAAACGTTCCCATGACGGAGATGGAGTACCTCCTCGTGCCGTCATAATCTCAACTTGATCCCCATTTTGCAGCTCGTGCCGCAATGGGATCAATCGACCATTAACCTTAGCGCCAACACATGTATCACCGACTTGACTATGCACAGCATAAGCAAAATCAATCGGCGTCGCCCCCCTTGGAAGAGAGATAAGTTGCCCTTTAGGCGTAAAGCAAAAAACCTGATCTTGGTATAATTCAAGCTTCGTATTTTCTAAAAACTCATCGGGCGCTTCACTATCTTCCAAAATTTCAAGAAGATCCTGCACCCACCGTAATTTACGATTATTTTTCCCAAATATGCCCGACAACGCCATCGTTTCACGCTCATTGGGCGTCATGTCTTCTTTATAAGCCCAATGAGAAGCTACTCCGTCTTCTGCCCAATCATGCATCTCACGCGTACGGATCTGCACTTCTATCTTCTGGTTACGAGGGGAGCGAAGCGTCACCCCTGTGTGCAAACTTTGGTACCCATTTGCTTTAGGGGTCGAGATATAATCTTTAAAACGTCCCGCTATCATCGGATAAGCACCATGAATAGCGCCCAAAGCCATATAACACGCATCGCGCGTTGGTACGATCAAACGAAAAGCCATGATGTCAGAAAGTTGCTCAAAAGCAATATTCCGACGTTTCATCTTCTCCCAAATCGAAAAAGGAGATTTTTCACGTCCTGTTACATCAACATCGTCTAATCCGGCCTCAGCACAAAGGGACGTTAATTCCTTGCTGATCTGATCAATAACATCTGCGCCCTGCCCGCGCAAAAAATTCAAACGCGCACGGATTGTAGCGTCTGCTTCTGGCTCTAGCTGAGCAAAGGCAATATTTTGCAGCTCAGTTTTAACACGATCCATACCTATGCGCTCGGCTAATGGCGCATAAATATCCATCGTCTCACGAGAAATTCTCTGCCGTCGGTCTAACCGCTGCACATAGTGAAGCGTTCGCATATTATGCAAACGATCAGCCAATTTGACGATTAGAACACGAATATCGCGCGACATCGCCAAAACAAGCTTCCGAAAATTTTCAGCTTGTTTTGTACGATCTGACTGTAACTCCAAGCGGGTTAGTTTGGTTACACCATCAACGAGTGCTGCTACATCCTCGCCAAAACGATTTTGTAAATCAGCGAGAGTAATACCCGTATCTTCAATCGTATCATGTAATAAGCCAACCAGAATGGACGTCACATCCATTCGAAAACCGGCTAATATACTCGCAACCGCAATTGGATGCGTTATATACGCGTCACCATTATCTCGCAGTTGCCCATTATGAGCCGAGGCCGCAAGATCATACGCATCTTCTATTAATTTCAAATTTGCGTGCGGGTCATACGTTTCCACCCGCCGCAATAAACCACTTATTGATGGTTTAAAAATATTATTCTCTAAAGATTTTTTTTCTACAGGAGGCAATGTTTCTGGCATATTTTCCTCCTGCTTTTTTAATCTTTTCTTTTAATTAGCGACGACCTCGTCCACCAAGTTCAGCTTCAATAGCAGCAGCTTCACTTTCTGACATATGGGCATGCTCCTCTTCTGCAGAAACATCCTGAAGGCCGAAAATATTTTTTTCAGTTGGAATAATATCCATAACCTCTTCATCAACAGGCTCTGGCTCTGGCGCACGAGCTAGCGAGCGAACAATGCCATCACGAAGAGTGCCCAGATTCAATTTTTCTTCGGCAATTTCACGAAGAGCAACGACTGGGTTTTTATCATTATCACGATCAACACGAAGTTCTTCACCACGTGACATATTACGTGCACGCTGAGCAGCTAAAAGAACCAGATCAAAACGGTTTGGAACCTTTTCGATGCAATCTTCGACGGTTACACGCGCCATAAAGCCGATTCCTTTAAATAATGGCAAAAAACTGGATATATAGTCTTGGCAATAGCACGCAGTTCGTGCAAATGCAATCAACATATCTTTTCTGCCAGAAAGCAAACCTAACCCACCTCTCACTCGTTTGTCTATTCATGGCAGGAATTTTAATTACCCTGCTCCGGAAAACTATTTTACAGTCAGGAATATCATATGCTTCTGCGTCCACATGAACGCACTGCCCTTTTTATTGATGGTGCAAGCCTTCACCATGCCGCGCGCAACCTTGGTTTTGAAGTTGACTTTCGAAGCCTACGCAAAATGTTTGAGACACAAAGCCAGTTTCAACGCGCCTATTATTATGCTGCAATGCCAGAAACAGATGATTATTCACCATTGCGCCCACTCACAGACTGGCTTGCTTATAACGGATATCATCTTGTTGTAAAAAATGCGCGTGAATTTACGGATCATTCAGGAAGACGTCGTATTAAAGGGAATATGGATGTCGAACTAACTGTAGATCTATTGGAGCAATCTCATAAGCTGGATCACGCTGTTATTATTAGCGGTGATTCTGATTTGCGCCGAGCTGTAGAAGCTGCACAAACACGCGGTGTGCGTGTAACCGTTATTTCTTCTATGCGCTCGACCCCTCCTATGATTGGGGATGACCTTCGCAGACAAGCTGACGTATTTGTTGAACTTGCCAGCATTGCACCTTCATTTACACGCCGTCACCCTGAAGGTCGCCCTCGTCCACCAGCTCCACCTGTTCGCCATCCAGCTGATTTCAATAGTGATGAAGGCGATGAAGTATGACACCCCAAGCTTCTTTTAAGGTCACAACAAATACTCCAGCCACCATTGTGCCCCAAGAAGAAGACTACTCTGTAGAATGGAAAGATCTCGGCTCAGTAGAAGCTGAGATCTTAATTCTTTCTATATGTCCTGTGAATGAATACCAAGACATTCTCTCTGCTTTTGAAGATAAAGAGATTAGTTTTTCTTCCCATCCGCAGGTTAGAGGGAAAAAAGCGCGTTTTGTTTCGCTTTCATCCAGCGCACAAAAAAACCATGCAATTTCCTTTGATGAAATCGAACATTTTGTAAATAATCTTCGCTCTGTTCTTCAAAGCATGAAAAACTTACATCTTGTTCTGCCCTTGGGTGTTTCCGCTCATATTGCTGTGTTGGAAGCTTGCGGTATTCCTATGACACACCTTGATTTCAGATCAAACTTTATCACTTTTTTACCTGATGGCCTCCTGATTGGTGATCTGTTACACCCTGCTACAGAAGAACATTTTTTCTCTAAATTAGATGATTTTTTACCTCATATTATTGATAGTCTAAATACTAAAAGCTCTGCTTCCTTGGGAACCCAGTAAGTATAAAACGCAAAAAAACAACAACACTCGTGATAAACAAATAGAAAAATATAGTTTTATTAAATACTTTAAACGATAAATAGAAGTGAGCCAATACCAAAGGGACGGCTACATAAATTAACGAATGTATTTTCTTCCATTTCTTTTTTAAAAGACGCATGGATAACCGATTAGACGTCAAAGCCATTGGTAATAATATTAATACAGCCAACATACCCAAAATGATAAAGGGTCTATGCGTGACATCACGTGCAAAGATTGAAAAATTCATTTGCAAATCAAGAAATAAATAAGCACCGAGATGCAATATTGCATAGATAAAAGCTAAAAGGCCCGTTAACCGCTGGTATCTTTTTAATGCCATCCCACTCACGACCTGCAAAGGCGATAGCGCGAAACAAACTAATAAAAAACGAAAAGCCCAAAGCCCTAAAGCTCTCTCAAAAACATTCACGGGATCAGCTCCCAGCCGTCCCGTTTGCCCTTGCCACAACAAATACAGAGCGGGAATCAATCCGATCCCGTACAGCAATACTCTCCAATTTTTCTTAAAAATTAACACGCAAATCCATATCTTTATATAAATCAGCCACCTGCTCACCATACCCATTAAACATTAAGGTCGGTTGCCTCTTTTCCCCAAACAAGCTCTTGGAACCAATTACACGCTCAGTTGCCTGGCTCCACCGGGGATGATCTACCTTTGGATTAACATTCGCATAAAAACCATACTCATCCGGCGCGAGTTTATTCCATGTCGTGGAAGGCATATCTTTAACCAGTCGGATACGCTGAATAGATTTTATGCCCTTAAAACCATATTTCCACGGAACAACCAATCGAATAGGAGCTCCATTCTGATTAGGTAAGCTGTCACCATACATCCCAACGGCAAGTAAACTCAGAGGGTGCATCGCTTCGTCCAGGCGTAAGCCTTCAACATACGGCCACGAAATACCTGAGATCCCATCTTTCTGACCCGCCATTTCCGACGGCCTAACAACACTCTCAAATGCAACATAACGCGCAGAGCTTAATGGTTCAGCTAACATCAAAAGAGATCTCAAAGGAATCCCGTCCCAAGGGATCACCATGGACCATCCTTCCACACAACGCATACGGTAAATGCGTTCTTCAATTTCTTTAGATTTTAAAAGTTCTTCAACATCAATCTGTTGAGGCTTATTCACAAGCCCGGATATTTCCAAGGTCCATGGCAAAGGATGAAAGTCCCCACTGTGTAAAACCGGATCATCTTTCTCCATCCCAAACTCATAAAAATTATTATACCCTGTAGCGAACTCTTTTGGCGTAGGGTCTAAAGAAGACGGAAAAGCTCCTGTATGTGTTTTTAATGGCGCTGCTTTCAGCTGCCCACTTGCAGCAACAGATACTCCAGCCAACCCTACACCCAACACCTTCCGGCGAGAATAATATATCTCTTTAGGTGTAATTTCCGAGGATAGCGGCTTTGGGTATGAAAACTCAGGCATCTTTGATTTCCGATTCCATAAAGACTATGGCAGCTAAACACTTACATTCTTCTAAAAATAATGAAGGGATTATTTCCATGGAAAACACAACAATTGGATTTATTGGTTATGGTGCCATGGCAGAAAAAATGGCACAAAACCTGAAAAACGCAGGGTACACAATTGTTGCCTATACTCCATCTGGCAAAGAAAAAAATGGCACACAAATGTTGCCGACTCCCCGCACCCTTGCTGAAGAAGCTGACATTATTATTCTCTGCGTTCCTAACGATGAGGCTGAAAACCAATCTCTTTATGGAGAACATGGACTGTTAGCTGGCGTAAAACCCAATCAACTCGTTATAGACACCTCCACCGTTTCTCCTGAACAAGCAGAACGCCTTTCAGCTCTTGCACAAGAAAAAGGCTTCGATGCTCTGGAGGCCCCCATGTCCGGCAGCACACCAGAAGCTGAAACAGGCAATCTCATTATGCTTGCTGGCGGGAAAGAAAAAACACTTCTTCGTGCACAACCCATCCTTGATATCATTGGAAAACTGACCATCTATGCAGGAGATTCCGGTGCAGCTGCACGCCTCAAATTAGTGGTAAATGGTGTTATGGGGGCAACTCTAAACGTTATTGCTGAAGGCGTCAGTTATGGGCTTTCTGCAGGAATCGAACGTGAGGTGTTATTTAACACCTTACAAGAAGTTGCGGTGGTTAGCCCTCATCATAAACGTAAGTTGAAGATGGCACAGGAGCGTAAGTTTCCTTCTCAATTTCCAACACGTTTGATGTCAAAAGATATGGGGCTTCTCGTGAGTTCTGCCCGGAAAGTAGGGGCTTTTATGCCTGCAATGGCTATGGCAGACCAAGCTTTGGCGCTCTCAAATAGACGCCATGCAAATGAAGATTATGCCGCTCTTATCGGCGCGATGGAACATAGCGTTGCCAATTCGTCAGATAAATGACATCGATAGGCACAGACCGTAGCACTCATATTGAATATGGACGCTAACGTTTTTTATTAAGGAGTATCATCATGGCTTTTGAACTACCTTCATTGCCTTATGCCGTTAACGCACTTGCTGGTGCTGGCATGTGCCAAGAAACACTCGAACTACATCATGGCAAGCACCATCAGGCTTACGTTACCGCTCTGAATGGTTTTGTAGAGAAAATGCCTGAACTTGCTGGCAAATCTCTTGAAGAGATCGTTGCTTTTGCTCATGGCAAACCAGATATTGCTCCTGTTTTTAACAATGCAGGCCAACACTGGAACCATATTCTTTTCTGGAAAAATCTTTCTCCAACAGGCGGCAAGATCCCTTCTGCTCTAGAAAAGAAAATTGCTGAAGACTTCGGTTCTGTTGACGCGTTCAAAACGAACTTCAAACAAGCAGCAACCACACAGTTTGGTTCTGGCTGGGCATGGCTTGTCTTAGATAAAAGCGGTAAGCTTGCTGTAACAAAAACAGCAAACGGCTCAAACCCTCTTGCCGAGGGTCAAGGCAAAGCTCTTCTTGGCTTAGACGTTTGGGAGCACGCTTACTATCTTGATTTCCGTAATCGTCGGCCAGACTATATCACAAACTATCTAGATAAGCTTGCAAACTATGAATTTGCAGAAGCTGAACTAAAATCTGCTTAATTCGGCCAGATAAAACTCGATAAAAAAAGCCTCACTCCCCTACAGGAGTGAGGCTTTTTTTAATCTTGAAAGATTTAATTAAACATCATTTGCAGGCTTATCGCGCTGAATAATATTCGTAATGGTACTACGAACAATCTTCACTCTTACACCTTGAGCAATTTCAACCTCAACTTCGTTACTATCGTCCCGAGTTGCTTGTACCGTCCCAACAATACCACCGGCTGTAACAATCTTATCACCACGACGAAGTGCATTCTGCTCTTCACGTAGTTTACGTTGCCGAACCTGTTGTGGCCGAATCAACAAAAAATAGAAAACTACGAAGATAAAAATCATCGGAGCAAATTGAAGCACTGTCGGATTTGATAAAATCCCACCGCCGTCAGCGGCTTGTGCAGAAGAGAAAAACAGACTGCTCATGAAAATATATTGGTCCAGTCTTGATTGAAAGAGAGGTGAACCATATCGTTACAAACATCTTCGTCAAGAACAACACGATTATTTTCTATTTTTTCTTTCTCGGACAAAGTTATTCCCATGTCAGATCCAGCCCTACTCAACACTCTTGAACGCATTGCCAACAGCCTAGAAAGAATGAGCCCCCCTCCCTTAACTCCTGATATCCTAAACCATCATGATGCTTTCGTTTGGCAAGCCTCATTAGGTGCCTTGGAGCCAATAGATAAAGTATCGGGTGTGTCTCTATCGCTTCTCAAAGGTGTGGAACGCCAATCACAGCAGCTTCTGACCAACACACAACATTTTGCAAACGGATTCACGGCAAATAATGCCATGTTGTGGGGGGCGAGAGGCATGGGAAAATCCTCCCTTGTTAAAGCCACCGTTGCTTACGTGAATAACGAACAGCACTCCAAAAATGCACCTCTGATTGCTCTTATTGAAATTCAACGGGATGAACTTTCTTCTCTTCCTAAACTTCTATCTCTCCTCAGAAAGAGCGACCGCCGTTTTATTCTCTTCTGTGATGACCTTTCTTTTGAAAGTCAGGATTCAGATTATAAATCACTCAAGTCTGTCCTAGATGGAGGCATAAGCGGGCGTCCGAGCAATGTTCTTATTTATGCTACCTCAAACCGACGCCACTTAATGCCGCGCGAAATGATAGAGAATGAAAATACAAATGCGATAAATCCCTCTGAAGCAGTTGAAGAAAAAGTCTCACTCTCAGATCGTTTCGGACTATGGATCGGCCTATACGGTGCTAGCCAAACCGAATATCTCGCTATCGTCGAAGCCTACGCTCAAGACCGAAAACTTCCTATTTCACCAGAAGACCTCCGTCGAAAAGCCCTCCAATGGAGTATGGCGCGCGGTAGCCGCTCTGGACGTGTTGCAGCACAATTCATTGACGACCTTAGTGCTGAATTGGGCGTTCCTCACACGTGACACGCTCTTTTCCAGTGACAATTTTTTCTTAAAAGGCGTATAAAGTTTCTGATTAGGGGAAACACACATAATCCATATGACGCCAGAACTAAAAGCTGCCAACCTCGTACTTCGTCCTCTGACACATGAAGATACGCCTCACGTTCATCGGTTAGTGAATGACTGGAAAGTGGTACGTACGTTAAGCAGCTTACCCTTTCCATACCCTAGGGATCTGGCTGAAAAATGGATCCGATCCACTCAAGAGGACAGCCAAGCAGGCCATGCCTATCATTTCGCTATTACGCGAGAAAATATTCTCATTGGGGCGATTGGACTTGTTCTTTCCGAAGATAAGAAAACAGCCTCTTTAGGCTACTGGATCTCTCCTGCGTTGTGGGGGCAAGGCCTGACAACAGTTGCTGCACAACGTATTATTGAGTGGGGCTTTCGCTTTTTAAAGCTTGAAAAAATTACAGCCGATGCGGCAATCGATAATCCTGCTTCATGTGCCGTTTTAAAAAAACTTGATTTCCAAGAGGTTGGAAAATCGACCAGACGCTTCCTCTCACGAGGTCAAAACTGCGAAGTTACATTGTTTGAATTAAATAGAGCCCGTTTTCTGGAACTTAATCCAACGCCCCCACTACCTATCCCTGAGGAAAAACCAAAGCCCGTTTCCACCTCTCCTGAAGTAACGACTACACACTCTCTTCGTAAACCAAAGACATTACTCGTCGTCGCGGCAGCGCTTCTTAATTTAGAAAACAAAATATTACTTGCTCAACGCCCAGAAGGAAAACCTCTGGCTGGCTTATGGGAATTTCCCGGCGGAAAAGTGGAAATACATGAAACGCCAGAGCAAGCGCTTATTCGAGAAATGCAGGAAGAGTTAAATATTGACCTCACCGCATCATGCCTCGCCCCATTTACATTTATTAGCGAAAATGTAGGGGAGTTTCACCTTCTTATGCCCTTATTTGTAGTGAGGCGTTGGCAAGGGACGCCTTTTCCTAAAGAAGGACAAAATCTGGCGTGGGTCAATGCAGCAGATCTGGCAAAGTATCCAATGCCAGACCCTGATCTTCCATTGATCCCACTTTTTCAGGAACTTTTAGGCTAAGAAAAGACTATTTTTCTAAACGAAACGCATGCTGCGGATTACCGGCAACATCTGTTCTAAAAGCAAAAATTGAACCCGCCTGAGGCTCTTTTGCTAACGTTTCTGCGTCCAAACCTTTACGAGCCGTTGTTACAAAAACAGTCTTTAAATCATCCCCCCCAAACGCAATTTTTGTAACATTCGTTGCTGGCATTTCGATAGAAGGTAATGGCGTTCCATCTGGACGAAAACGTGAGACGCGTCCACCGCCCCATGTTCCACACCAAACATTTCCCTCACTATCCGTTACAACACCATCAGGATAGCCATCAGAGAATTGTGCAAAAAGCCGCTCATTTGAGAGATTGCCAGCTTTATCTAAGTCAAAAGCATAAACCTTTTGCTCCCCACTATCGCAGACATATAAAACATCCCCATTCGGAGAGACCGCAGGACCATTCGACACGACGTAACCTTCATCGTGTTTTGTAATTTCCAAACCATCCCGCTTATGAATGACCCGATAGATGGAACCTGTCTCGTTTTCTTCTCCGTCATCCATCGTACCAAACCACAGCCGACCCAATCCATCAACACAACCGTCATTCAAGCGATTTCCTGGGTGTTCTGGCTCTATCTGTGCATGAGGCGCAAATTCCCCTGTGTGCGGGTCAAAGATATGCAATCCATCTGCAAGCCCAGCCAAAAACTTTCCATCTTCAACAGGCAGCATGAAACCTACTCGAGCAGGAGCATCCCACGACTTATGCTCTGCTGTATCAGGAACAAAGCGATGGACTTTTTTTCCAAGAATATCCACAAAGTAAAGAGCACTTTCAGAACCAATCCAAACCGGCCCCTCACCCAATGTTGCTCGCACATCAAGAACACATTCAGGATTATGGTATTTCAGCGTCATTACATTTGTCCTAATATTAACTTTGTGAACGATCCCAAACAAAACTTACGTGTTGGTGCGGTATAACACGTAACGTTATTCTAACGCTATGTAGGTAATTTATGTCCCAAAAAAATGCTTGTTTCTTAGTGATTGGGAACGAAGTTCTTTCCGGCCGAACGAAAGATGCCAATACTCAAGTTCTTGCCAAAGCATTAAACGAACGTGGAATTCGTTTGCTCGAAGTCCGTGTTATTCCAGATATTGAAGATCATATTATCCGCACGGTAAGAGAATGTAAGGCGAGCTTTGACATTGTCTTTACCAGTGGCGGAATTGGCCCCACCCATGACGATATTACAACTCAATGTATCGCAAAGGCGATGGGAGTTCCTTTAATTCTCGATGAGCCTAGCTCTAAGGCATTAGAAGAACATCTGGGTAAGGAGCGGTTTAACAAAGCCTGCCAAAAAATGGCCTACCTTCCTCAAGGGGCAACCCCAATCGAAAATAAAGTATCGATTGCACCCGGCTTTTCTATTGAGAATGTGCATGTCATGGCAGGGGTTCCGTCCATTTTTGCCTATATGGTTTCATGGCTTGTGCCCCAACTTGAAGCGGGAGTTCCTCTTTCATCCAAAAGCTGGCATGCCCCCGGATTGAAAGAAGGACAATTTGCTGATGATCTTGAAGCTCTTCAACACCAATTCCCTTCCATTGATATTGGATCATACCCTTACCAGCTGCCCGATGGCGTAAAAGGTGTCGCCCTTGTCGCAAAAGGCTATGATGCTCAGGTCGTAAACGATGCAGCTCACACTTTACATGACCTTATCGTCGCTTACGGACAAAAACCAATAAGTGGTGATCCTGTATAACCATAAAAAAAGCCGTCCTCTGAAAGGACGGCTTCTTATCTGGTATCGGACTCGAAATTTTTATATCGGCCCACGTGTCATATTTAAGTATTTATCACGCCGTTTTTGTAAAAGCGCAGGCCCTGTCAATTCAGTCAAAACCGCAAGCTCTTCCGCAATGGCTTTCCCAACGGCTTCAACCGCTTGCTCCGGCGCACGCTGAGCTCCACCAATAGGTTCGGGGATAATCCGATCAATCAACTCAAAACCCAACAAATCCTGAGCTGTCAACTTCAAAGCTTCAGCAGATGTCGAAGCCATTTTGGGGTCACGCCACAAAATAGATGCTGCTGCTTCCGGTGAAATAACAGAATAAATTGAGTGCTCTAACATTAACACCCGGTCACCCGCACCAATCGCAATAGCGCCACCAGAACCACCTTCGCCAATAATAGTTGCGATGAGCGGGACAGGAGCTTTAAGGCAAACATCAATAGAACGTGCAATGGCCTGTGCCTGCCCACGAGCTTCAGCATCAATCCCAGGCCAAGCACCGGCTGTATCAATAAAGCTTAAAATAGGTAAGCCAAAACGACCAGCCATCTCAACCAAACGTTGCGCCTTACGATAGCCTTCTGGCCGGGCCATACCAAAGTTATGTTTTAAACGTGTTTCCGTATCATGACCGCGTTCTGTGCCAACAATAACAACAGGTCTTCCCTGAAAACGCGCTAACCCTCCAACCATGGCTTCATCATCGCCAAAAGCTCTATCGCCGGCAAGCGGGGTGTAATCAGTCGTTAATAGTCGGACATAATCAAGTGCTTTTGGCCTCTGCGCATGACGAGCGACCAAAACCTTCTGAAGCGGTGTTAACTTTGAATATGTCGTTCGAAGCAACTTATCTGTCTTGTCAGACAAACGTGCAATTTCATCATCAATATTGATACCATTGGAGCCGGAACTATTTTCCTGACTTCCAACCTGGCGAAGTTCATCGATCTTGGTCTCTAATTCAGCGATCGATTTTTCAAAATCTAAAAATTGGCGCATAAGACACCAAATAACATGTCCAAAGTTTTAGAAATAGTCCTTACTTCTTAATTTGCTGAAGGGACGCTCTTTGCGAGGGGATGATACTCTGTCACAAGTTGGCGCAAGCGCTCTGCCATAACCTGTGTATATATCTGAGTTGTCACGATATCTGCATGGCCAAGTAAAACTTGCAAAGCCCTTAAATCAGCCCCTCGTGACAAAAGATGACTGGCAAAAGAGTGCCTCAACACATGCGGACTAACACGCTGTGGGTCCACACCTGCTTTTAAAGCACACGCTAAAAGAATTTTATCAAAGCCTTGCCGTGTCAGATGTTTATCTGGGTCACGTCCCGGAAAAAGATAAACACTTCCCAAATCCCGATCAAAATGCACCAGCTCCTGCGCGGCCTCTTTTGCTGATGCCGATAGAGGCACAAGACGTTCTCGCCCTCCCTTTCCCCGCACAAGCAACATGGGAGACTTCGTTTTCACACACGATGCAGGCAGCGACAAAAGTTCAGAAATTCGTAACCCAGTTGTATACAACAACTCTAAAGCGGCTTTTGAAACAATATCCCGCCGTTCGTTTTCATGCCCCTTGGTCCCTTGCTCCAACAATAAGCGAATCTCTTTTTCACTTAACGGGCGCGGCAAAGACGCAGAAACCTTAGGCGCTATCTGCTTTTCTGTCGGATCATCCTTTCGAATCGATTCGAGCATCAGAAATTTGTAAAATTGTTTCAAACACGACAGCCGTCGTGCAGCTGTGCGCGCCGCCATACCCTCACGAGACAAAGAGGTCAGATAATCCTGAACATGCCTTTCTGTCGCCTGTTCTAAAGAAACCGGCTGACAAAATCGTGCAAAATCCATCAAATCTGAAGCATAAGCTTCTCTTGTTTTCAGAGCAGCTCCACGCTCCGCCATTAACATTTCTAAAAATGTTTCAATGGCAAGAGAAGGAGCGCCACTCATTCTGCTTAACCCACGCCTTTAATTAATGCCCCGCTATAATTAATGCCCCGCTACAGGACCTTGTGCTGGAGCCGTTTTAGGAGCGGGCATTGTTGGTAATGGGGTCGATGGTCCTGGCACAGCAGCGGCTGTAGATGTAGCCGCAGTCGAGGTTTTTAATGGAGCTGCTAGAGATGGTGCAGCAGGAACAGGAGGCATAACCGGCAAAGGCGCTGGTGCAGCGGAGTTCTGTGAAGAAAATAAAGCTGATGACAGCTCTTTATGAACTTGCACTTGCTCAGGAGGAGTTGGATTCCATCCAAGCTTAAGGAAGACTCCTCCCCCGGCCAGAATCGCAAGCAATAATGCGCCTCCGATAATTTTTGGTGTGCGAGAAGACAAGCGTTCAGATTTTACCATGATGAAACGATCTCTAAAGTACAGGCAGGACGTTTTGTTCTTCCTATGATAGTAAAAGAATTATGTCACCTCTGCAGCACACTCTTTCTCCTATCGATGGAGTAAATCCACTCCATATTTCCAAAACCATCGTTCTTATTGGAATGATGGGAGCAGGAAAAACAACGATTGGCCGACGCTTAGCGCATGTTCTTAATCTTCCCTTCGTCGATGCTGATGCAGAAATCGAACGGGCTGCCGGTTGTACGATTCCCGAGATCTTTACCAAGCACGGCGAATCTTTCTTTCGAAAAGGCGAAAGGCGTGTCATCCAACGTCTGATTAAAGGGCCGCCTTGTATCCTCGCGACGGGAGGTGGGGCATGGATGGACCCTCAAACACGTGATCTTGTTCGGAAATACGCTTTATCGATCTGGCTCCGCGTTCCAATCGACGTATTAATAAAACGTGTCAGTGGCCGTCATGGGCGCCCACTTCTTGCGCAAGGTGACCTACACGAGACCATGACGCGTCTGGTTGCTATTCGATACCCCATTTATGCAGAAGCCGACATCATTATTGATTGTGGAGAAGAAACCGTGGATCAAGGCGTAAAACACGTTCATAATGCAATTGCAGACTATCAGGCACCGCTGAAAGTCAATGTTACTCTTTCTCAACACACTTATGATGTTCTCATTGGTCCAGATCTGATCACGCGTGCTGGCAGCTTTATTGCGCCTCGGGTTCGTCACAAACACGTTGTCATTATCACCAACGAAACGGTAGCTGCCCTACACCTTTCCAAACTCCAAAAATCGCTGGAAGAAACAGGAATCCGATACGACATTTTGAAAGTTCCTGATGGAGAAGAAAGCAAATCTCTTGCATGCTATAGCGACACTATTTCTCGCCTGTTAGCCCTCGGGATTGAACGCAACACAACTATCCTTGCGTTTGGTGGTGGCGTCACTGGCGATTTATCTGGTTTTATCGCTGCTACGGCTTTACGTGGGATTCCTTTTATTCAAATCCCCACAACTCTTTTAGCTCAAGTCGATAGTTCTGTCGGGGGCAAAACCGGCATCAACTCGCCTTCTGGCAAAAACCTCATCGGTGCCTTCCATCAGCCTGTTCTCGTTTTGGCAGATAACTCTATTCTTAGCACCCTTCCCCGCCGCCAACTTGTTGCCGGATACGCCGAGATTTTAAAGGCTGGCGTAATCTCCTCTATGGAGCTTTTCGAATGGTGTGAGAAAAACGGCCAAGCAATGCTCAACGGTGACCCGTCTACGCTTGCCGAAGGTGTCCGACGTGCCTGTGCCTATAAAGCAGGGGTTGTCGCCACCGACGAACGCGAACAAGCATCTCAAAACGGTCGCGCTCTTCTCAACTTAGGCCATACCTTTGGACATGCTCTGGAAGCTGAACTGGGATATGATGGGCGTATTTTACACGGAGAAGGCGTTTCAATCGGGCTACACCTTGCAATGGCACTCTCTGTTCAACTGGGTTATGCGCCAGCTTCGGACCTAGCACGTCTCGATTCTCACTTAAGAGAACTTAAAATGCCGACCAGTTTCGATTGGTTCAAAGAGCCTTTTTCAGCAAAGACTCTAATTGCACACATGCAAAAAGACAAAAAAATTCATAATGGGAAAATTACATTCATCCTTTTACAAGGAATCGGCAAAGCCTTTACCAGTCGAGACGTGTCCATCGAAAGTGTAGAAAAACTCTTACTAAATGAAGGATGCCTTCCTTAATAGACATCTTATGTCACTTGACTTCGACGCTACTTAAACGGAAAGTTAGTATCGAAGTCAAAACAATATGTGGCTTTTTTGCCACTCACACACGCACTCAATCCAACAAACGCCTAATATCTCTTTTCGGCTGGAACTAGTCGATCTATATTGTGCTTATGCATCTGTATGCATGTTATGCATCGCGCTGGGATATGAGTGAATTTCTTACTCATTCTCAAACGTTAGCTCACTATTGAGGACGAAAATATGCGTCTCCGCACCGCACTACTTGCTATGACAGCGATGGCGACAGCTCCATCACTTGCTGTAGCTGGCACGATTACAGGCCCATACGTCAACATTGGCGGTGGTTATAACTTGGTCCAGACACAGCACGGACGTTTCTCTCCAACCACACAAGCTGATGGTTCAGAGAGCAACAGCCAGACCAAGTCTCGTTACCGCCACAAAAACGGCTTCACTGGCTTCGGTGCTGCTGGTTGGGGTTTCGGCAACGGTCTTCGTGCTGAAGTTGAAGGTGTTTACAACTATTCAGAAATCAACCACCGTCGTGGTACAGCTGTAACAGGTCGCACAAGCGGTTCTGACCAAGCTTATGGTGGTTTCGTCAACGTTCTTTATGACATTGACCTAGCTCGCTTTGGTATCAATGCTCCTGTAACACCTTTCGTTGGTGTTGGTGCTGGTTACCTATGGCAGCATTATAACCCAATCACCACAAGCTACAGCAACGGTAACGTAAACCGCGTTGGTGGTACACAAGGTAGCTTTGCTTACCAAGGTATCGTGGGTGCAGCTTATGATATCCCACACGTTCCTGGTCTTGCTGTAACAACTGAATATCGCTTCGTTGGTCAAACCTTTGCTGATGGTCCATATCAATCCACAGCTTGGAACCGTACAGGTGTTCACAAAGGTAACGTGAACTTTGATCACCGCTTCTCGCACCAGTTCATTCTTGGTCTGCGTTATGCGTTTGATACAGCACCACCACCACCACCACCAACACCTGTTATGGCAACACCTGCGCCAACAGTTGCTCGTACATACCTTGTCTTCTTTGACTGGGACAGAGCAAACCTAACAGGTCGTGCACGTGAGATCGTTGCTCAAACAGCTCAAGCTTCTACGCACGTTCAAACAACACGCATCGAAGTTGACGGTTACACCGATAACTCTGCTGCACACCCAGGTGCACGTGGTCAACGTTATAACATGGGTCTTTCAATCCGCCGCGCTCAAAGCGTTAAGGCTGAGTTGATCCGTGATGGCGTTCCAGCTGCTGCTATTGACATCCATGGTTACGGTGAAGCGAAACCATTGGTTGCAACTGGACCAAATACACGTGAACCACAAAACCGTCGCGTTGAAATCATCCTGAAGTAATTTAGAATGATTTCTATAGCTTAACGGCTATAGGTTCTGGAAAAGGCGTCCTTTTGGACGCCTTTTTCGTATTAAAGCCTTTCATCAATGGACCGTTATCGGCTAAACTATACTTCTTCACTTATGGAGATCTATCGTTGCGACGCTCCCGTATATTCTATCCTCGCTCTCGCCCTCAAATCGTGGACCAGTTCTTGCGCTTTGGTCTTGTTGGGGGGATCGGATTTTTTATTGATTGGGGAACCGTTGAAAGCCTTCGATCAACTATAGGGCTTATTGCTGCAACTATTGCTGCTTATTTTGTTGCGGCTACGTTCAATTGGATCTTAAACAGGTTTTGGACATTTCGCACCACGTCCTCAGATAACCAGCATCTCATCTTACAATGGGCACGCTTTCTTCTCGCCAACTCATGCGGTTTCTTTCTCAATCGTGGAGCCGTTTTTATCCTCTACGCTTTATTGCCTATAACGAGAAATTACCCCGGAATCGCTCTAGCAATTGGTGCTGCGTGTGGAATGTTTGCAAACTTTAGCCTTTCTCGTAAGCTCGTATTCCGTGCGAAAACTCCTGAAACCCCTTCTGACCTATTACAAATGGCAGTAGAATTTCCTGCATCAGGGTTAACCTCACCGAACCCTGAGCCTCATATTTCTACTTACCCGGGGACTCAGAAACTTGCTTCTCATAATGAAAGTTAGACGCTGGTTTCCCAAAAACAAATAATCGTCTAGAAGAACGCAACGAGATCTCCTTACATTTTTGGAACTTGAACCTTTATCCATGACCAGCACCAATGACATCCGCTCAGCTTTCCTCGAACATTTCGAAGCTCACGGGCACCGCATCGTTCCTTCTGCCTCTCTTGTGCCACAGAACGACCCAACTCTGTTATTTACCAATGCTGGCATGGTGCCGTTTAAAAATATCTTTACGGGTCAGGAAAGCCGCCCCTATTCACGCGCAACTTCTGCTCAAAAAGTAGTTCGTGCAGGCGGAAAGCATAACGATCTGGATAACGTGGGTTATACAGCCCGTCACCATACTTTTTTCGAAATGCTCGGCAATTTTAGTTTTGGTGATTATTTTAAAGCTGAAGCTATTGAATTTGCATGGAACCTTCTCACAAAAGGTTTCCAGCTTCCTCAAGAAAAACTATTAGCCACAGTTTACGCAGAAGATGATGAAGCCGCTGATCTTTGGAAAAAAATTGCTGGCCTAGATGACAGCCGTATTATTCGTATTGGCACTTCAGATAATTTCTGGCGCATGGGAGATACAGGGCCTTGCGGGCCCAGTTCAGAAATTTTCTTTGATCATGGTGAAAGTGTTTTCGGCGGCCCTCCAGGAAGCCCAGACGAAGATGGCGATCGTTTTGTAGAGATCTGGAATCTGGTCTTCATGCAGTTCCTTGAGGAGCCGGCTGGTGTCAGAAACCCTCTTCCCCGCCCTTCCATTGATACAGGCATGGGCTTAGAGCGCTTTGCAGCCATCATGCAAGGCAAGCGTGATAACTACGATACAGATACAATGCGGGCTCTTATTGAGGCCTCCGCTGATATCATGAACCAAGACCCGGATGGGGCTTTTAAATCCAGCCACCGTGTCGTTGCGGATCACCTTCGTTCAACAGCATTTCTCATTGCCGATGGGGTTCTCCCCTCCAAAGATGGCCGTGGTTACGTCTTGCGTCGCATCATGCGTCGGGCAATGCGTCATCTTCATATTATGGGTGCAAAAGAACCTGTTTTCTATCGTTTGCTCCCTGCCTTAATCCGTCAAATGGGATCTGCTTACCCTGAGCTGGTCCAGCATCAAGCACTTATTACTGAAACAATGAAGGGAGAAGAAGAGCGTTTCACGGCACTTCTAGAACGTGGCCTTGGCCTTCTCTCGAATGAACTTTCCCGTTTAGGTGAAAAAGAAGCTCTTCCCGGGGAAGTCGCATTCAAACTGTATGACACGTTTGGCTTCCCTCTCGATTTAACCCAAGATGCCCTTCGGGAAAAAGGTCACACTGTTGACGAAGCTGGCTTTGAACACGCTATGGCTGAACAACGCCAACGTGCGCGCGCAGCTTGGGTCGGCTCAGGTGATAGTGTTGCAGAAACTGTATGGTTCGATGCTCGTGACAAACATGGCGCCACAGAATTCCTTGGATATGTGTCTGAAAAATCGGATGCTGAAGTGCAAGGTATTTTTCGTGGAAATGATGAACTCGCAGAAGCACCAGCCAATGATGACACGATTGCAATCCTTCTCAACCAAACGCCTTTCTATGGAGAAAGTGGTGGGCAGGTCGGCGATCACGGGACACTAATGGCACCCGGTCTACGCGTTGAAATTACCGACACCCAAAAGCGTAATGGAGACCTCGTCGTTCATTATGGAAAAGTTGTCGAAGGCACATTAAAGCCGGGGATGGCCGTTCATGCTGAGATTGATCATGAGCGCCGCAAGGCCGTTCGTGGCCATCACTCTGCAACGCACTTGCTCCATGAAGCGTTACGCCGTCATATTGGAAGCCATGTCACGCAAAAAGGAAGCTTAAACGCCCCTGATCGTTTGCGTTTTGATATTAGCCAGCCTCGCCCCCTCACTCAGGAAGAGCTTTCCGCTGTTGAAGCAGAAGTAAATCAGCGTATTCGTGAAAACTCACAAGTAAATACCCGTATCATGACCCAAGATCAGGCTATTGCAGAAGGTGCTATGGCTTTATTTGGTGAAAAATATGGCGATGAAGTTCGTGTTGTTTCCATGGGAAAAGGCGAGGAAGACCGCTCAGCCTATTCCATTGAGCTTTGTGGTGGAACACATGTTGACCGTTTAGGGGAAATTGGTTTCTTCCGCATTATTTCGGAAGGTGGCGTTTCTGCAGGGGTGCGCCGTATTGAAGCTGTTTCTGGCTTAGCAGCAGAAAAATTAGCTTTAGACACAGAAAACCATCTAAAAGAAATTACGGACCTTTTAAAAGTTCCAGTTTCCCAAGCGGTCGACCGTATCTCAAGTCTGCTGGAAGAGCGTAAAGCACTTAATAACCAAATTTCTGAACTTCAGCATAAACTCGTCACTAGTTCTGGTGCAAATACCATTGAAAATATCAATGGCATTCCTTTTTCTGGCCGCAACCTAGGCGATATAAACCCTAAAGACTTACGCAATCTGGCCGAAAGCATCACGCATCAAATGGGATCTGGGGTAGCGGCTTTGATTTCAGAATCTGACGGACGCGGCAGTATCGTTATCGCCGTCACCAAAGATCTGACTGAAAAAGTAAATGCTGTTGATCTTGTGCGGGCTGCAGCTGAAGTTATGGGCGGAAAAGGCGGCGGTGGGCGCCCTGAACTTGCTCAGGCAGGCGGCCCTTCTGCAAAAGCAGATGAGGTGTTTGCTCTCCTAAAACAGAAACTAAAGTCTTCTTAATCACTTATAAGCTCCGTCGAAAGAAACGTTACAAATCATAATTTGTCTTTTTAGGACTTTACGTGTCCTAAAAAGACATTCTAACGTCCTTTACCTTCACTTTTAGGAGAAATAACGAGATGGCTTGTGGTCGCGATACTTTAGCAAAACTGCTCAGTGGTGTTCGTACATTTGAAACAGATGTTTATCCAGAAAGTGAAAAGCTTTTTAAAGATCTTGCACATAGTCAAGCTCCATCAACTCTCTTCATTACTTGCGCTGATAGTCGCATCAGCCCCAGCTTAATCACACAAACTGAGCCTGGTGAATTATTCATTGTTCGTAACGTGGGTAATATCATCCCAGCCTACGGAGAAATGTTAGGCGGTGTATCTTCTGCCATCGAATATGCCGTTGCTGTTCTTAAAGTAAAAAATATCATCGTTTGTGGCCACTCAAATTGTGGAGCTATGAATGCTCTGCTTGATCTGAATTCATCCAAACTTGATGCTCTTCCAACCGTCCGTAGTTGGCTACGTAACGCAGAAGCTGCTCGTGCCGCTATGGGTGAACTTCGTGCGGAAGATGCTGGTCCTGCGGATATTAAACAGCTCACAGAACATAACGTTCTTCTGCAACTTGCTCATTTAAAAACACATCCAGCTGTGGTTCGTGCACAAGCACAAAATGCAATCACTCTTCAAGGATGGTATTACGATATCCCGAATGGTGAAATGTTTGTGCTTGACGAAAATACACGCAAAGCTATCCCTGTCAGTCAAGCACTTGAAACACTCGGCTCTGCTTCTAAAGAATAATCTTCTTCAACTTATTATGCTTTTTCCTCTCGTAATAGGTCTTACCTATTGCGAGAGTTCCTCTGCTTTTGCTCATGATATAAAACTATCAACTTGGAATCTTGATTGGCTTTCTTTACGTAACCCTGATGATGCCGATTTGCCGAGTGATATCCCTCACCGTTCACCAAACGACTTTGAGCATTTAAACCATTATACCCAGCACTTAAACGCTGATATTATTGCTCTACAAGAAGTGGATGGGCCAGAAGCTGCCAAGAAAGTCTTTAATCCTAAGGACTATCAACTTGTTTTCACACATGATGAGGTCGTTCAAAGGACAGGAATTGCTGTAAAACATAATCTCATCGTTACGCAGAACGATGACGTAAAAAGTTTGGATGTATCCTCCCCCACAGCAAAACATCATTTACGCTCAGGCTTAGATGTTTCCATATCAGATGGAAAAAGCACCCTGCGTTTACTGGTCGTTCATCTCAAAACAGGATGTTGGGAACAACCCTTACAACAAAAGCATCATTCCTGCCCTCAATTATACCAACAATTCCATATCTTGGAGGATTGGGTTGCTGAACGTCAGGATGAAGGAAGTGCTTTTGTTGTTTTAGGTGACTTTAACCGACGTTTAACTCTGTATGACCCGATCATGATTCATCTGCAAACGATTGCCCCCCTCCTTCTCACAACGGCAGGAAAAGCTAGTCCGTGTTGGGGCGGAGAATATTTTATTGATCATATTTTACTCGGAAATGCTGCATCATCATGGCTTGTACCAAATAGCCTGCGAGTCATGACCTACAAAGAAAGCGCCTCAGCACAGGGCTTATCTGATCATTGTCCTGTTTCGATCACTCTTCATATTCCATGAGATGTTTCATTTTTTTGTATTACAGCCCATAGTCCATCAGAACATCTTTTAAAAACGCAAAGAGAGTGTGGTCATATGTCTCTATCCTCTTCTCATGATTGGCCTATTACACCTCTCTCCAGCAGCCTATCTGTCTCAGCTAATCAACCGCTTCCCTCTCTTTCAACAACACAAGAAAAAAGAATTGAAAGCATATGGGCCTCAGCCCTCACAAAACATCCAACACTTTATAACGGTCGTGTCTTCTGTGCGGACATTATCGAACCGTCCCATATTTATGGACATTGGTCCGAATATCGGCGCGTTTTAGCGCAAATGAAACAGCCAGATATTTACGGCCACCATCCCCTCCGGCCCCTTGCTGTGGTTGGGTTAATGCGGGTCAAAGAAGGAGTGGTGATTGGCCGACGATCTCCCAACGCAATCTACCTTCCCCATTATTGGCAAGGCGTACCGGCAGGGAACGTTGAAAGCCGCGAAAGGGAAAGCACTATCAATCTTGCAAACCAATTAATAGCTGAATGCCAGGAAGAACTGGGGCTCGAGCCTGCAGAATGTAAAATTGGTATACCTCTTCTGGCCTGTGAGCATCCTTCTTCACATATTGTGGACATTGGCCTCTCCCTTGGGGTGTCACTTTCCTTTGATGAGCTTCGTCAAAGAAGTCATGACAAAGGAAATGCAGAGTATGATGCGTTAGAACTCATTCTTCCACATTCTCCTCCGTCTCAGAACATAGTTCCTACTCTTAAAGCGATGCTGGAGAGAAGCTGA
>NZ_CP038141.1:577500-710000 GCF_006542355.1 Swingsia samuiensis | reverse complement strand
ACTTCGGGATAAACGAGACCCATTGGTGGGCAACCATCAGTGGGTGGCACAGACCAGGGGGTAGCGACTGTTTAGTAAAAACACAGGGCTCTGCGAAATCGAGAGATGACGTATAGGGCCTGACGCCTGCCCGGTGCCGGAAGGTTAAGAGGAGATGTGCAAGCGTTGAATCGAAGCCCCGGTAAACGGCGGCCGTAACTATAACGGTCCTAAGGTAGCGAAATTCCTTGTCGGGTAAGTTCCGACCTGCACGAATGGCGTAACGACTTCCCCACTGTCTCCAGCATCGGCTCAGCGAAATTGAATTCCCCGTGAAGATGCGGGGTACCCGCGGTCAGACGGAAAGACCCTATGAACCTTTACTGCAACTTTGCAGTGGCATCAGGAAAATTCTGTGTAGGATAGGTGGGAGGCTTTGAAGCCGGGGCGCCAGCACCGGTGGAGCCATCCTTGAAATACCACCCTGAATTTTTCTGATGTCTAACCGAGACCAGTAAGCCTGGTCCGGGACCCTGCATGGTGGGCAGTTTGACTGGGGCGGTCGCCTCCCAAAGTGTAACGGAGGCGCGCGATGGTGGGCTCAGGCCGGTCGGAAACCGGCTGTTGAGTGCAATGGCATAAGCCCGCCTGACTGTGAGAGTGACAGCTCGATCAGAGACGAAAGTCGGCCATAGTGATCCGGTGGTCCCACGTGGACGGGCCATCGCTCAACGGATAAAAGGTACTCTAGGGATAACAGGCTGATCTCCCCCAAGAGTCCACATCGACGGGGAGGTTTGGCACCTCGATGTCGGCTCATCACATCCTGGGGCTGGAGCAGGTCCCAAGGGTTCGGCTGTTCGCCGATTAAAGTGGTACGTGAGCTGGGTTTAGAACGTCGTGAGACAGTTCGGTCCCTATCTGCCGTGGGTGTAAGAGACTTGAGAGGATTTGTCCCTAGTACGAGAGGACCGGGATGAACGCACCTCTGGTGCACCGGTTGTCGCGCCAGCGGCACAGCCGGGTAGCTAAGTGCGGACGGGATAACCGCTGAAAGCATCTAAGCGGGAAACCCACCTCAAAACGAGGTCTCATAGAGCCGTGATAGACCATCACGTTAATAGGCCGGGTGTGAAAGTGCAGCAATGCATGCAGCTAACCGGTCCTAATCGCTCATACCTCTCACATCAACACATGCACAGAAATCAGTCACACTCCTCATTCAATACACCAACCCAATCACCACCCTCTCATGATAGGGTGAGCTAGAAGACCTGGTGGCTTTGGCGAGGGATCTACACCCGATCCCATCCCGAACTCGGACGTGAAAACCCTCAGCGCCTATGATACTGCACCTTAAGGTGCGGAAAAGTCGGTCGCCGCCAGGTCCCCTAGCTTACCCTCAATCCTTACCCCCGCATGATGTTTTTATCATGCGGGGGTTGGTTTTTTTACGGGGTATCAAAATGAACGGGGAGAAAACCATACTTTTCCAGTCATGAATAATACAAAGTGGAAAGAGTTGAGGCTGGAAATGCTGGAGCTGTATTGCCTTGACCCTTCCCCTTAATGGAGAACGCTTTTAACGAATGGTTATTACTCACCTCCCGATGGAGAGTGGTTTTATCATTTTTCTATTGGTGGGTATGATAATATTGTATATGTCGATATTTTGATTGGTAACCCGGCACATCGTGAAATTGTAAGATCATCTCTTAAGAAAATTCACGTACCTGGGGAAGAAACGGAAAATGGTTTTCGGGTTTATGGGTATGTTAATCCGGGTCAAAGTCACGACTATATTTAACTGAAATAGACTCATAGTTTGACAGTAAAATATTATTAAATTTGCTATTTTGTTTAGTCTTTAAATTTCGTTAAAATTATGTATTCTTTAGGGTATTTTTTAATAGTTCCTATTAGAGGGATGCATAGTGAGCCGTCATTTTATAAGCATTAGTATAATATTTTTCCTTCAAGCCATCTTTATTATTAGAGCATTAATACGAAAGAATAGAGAGCCAGCAGCCCGTATTGCTTGGGTGGCTGTAATTGGTGCGTTACCTATTATTGGAATTATTGCTTATTTATTTTTAGGGGAAACAAATCCTGGGAAAGAGATTGTTGAACGCATTCGTTTTGCGATGCGTCATGTGCCGCTCCCTGGTCGGGGTGAGGAACAGAATGCTCCGATCGATGTTGAGACGGCTTATAATCTCCCACCGAGAGCAGCACCTTTATTTCGTTTAGGTCAGTCCATTAACGATTATGCACCTTTGCCGGGGAACCGCGCAGAGTTGATGCCAGATTCTAATACTGCGATTGAGCGTATTGTCGAGGATATTGATCAGGCTCAACATACGGTTCATGTGTGTTTCTATATTTGGTTGGAAGATAATAACGGCACTAAAGTTGCTCAAGCCTTAATGCGTGCGGCGAAACGTGGAGTTGTGTGCCGCGTCATGGCGGATGATCTTGGGTCGCGCGGGTTAATTCATGGCAAGCTTTGGGAACAGATGAAATCCGCTGGGGTGCATCTGGTTCGGACTTTACCCATTGGCAACATTTTATTGCGTCCGCTCCATGGTCGTTTTGATATGAGAAATCATAGAAAAACTGTTGTTATTGATAATAAGTTAACCTATTGCGGCAGCCAGAACTGTGCTGACCCAGAGTTCCGGGTGAAAGCTAAATATGCACCATGGGTAGATTTGTTTGCCCGTTTTGAAGGCCCCGTTGTGCTACAGATGCAGCATTTGTTTGCTACAGACTGGATGTCTCATACGACGGAAGATCTGGCACCTTTATTAGAAGAGGCTGAAATACCTTCTTATGAAAATGGTTTTGTTGCTCAGGTGATAGGCACAAGCGCTGCTATACGAAGTGAGGCAATGCCAGAAATGTTTGCGGCTTTAATGGGAAGCGCAAAGGACGAGCTTATTTTAACCACGCCTTATTTTGTGCCGGATGATGCGTTGTTAAGCGCTTTATTATCGTGCGGTCATCGAGGTGTAAAAGTCACGATGATTATGCCTCGTGTGAATGATTCATGGATTGTTGGTGGTGCGAGCCGGAGTTACTATTTGGCTCTGCTGAAGGCAGGGGTTCGTATTTTTGAATATCCACGTGGATTGTTGCACACAAAATCCATCACGATTGATGAACAAATGACGTTAATTGGGTCTGCTAATATGGACCGTAGAAGCTTCGAACTTAATTTTGAAAATAATATATTCTTGTATGACAGAGACTTTACGAAGAAGATTAAAGAGCGTCAGCTCACCTATTTGGAAGAAAGTATTGAGATTAGTTTGGAAGAAGTAAAGCAGTGGCCAATGCATGTTGTTCTGTGGAACAATGTTTTATCGACGCTTGGGCCTGTCCTTTAAAATGAAGTAAGGGGGGGGTTAGTGACACCCTCCATTACTACGATCACATCCATTACAGCTTCCACAACTGGAAGAAGATGAGGGTAGTGGCGCCGGTTTGGGCGTTATTCCAAGCTTGGTGAGTAAATGTCTCCAGCTTTTGGGGAAAAGTCTTTTATACCAATAAAGAGCTGCCAAGCTCACGACGATGATTGCAACGATTGTGCCGATCATGAGAAGCCTCCATGTGTAAATGCTAAAGTGATGTGATAAGTGAGGAAAGACGCAAGGTAAGCGAGGCCGAAAAGATAGGCCGCTGCACCAAGCACGACTTTCATGGAATTTGTTTCACGGCGCATAACGGCGAGGGTGGAAATGCACTGAGGGGCATAAACATACCATGCCAGCAGGGAAAAAGCTGTGGCCATACTCCATTGGCTGGAAAGAATGGGGGAGAGCTTATCGACGGCGCTGTCGTCAGTGGCGCCCAGAGCATAAACCGTTGCTAAAGAGCTGACCGCAACTTCTCGTGCGGCAAGGCCGGGAATAAGAGAGACACAAATTTGCCAGTTAAAGCCAATAGGTGCGAAAATGGGGAGCATTAAATGTCCGATGCGTCCTGCAAGGCTATAATTAATTGCAGGATCTGTTGCCCCTTCTGGTGCGCCGGGGAAGCTGGCCAAACCCCATAAGAGTACATTCAGTGACACAATGACCGTTCCCACACGGGAGAGGAACATTACGGTACGTTGCCATAAACCAAGGGCTAAGCTTTTAAGGTTGGGGCGACGGTAAGGAGGAAGCTCCAATAAAAGGGGGTGTTCTGCGGATTTGACGCCACGTGTCATAATACGTGCGGCGATAATGCCGCTGATGATGGCCACAGCGTATAAGCCAAACAGAACAACGCCTTGCAGTCCGATAAAGCCAAAGAGTGTTTTATGAGGAACGAACGCACCAATCAGAAGTGTATAGACCGGCAGACGTGCGGAGCATGTCATAAGCGGGGCAATGAGAATGGTGACAAGCCGGTCTCTGGGGTTTTGGATGGTGCGGGCTGCCATAATTCCCGGGATGGCACAGGCAAAGCTGGACAGAAGGGGAATGAAGGATCGCCCGCTTAGCCCCGCCATGGCCATGATACGGTCAAGCAGGAAAGCGGCTCGAGGCAGGTAGCCTGATTCTTCTAGAGCGAGGATCCACAAGAAAAGAATAAGGATTTGAGGCAAGAAGACAATGACCGTTCCTGCTCCTGCAATAATCCCATCTTGAAGGAGGCTGTGTAAGACGCCGTCAGGAAGAGGTTTGAGGAGCCATGCGCCGAGGGCTGGAATTCCGGCATCCAGAAAATCCATCAAGGGTTGAGCCCATGAGAAGACGGTCTGGAACATGAAGAAAAGCACGATAAGAAGGATAATGGGTCCCCAGACAGGGTGGAGAAACCAATGATCGAGTTTATCGGTTCTGCGTGCGCGTTTTGCTGTTTGTTGGACAACGTAGGTCTGTAAAAGCCGCCGTACTTCTGCGTGTGTGTCCAGAATTTGTCTTGGAATAGGGGGCGGCGGTGGCTCCTGATCTAGAATTGAGATCAGGGACGTTACACCTTGGCGGTGCACACTGATCACAGGGACGATGGGCACGCCTAAATCAACAGAAAGCCCATCAACATCAATCGCAATGCCATGACGTTTGGCCTCATCCATCATGCTGAGAGCAACAATGATGGGGAGCTTAAGTTCAATGAGTTCTAATAGGAAGCGTAAATGAAGCCGTAAATTACTGGCAGAAATGACCGCGACGAGGACTTGTGGTTGAGCTTCAGAACGGTGCGTGCCCATGAGAACGTCTCGTGTGACATCTTCATCGGGGCTTGTGGATGTGAGACTATAGGCGCCCGGAAGGTCCAGGACCCGGATTGAACGACCACTGGGGGTGGTAAAGAACCCTTCTTTTCGTTCAACGGTAACGCCTGCGTAGTTGGCGACTTTCTGTCGGCTTCCGGTAAGCTGATTAAAGAGGGATGTCTTCCCGCTATTGGGGTTTCCGGCCAAAGCAATGTGAAGGGAAGAGGACGTGGACGGCGCGGAAGACGGTTGTTTAGTCATTAGAAAATTAAAAAGCTTCTTTCAGAGCAATACGAGCAGCTTCGCCTTTGCGTAGAGCAAAGCGGGATGAACCAAGGCTGACCGCGATCGGATCTGCGTTGACGGGACCAACAGCAATGACTTCCACTGTTTCTCCAGGGACAAACCCCAATTCTTCAAGGCGTGCGCTAATAGGATCTGGTGAGGTACGTTGTTCTACCAGTTCGATAATGGCGTGGTGACCTTTGGGAAGTGTATCGAGGTGGCACATATGTTTAGTCCAATAGGTTCAATCCACATCACCAAGAGGTGGATGCATCACTGTAAATAATATCATAGCATCAACGCTGGAAGATGTATTTGAGAATTATTTGCAATAAATATCAAATTAAATCTATCATAGGCAACAGCAGATTGCGCTTAAAAAATTTATAATGAAGAAACGGGCCTTACTCTTGTTTGGATAAAGTGAGGCCCGTTTCTGAGAGATTTGTTTTAGAACCAGCTTCTGACACCAAAAGTGAAGCGTGTTGTGCCGGTTTGTTCTCCTTGTTGACGTGCAAAGCGGTGGGCTTGTGTGAGATATCCTGAATAGGTCACGGCGATGTAAGGCGCGAATTTACGAGATATTTCGTAGCGTAAGCGCAAACCTGTATCGATGTCTGATAAGCCTGCACCGACTTGACGTGCTGGATCGGCTTTCGTGTAGAGGTTGAGTTCTACTTGAGGTTGAAGAATGAGGCGGTTGGTCAGCAGAAAATCATATGAGCCTTCCAGCCGGGAAGCGAAACGGCCTTTATTGCTGACATAGCCTGTGGCTTGGAATTCAAATTGGTAAAGAGCCAATCCCTGAACCCCAAAAGCCGCCCATGTCCGTGTGGGGCCATCGTCAAGATCGACGCGGACGCCGCCTTGTAGGTTCCAATAAGAGGATACAGCACGGCTATAAAGAAAATCTTGCTGACCGTCGCTGAGGCGCCCTTTTTCCAGTGTTCCTTCGGATTTGATCCAGAATTTATTGTAATCTGAGCCATACCATCCTTCTCCATCCCAGCGAAAATTGGTTCCTTTGGGCGAGTAGCGGCCTTCCAGCTCATTGAAGATACCATGAAACCAAGTGCCTTGATCCATAATGGGCGGCATGCCGGGAAGGTGGGTGCTTATGTTTGCAACAGGCGCATCGGCGGCTTGGTACTGAACGCTTGGTTGAGCGGCGACTGTGTATGGGGTTAGCGTAAAAAGTCCAATCAGGGAGAATATGTATCTTCTGTTCATGACACCACCGCTCACGACACGATCACTGTGCGGAACATGCCTAAGTCCATATGGTAGAGGAGGTGACAGTGATAGGCCCACATTCCGGGGACATCTGCCGTTACAAGGTAGCTCATTCGGGAGCCGGGCTGAGAGATAAGGGTATGTTTGTAGGGCCGGTATTCACCGTGTCCATTTTCAAGTTCACTCCATAGGCCATGAAGATGGATGGGGTGTTCCATCATTGTGTCATTGATGAGGGTAAAGCGGACACGCTCTCCTTTGTGTAAACGGATGGGGCCGGATTCGGAGTATTTCCGGCCGTTAAACCCCCAGATATAGCGTTCCATATTCCCTGTTAAATGGAGAATAATTTCTCGTGAGGGGGGGCGTGGATCTGTTCCGGGTCTGAGGGCGCGGAGGTGTTTATAGGTCAGGACGCGGCGGCCGTTATGTTCAAGTCCATCTCCAGGGCTTCCTGTGCGGTCTATGGGAGCTTGGGCAATGTTCTGATTTTCAACATTAAGGGGAGGTGGCCCCGGGTCTTCCACGATTGGGGAAGGTGAGGAAGGGGGCATATTCATTGCCATTCCTCCCATGTTCATTGAGGGCATCTTCATTGTGGACATGGAAGGCATGTCCATATGGCCCATTCCCATATCGACCATTGTGCGAACAGGGCGAGGATCCATAGGAGGAATAATGCCGGACATTCTCAAAGCAGGGGCAAGCGTTCCTCGCGCGTATCCTGTGCGGTCTTCACTTTGGGCAAAAAGAGTATAAGCGCGATTGTCTTTTGGTTGAACGATAACGTCATATGTTTCAGCTACGCCGATACGGAACTCATCAACGGGCACGGGTTCAACGTTATTTCCATCAGCTTGAACGACGAGCATTTCAAGGCCGGGAATCCGGACATCAAAGAAGGTCATGGCGGCGCCGTTGATGAAGCGCAGGCGGATGCGTTCCCCGGGACGGAAGAGGCCGGTCCAGTTAGTGTCTGGTGCATGACCATTTAAGGTGTAGGTATAGACAATCCCCGTTACATCAGAAATGTCTGTAGCGGCCATGTTCATGCGGGACCACATCAGGCGGTCTTTTAATGCTGCTGACGTGCTCCCCGCGTGTTGAGCTTCCTTTGGAAGAGAGGCAAGCGTGCGTTGGCGAAAGTTATAATAATCGCTTTGCATTTTGAGGTTGCTGATAATGTCATCTGGCATTGCATCCGTCCATTCTCCTAGGAAAATGACGTAATCGCGCTCGCAGGGAATAGGGTCCGGGGTAAGAGGATCAATGATGATGGCGCCATAAAGGCCAATCGCTTCCTGCATATTGGAATGACTGTGATACCAATAGGTGCCGCTTTGTTGCACGGGGAAAGTATAGGTAAATTTCTGTCCGGGTGGGATGCCATAAAAACTGAGCCCCGGCACACCATCCATCTGAGAGGGCAAGCGAATACCATGCCAATGAATGGAGGTATCTTCTTTAAGAGTGTTGGTAATGGTGAGAGAAACTGTTTCGCCTTCTTTCCACCGCAAGACAGGACCGGGGACTGTTCCGTTAACGCAAGGCGCGTTGAGGGTTTTTCCATCCAAGGTAATTTTAGAGCGTTGAATACGAAGATCCCACTGATTGGAAGAAACGGCGGGGATGTTGCTGTTGCCTAAAGGTGTGGCGCGTGCTGCGTTAGGAAGCAGCGTTGTTGCCCCAAGGCCGGTTACGAATTGACGCCGGGTTATACGGGAGGAGGATATCGGATGTTTAAGCATGATGAAAACCGCTGAAAATCAGACCCATCTTAATAAGAAAGATAGTTCTAGAAGATAGGAAAATAGTGAGGAGATTAAGCGGTTTGAGCTTTAGGGGGGCGTGGTAAGGGGTGTGTTTGTTGGCCAGAGGGTAAGAGCAGAAGAGAGGGATTAAATTCTTTCTTTTGTAGGGAACGCAACGTTAAATATGAGAAAAAGGGAGGAGGAGGAGAGCATTCATTACATGAAGTATGTGTGTTGCAGCAGGTGTTGGGCTGACTATGAGAGCAAGTGTGAGAGTGTGTGTTGTGTAAAGAATGAATGTGGTGGGAAGTGTGTGCGACAGCAGCAGGCGGCTTGATCCCAAGATATGAGAACAAACATAAGAAAAGAAGGACGTGTAGAAGCTGCCGTATGCGCATTACGCTGTGATAACCCCTAAAGAGGGAACAAAAGATCATGAAAGTAAAAGATATCTGTTAAAAATGATCAAGCTTTTGAATGAAAAAACTTTATTTTGCTTTTTAAGGGCGACGTGACGATATTAAGGAAAAACATGTGTAGGTAAGGAATAAGTGTATGGCACAGTCGATTAGCTTTCCTGTTGAAGGAATGTCATGTGCGGCTTGTGCGACGCGCCTTGAAAAGGTGTTGAATAAACGTGAAGGGGTAGAGGCGGCGATTAATTTTGCCTCTGCTCGAGCATATATTACATTTAATGAAAAAGATGCGTCCGTAAGCGACGTTTTAGAAGACGTAAAGAAAAGTGGTTTTGCACCAGACGAACGGAGTTTTGATTTTGACGTTTTGGGAATGTCATGTGCCGCATGTTCTGCCCGTGTTGAGAAAGTATTAAATAGGTTACCTTCGGTCGTAGCGAATGTAAATTTGGCGACAGAACGGGCGCATGTGACGTTTGTTCCGGGAATTATTGATACAGATACAATTTTAGAAAAAGTAAAGAAGACAGGCTTTGGGGCGTCTTTGCGCACAGAAGAGCCTCAGGAGGGACAGCATGAGAAGCGCCGTCGTTCTTGGAAAAAAGCACGGAATAACTTCATAGTCGCCGCTGTAGCAGGTATCCCATTATATATTGAAATGATTGGTATGATGATGGGATATGATCACGTTATCCCAGTTCTTTATCAATTCTTAAGCGCAACGTTTATACAGTATATAGGCGGTCAAAAGCTCTATCGTCAGGCATGGAAGGCTGTGCGGGCGGGGGCTGCTAACATGGATGTGCTGGTCGTTTTAGGGACGAGTGTCGCTTACCTGTATAGCTTCATTGTTTATGTATTCTCGGTTCATTTGCCGGTGTATTTTGAAACAAGCGGTTTGATTATCATTCTGATTTCGCTGGGCCGTTTGATGGAAATGCGCGCCAAAGCACGAATGAATAGTGGTGTTGAGAGTTTGTTGGAGCTTCAGCCACAGACAGTGCATGTGGAGAAAGAGGGAAAGCAGATTGATCTGAACTTAAAAGATGTTCAGGTCGGGACTGTATTTGTGGTGCGCCCCGGAGAGAGCATTCCTTTGGATGGCAAAGTGCTTTCCGGTACGTCCGAAGTGAATGAAGCAATTTTAACTGGTGAAAGCGTTCCTGTGTTGAAGCAGGACAAGAGCGATGTTTTTGCAGGAACCATGAATACGAACGGTGTGCTGAGGGTCGAGGCCACGGGCATTGGTTCAAACACGGCTCTGGCACGCATTGTCCGTATGGTGGAGCAGGCCCAAGGGTCCAAAGCACATGTTCAGCGGTTGGCGGACCGGGTATCTGGGATTTTTGTTCCGGTTGTTATTGGTTTTGCACTTTTGACATGGGGAATAAATTGGCTGGTGACTGGCTCTTGGGTAGAGAGTTTGGTTGCCGCTGTTTCTGTGTTGGTTATTGCGTGCCCCTGTTCGTTAGGTTTGGCGACGCCAACAGCTATTATGGTCGGTACGACGAAAGGCGCTCAAAAAGGAGTTTTCTTTCGGAATGCAGAAGCGTTGGAGCGTGCTGAAAAAATCCAGACGATCATTTTTGATAAAACAGGCACACTCACGAAGGGGCACCCTTCGGTAGAAGCGGTGTATCCGGCGCCAGGTGTGAGTATAGAAGATGTTTTATCGGTTGCTGTTGCCTTGGAGCAGAACTCTGAACACCCATTAGGGCGAGCAATCGTGCGGTATGGCGAAGATTTTTTGGTAAGAGGCTGGGAGGTAGAACAATTTTCTGCCCGCCCGGGGCGAGGGGTAGAAGGAGAAATATTGGGAGATAAGGTTTTTCTAGGCTCTCCTGCCTTTGTTGAAGAGCTTGGATACGATTTGGGTGGCTTTCCGATTAGTGAGTTGGAGAACAAAGGTGCGACAGTGGTTGCTGTGGCAATGAAAGATCGCGTTCTGGGTGTTGTGTCTCTGCTCGATATGCTGCGCAAAGAAGCATTATTCACTGTTGATGCGTTAAAAAAACGCGGCCTAAAGGTGGTGATGTTAACGGGGGATAATGAACGCGCAGCTGCTCTTGTGGCTGCACAAGTGGGTGTTGATGATTTTAGAGCACAAGTTTTGCCAGAACATAAAGCTGAGGTTGTTTCAGATTATCGTGCGAATGGCACTATCGTGGCGATGGTTGGAGATGGGGTGAATGATGCCCCGGCCTTAGCTGTTGCAGATGTAAGTTTTGCTGTCGGAGCAGGTGCGGCTGTGGCATTGGAAACGGCTGATATTGTTTTGATGAAGAGTGAACTGACAAGTGTGTTGGATGCTATTTCGCTGTCAAAAGCGACACTTTCGAAAATTCGCCAGAATCTCTTTTTCGCTTTTATTTATAATTTCTTAGGGCTGCCACTGGCTGCTTTCGGTTTGTTAAATCCGATTATTGCAGGCTCAGCGATGGCGATGAGTTCGGTTTCCGTTGTGAGTAATTCATTATTGTTAAAACGCTGGGGAAGGAAATGAAAAGTGATTTCTGAATTTGTAGCGGCAACCCAAATATAAAGATAATTAGATCACCCAAGTCCATCAAATAACGCTGTAGAGAGATAGCGCTCGGCGAAGGATGGTGCGATGACGACGATGGTTTTGCCTTTATTGGCCGTTTTTTTAGCAAGATTAATTCCCGCGAATAAAGCTGCTCCTGAGGATATCCCAATTGGAATTCCTTCGATTGAGGCGCAAAGACGGGCTGTTTGAAGGGATTCTTTTTCGGAGACCTCAAAAATATCTGTAAGCGCTTTGATATCGAGCGTATCTGGCTCAAAACCTGGGCCTATACCTTGAATACCGTGAGGGCCGGGTTCGTCTCCATGTAAAACCGCGCTTTCATGCGGTTCAACTCCAAAGACCTGAATATCTTTGCGATGTTTTTTGAGGCCGTGAGCGATCCCTGATGCGGTGCCGCCTGTACCAAGGCCTGCGACGACCATATCGACTTTTCCCTCTGTGTCCTCCCAGATTTCGCGGGCAGTTGTTTGTTCATGAATTGCCGGGTTAGCCTCATTTTCGAATTGGCTAGGCATCCATGCATCGGGAAGGGTTCGTAGAAGCTCTTCTGATTTATTGATGGCACCGGCCATGCCTTGGCTGGCCGGAGTAAGCTCCACCTTAGCTCCCATAAGAAGAAGCATTTTGCGGCGTTCACTAGAGGCGTTTTCAGGCATGGTTACAATGAGCTGATACCCGAGAGCGACGGCCGCTAAAGCCAAAGAAATGCCAGTATTTCCAGATGTTGGTTCAATAAGAACTGTTTTCCCGGGAGTAATAAGGCCTTTTGTTTCGGCGTCTCGGAGCATAGCCACACCGATGCGATCTTTGACGGAGCCGAGTGGATTAAAAAACTCCAGCTTTATAAGGAGTGATCCGTGGAGCTTAAAGTATTCGCTTAGTCGAGGGAGAGCGACGAGAGGTGTCCCTCCAACAGTCTCAAGAAAAGAATTATAAACTCTCCCGCGAGGTGCAGCATAACTTGTAAAAGGGGCAGGAGAAGAAATGTTCTTTTTTTTCATGACGGTCTTCTAACACAAAGAGACACTTAGAATACAACTTTTTGATAAAGTCATATATGAATTTTAAGTAACAAGAATTTTATAGCAGAAAACATTGACGGGAAAGGGTATGTATAGTTTTTTCGAGTGAAAGTTAGCAGGATATCCATATGACACGAATGTGTGGCTGTCGATCGTATCGTACAGTTTTTTTCTTCGATAAACGTTAACGTTTCGGTATTTAATATGAAGGTGCCGAACGAGAGAAGAAGGTTCGGCATTATGCTTGGCTCGACAGTTGTTGAAATTGATGGTGTTTTTTTAGGCGTTGCTATTATCGTCAACCAAACGGGGACGCGGCGTTTTTATGCCGCACATGATTGCGTGAGATCTCTTCATAACAAGACGATCCCTGATATAGACCTCCTGAAGCAGCAAGTCGCATCGCAGGCTCGTTTGGCTTTACCTGTTGTAACCAAATCTGAAAAATAGTTTTGTTATTTTCCGCATGTGAAGCTCGATCCGGTATTTATTTTTAGAATACCGCGCTATGAGAAGAGTGGGTTGAGCTTTGATGTGGAGTGTTAAGGGTGAATTCAGGGCACGATAACAGTTTTCTTTTGTTGGCCCGTTATATCTTTCGTCAGAAAAGTATAATTTTTGCTGTTATGAGCCTTGCTGTTATAGCGGGGTTAAGCTTTGCAGCACCTTTATATGCTTATTGCGTTGGGGTGGATCCGTTTTCATCCAATGTTGCTGGCGTTGTGATCCGCCATGGGCTGCAGATGGATATTATGCAGCCCAATAATAATCCATTACATCTAGGCTTAACACCGATTGGACCAGATTTTAGCAAGTGGTCCTATATGTTTGGAGCAGATTCTCAGGGACGGGATGTCGCAGCACGTTTACTTTATGGAGGACGGAGTTCTTTAGTTATTGCTGCTTGCTCTACATGTGTATGTTTGTGCTTTGCGAGTGTTTTAGGTGTTTGTGCAGGATATTTTGAAGGATGGGTAGATCAGATCGTATCTCGTTTTTTGGATATTCTGTGGGCTATTCCTGTGTACCTTTTTGCGATCTCTTTGTCTGTCGTAACGGTGGGGCATCCACTCTCTTTGTTAGGGTATAAGGTCGGTGCGGATAGCTTTTTAATCCCCATTGTTATTATAGGGTTTATTTATGTGCCTTATGCCGCACGCCCCTTACGTGCACAGACGCTAAGTGTGAATAAAGCTGAGTTCGTCATAGCTGCGCGGGGTGTAGGGGCGTCTCATGTGCGGATCATATGTCGAGAAATAGTGCCTAATGTGATGCCAACCCTTTTGGTGATGGCGCCTTTGATTGCTGCTTTATGCTTACTAGCAGAATCAGCACTCTCTTTTTTATCTTTGGGGGTACAGGCACCAGCAGCCTCGTGGGGCACGATGATCCAAGATGGAGAAGGATTATTATATACTCGCCCTTTCGTCGCGATCGCCCCAGGCATTGCTATTGTTGTGACTGTTTTAGCACTGAATATCATAGGGGATCGACTACGCGATTTTTTTGAGATGCGTGGGGCTCGCGGATGATACAAAAAATTGTCTTACGCCTTTTTCAGATGGGTTTGGTGATTTTTGGCATCTCCGTGCTGGTATTTAGTATTTTTTTTGCTACGCCAGGCGTTGATCCGGCTGCCCGTATTGCTGGTCGTGGGGCCAGTGCAGAAGTCATTGCGCGTGTGAATATGGAATATGGGTTTGATCGGTCACTTCCCGTTCAATACGCATATATGATGAAACGGCTTTTTATTACGCGGGATTTAACTTCTTTTGTTAATCATGGAGAGAAAGTTGTTCCTGAAGTTATTCAGGCCGCGCCAGTTACTTTATCTTTGGTGGTCATGGCGGCTCTTTTTTGGGGGATTGGGGCTGTCGGTGTTGGCGTGGTAGCCGCCGCATTTGAAAAAACATGGATAGACCGTTTTTTGATGACGATGAGTTTGATTGGGCTATCAATGCCGGTGTTCTGGGTTGGAGAGGTAGTAAATCTTTTTACTCAGGACCGGTGGCATGACACATGGTTGTTTGAGTGGGTGCCACCATTGGGATATGTGCCGTTTTTTCAGGATCCATGGGGCTGGGCCAAGGCTCTTTTTTTGCCAGCGTTCACATTATCTATTTCATTTATTGGTTTATATGCTCGGATTTTACGTTCAGAATTGTTGGCTATTATGCATTCTGACCCAATTCGCACTGCACGGGCAAAAGGGGCTGGCCCTGTTCGGGTATGGATGTGGCATGGCTTGAGACTATCTTGGTTAAGTTATGTTTCATTATTTGGTTTGGATTTTGCTCAGCTTTTAGGTGGTGGAGCATTGCTGACAGAGGTTGTGTTTGCGCTGCCAGGAGTTGGCCGTTTGACCTATCAAGCTTTAGCGACGTTGGATTTGCCATTGATTATGGCAACGGTGATGTATGCTGCGGTGTTTGTTGTTTTGGCAAATGCATTGATTGATGGCGTATATGTGTTGCTTGATCCACGTATGCGGGAGCCATAACGATGGATCCTCGTGGGGTATTGCTGAGCATTGAGAAGTTGGGCCTATCTTTGGCAAATGGAACTCGTTTGTTGGAAGATGTGTCTTTCGAGGTGAAATCTGGTCAGACGGTTGGTGTTGTTGGGGAATCAGGTTCGGGTAAAAGCTTAACAGCGCTGAGTGTGATGGGGCTTTTGCCGCATTTAAAACCAGCAGGGCATATCCACTTTGATGGGCAAGAACTGGTTGGTATGCCAGATCGGATGTTGCGGAAGTTACGCGGTTTGCGGATTGCGATGATTTTCCAAGATCCAATGACAGCGTTTTTGCCTGTACGCTCGATTGGAGCACAGATTGACGAACAAATTCGTTTGCACGAAAAAGTAACACGTAAGGCTGCACGGCAACGGACTGTTTCGCTTTTGGAGAAAATGGGCGTGCCAGAACCTTGGTTGGCTGCAGATCGGTACCCCCATCAGCTTTCGGGTGGTTTGCGGCAGAGAGCAATGATAGCGATGGCACTGTCGTGTGCGCCAGATTTATTGATTGCGGATGAGCCAACTACGGCGCTGGATGTCACTGTACAGGCGCAAATTCTTGCTTTGTTGCATGAGATCCGTAATCAAGGTGCAGGTGTCATGCTGATTACGCACGATATGGGGGTGGTGGCACAAAGCTGTACCACTGTAGCCGTAATGTATTCTGGGCAAGTGGTCGAAACTGGGCCTGTAAGGCAGGTTTTGGAGGATCCGTTACATCCTTATACGAAAGCCTTACTCGCAGCGATCCCTCCTTTGGAGGGGATACGTCCCGATAAACTTCCAACAATTATAGGCTCTCCACCCAGTCCGGTGTCACGCCCAGAAGGATGTGTTTTTGGGCCGCGTTGCTCTTTCTTTAAAGAGGTTTGTGCTCTTGCCCGTCCAGAATTGAAAAACATTGATTCAGAGCGTCGTGTGGCGTGTGTGTTGTATTCAGCATGACAGTTTTATTGAAGGCTCAAGACGTTACAAAAAAGTATGCTCTGGGACGAAAAAAGGTGGTGCATGCTGTATCGGATGTTTCTTTAACGGTCTCACGAGGGGAAACGTTGGCTCTTGTTGGAGAGTCTGGATGCGGGAAATCTACTCTAGGGCGTATGTTAGTTGGGTTATCGGCACCTAGTTCTGGTCATATCTTTTTTGATGACAAAGAAATTACGGGGTTATCTGAGCGTGCGATGCGGCCGTGGAGGCCGCGGATGCAGATGATTTTTCAAGATTCTTATGCGTCGTTTAATCCACGGCGAAGCGTCGGAGGTTCTTTATCGGAGCCTTTGAAGATTCATAGACATAAGAACATACAAGAACGTTTAGAAGAAATTACCCGGCTTGTGGGAATATCTTATGCGGATTTGGGGCGTTATCCATCGGCTTTTTCAGGTGGCCAAAGACAGCGGTTGAATATTGCGCGCGCTTTGGTTCTTAAGCCTGAGCTACTGGTCGCAGATGAACCGGTTGCAGCGTTAGATGTTTCGATACAGGCGCAAATTATTAACCTCTTTCGGGAATTACAGTCTTCTTTGGGGTTGGCCTCCGTCTTTATTTCACATGATTTATCGGTCGTGCGGCAGATGGCGGATCGGATCGCTGTGATGTATTTGGGGCGAATTATTGAAGAAGGGGAGAGCCTCTCCTTAATTGCAACTCCCTTGCACCCTTATACACGGGCTTTGTTAGCCGCCGTACCACAATTAAACCGGCCTTTGGGTGCCCCTTTGAAAGGGGATATTCCAAGCCCTGTTCACCCACCCTCTGGATGCGCCTTTCATACCAGATGTCCTGTTGCGCAGCCTAGATGTGCTTTGGAACGACCATTGTTGCAGGACTATGGATTAGAGGGGCGGCGTGTGGCGTGTCACTATCCTCAGAGTGAGGTGAGGAAGCTATAATTAGAAAGTAGGGCTTGTCGGCTTAGACTCTTTTATAGACTTAACAGTGTTTTGAGGGGGATATATAAAGTTTTGTCTATAAGCAATATTGATAGGAACTGTTTCCCTTTCCTTTTATTTTGTGGGACATAAGTTCTAGACACACATACGAGCAAGAACAGGAGGATTTTTCCGATGGTTCGTATTAATTCATCACTCGCCCCTTTTTCAACAGAAGCTTTCCGTGACGGTAAGTTCTTAACTGTTACAGATGCAGATGTACGTGGAAAATGGTCTGTTTTCTTCTTTTATCCAGCAGACTTCACATTCGTCTGCCCAACGGAGTTGGAAGATCTTGCAGATCATTACGCTGAATTCCAAAAGCTTGGTGTAGAAATCTATTCTGTATCAACAGATAAGCACTTCACACATAAAGCGTGGCATGACACATCTCCAGCTATTGGCAAAATCAAGTACACAATGCTTGGTGACCCAACAGCTCGTATCGCTCGTAACTTTGATGTTTACATTGAAGAAGCTGGTGTAGCTGACCGTGGCACCTTCTTGATCGACCCAGAAGGCAAGATCCAATACATCGAAATTACAGCCGGTGGTGTTGGCCGTAGCGCAACGGAACTTCTTGATAAGGTTCGTGCAGCTCAATATGTTGCAAAACACCCAGGTGAAGTTTGCCCAGCAAAATGGAAAGAAGGTGGTGAAACACTAAAGCCATCTCTTGATTTGATCGGTAAGATCTAATTTTGCTTCTGGTGAGGTCAGTAAGACCTCACCATATGCTTCCTTTGGTGAAGTATAATTTTATATTTCTATTTTGAAATCGTTGGAGAAAAATAATGCTTCAGGACGACCTGAAAAGCCAGATGCGCGCCTATATGCAGTACCTGCGGAATGATGTCGTGCTGCAAGCGAGCCTTGGCTCTGATGCGCGTTCAAAAGAAATGCGTGATTTGCTGGAAGACATCGCCAGTTTATCAGACAAGGTTACATTCTCTGACGCCGGTCAATCCGACAGACGTCCCTCCTTTACCATTCGTCGCGCAGGCTCTTCTGAAGAAGTTTCTTTCGCGGGCATTCCAATGGGGCATGAATTTACGTCCCTTGTTTTAGCGCTTTTGCAAGTGAGTGGTCATCCGCCCAAAGTAGATGAAGATATTATAGAGCAAATTAAGGCTCTCAAGGGTGATCTAAAATTTGAAACATATTTTTCTCAATCTTGCCAGAACTGCCCAGATGTGGTGCAGGCACTGAATACAATCAGTGTTCTGAACCCCAATATTAAACATACTGCCATTGATGGTGCTGATTTTCAGGCAGAGGTAGAAAAGCTAGGGATACGTTCTGTTCCGCAGGTTTATCTCAATGGAGAACCATTCTCTTCTGGACGCCTGGATATTGCTGGGATTCTCGGAAAACTGGATACAAGTTCAGTTGAGAAGGCGGCGGAGAAATTGAATGATACCGCACCTTTTGAAGTGCTTGTTCTAGGTGCTGGTCCAGCGGGAGCAACAGCGGCTATTTATGCTGCGCGTAAAGGACTGCGTACCGGTCTAATTGCGGATCGTTTTGGCGGCCAAGTGATGGATACGGCTGGCATTGAGAATTTCATTTCCGTTAAAGAAACCGATGGACCAAAGCTTTCTGCTGAGTTGGAAGCGCATGTACGTCAATATGATGTACAAATCATCTCTGGGCAGCGGGCTGCTCAATTGGTCCCAGCAGAGCGTACGGGGGGATTGCATGAAATCGTGTTAGAAAGCGGGGCAAAGCTACGTTCTAAGACGGTTATATTGGCAACAGGTGCGAGCTGGCGGCAACTAAGTGTACCGGGAGAGGATGACTACCGCACGAAAGGTGTTGCGTATTGCCCGCATTGTGACGGCCCATTTTATAAAGGGCGCCCGGTGGTCATTACAGGCGGGGGAAATAGTGGTGTTGAAGCTGCGATTGATCTGGCCAATATTGTTTCGCACGTAACGTTGCTTCAAAGAGGCCCACGTTTGAAAGCGGATAAAGTCTTGCAAGATAAGCTTTTGAGCTTACCAAATGTGACTGTTCACACCAACGCTTTAACAACTCATATTGAGGGGAATGGTGAAGAAGTCACCTGCCTTGTTTATAAAGATGAGCATGGTGAAGAAAAGCGCATTAATACAGATGGTGTGTTTGTTCAGATTGGCCTGATTCCGAATACTGAATGGTTAAAAGGTGCGCTGGATCTAAGTTCACATGGTGAAATCATTGTGGATGACCATGGAGCAACTTCTGTTCCGGGCGTATTTGCAGCAGGTGATGCAACGACAGTCCCTTATAAGCAAATTGTTATTGCGATGGGAGAAGGTGCAAAAGCTTCTTTAGCCGCTTTTGATTATATGATCCGTCTACCTGTTGAGGCGTAATCGTTTAATACTTGCTACGAAAAAGGGAAGGCACATATCAGTAGGTATGTGCCTTCCCTTTTATTTTAGGCTTTAGCCATATCTCTTAGAACGTATGGTAGAATACCGCCGTTTTTGTAATATTCGACCTCATCCAATGTATCAATACGGCATAGCAATGGTATCTGCTTAATGTGACCATCAGTATATAGGATGGTCATATTAAGTATTTTTTTGGGAAGAAGATGATCAATCCCAGTGATGGTAATGGTTTCTTCTCCAGTGAGTTTGAGCGTGTTGCGTGTTGTTCCTTCTTCAAAGGTGAGGGGTAGAACGCCCATCCCTACGAGGTTGGAGCGATGTATTCGTTCAAAACTCTCAGCAATAACGGCTTTAATACCGAGAAGGTGTGTTCCTTTTGCGGCCCAGTCACGTGATGAGCCCATGCCATATTCTTTACCGCCAAAAATGACCAAAGGGGTTTTGGCTTTTTTGTAAAGTTCAGCAGCATCGTAAATGGACATAACAGTCCCATCCGGGTGGTGAGTGGTCATGCCTCCTTCTGTTCCGGGAGCCATTTCGTTCCGAATACGAATATTGGCGAATGTTCCACGAACCATGATCCGGTCATTTCCGCGGCGAGCGCCGTAGGAGTTAAAATCTTGAGGAGGCACCTGATGATTTTGCAGATACATCCCAGCTGGCGAGGAAGGGGATATGGATCCCGCAGGAGAGATGTGATCTGTAGTAATGTTATCTCCCAAGAGAGCAAGAATGCGTGCATTTTCGATATTAGAGGGAGTGGTTGGCTCTTTGGTGAGGTGTGTAAAGTAAGGCGGACTTTGAATATAGGTTGAGTTCTGCTGCCATTTGAACGTAGGTGTTGTGTCTGCTGAAGCAAGGGATTGCCATTCAGCTGTGCCTTGAGTGATATGTTTATAACGTTCAACAAAGGCCTCTCGTGTGACGGCAGAACTCATTAAAGATGCGATTTCTTGATGTGAGGGCCAAATATCTTTGAGTGTAATTGGGTGCCCTTGGGGCGTATGACCAAGAGTTGCAGTGGTAATATCTTTACTCATCGTTCCTAAAAGAGAGTAGGCTACCACAAGAGGAGGGCTGGCGAGGTAATTGGCACGGACTTGGGGAGAAATACGTCCTTCAAAGTTACGATTACCAGATAAAACGGAAACAGCGACAAGCTTATGTGCCTCGATGGTATGGATAATATCCGGAGCAAGCGGGCCTGAGTTCCCGATGCATGTTGTGCAACCATACCCCACCGTTTCAAAACCGAGCGCGTTAAGGTCTGCCGTTAATCCAGCGCGATCCAGATAGTCTGTAACAACTTGAGAACCAGGAGCGAGAGATGTTTTGACCCAAGGTTGAGGTTTAAGGCCTAAAGCGCGTGCTTTGCGGGCCACGAGACCGGCAGCGATAAGAACGGCCGGATTGGATGTATTGGTACAGGAAGTAATCGCAGCAATGACGATGGATCCATGCTCAAGGGCATAGTTCTCATGAGGGAGGGGAGCTGTGTTTGTTATATTTTCAGGTTTAACCCCTAAACTTTTTGTAAGTTCTTTTTGGAAAGAACTGGATGCCGCGGAAAGGTCTACTCTGTCTTGAGGGCGTTTTGGGCCAGCAAGAGAAGGAGTGATGGAGGATAAATCCACAGTCACGGTTGAAGAGAAAACGGGGTCAGGAAGAGAGGAATCCCGGAACATGCTCTGAGCACGAAGATAGGCTTCGACTAAGGCAATTTGCTGCTCACTTCGGCCTGTTTGATGCAAGTATTCTAATGTTAAGGAATCAACCGGGAAGAAGCCGCATGTTGCGCCATATTCAGGAGCCATATTTGCGATGGTTGCGCGGTCTGCAACAGGAAGATGGTCAAGTGCAGAGCCATAAAATTCAACAAACTTTCCCACTACACCTTTGGCACGGAGTGCTTCAGTAATGGTAAGGACAAGGTCTGTTGCCGTTGTTCCTTCAGGGAGGATTCCCTCTAACCGAACACCAACAACATCTGGGATAAGCATAGAAATGGGCTGTCCCAGCATTGCCGCTTCTGCTTCAATGCCTCCAACCCCCCATCCTAAAACACCTAGTCCGTTGACCATGGTTGTGTGGGAGTCTGTGCCAAATAACGTGTCGGGATATGCAAAAGTTACACCATCAATATCCTTCGTCCAGACGACTTGAGACAGATATTCTAGGTTAATTTGATGGCATATACCGGCCCCAGGGGGAACAACCCGAAACTGATCAAAAGCTTCTTGGCCCCAGCGAAGGAAAGCATAGCGCTCGTGATTACGTTGAAACTCGAGAGAAACATTTTTTTGTAAAGAGTCGGAGCGGCCCGCTACATCCACCATGACAGAATGATCTATGACGAGGTCAACCGGGACAAGAGGGTTTACTTTGCGAGGGTCTTGATTGAGGGCAATGATGCCATCACGCATTGCCGCAAGATCGACAACGGCGGGCACGCCAGTAAAATCCTGCATAAGAATACGCGCAGGTTTAAAAGGAATTTCATGGTGTGATGAGCGTTGTTTTACCCAGTCAACAACGGCTTGGGCATTTTCAGAAGCGTGGGGTTGGTCGTCGGAAAAGCGTAAAATATTTTCAAGAAGGATTTTAAGGCTAATAGGAAGGTGAGTAATATCACCAAACTTTTCTGCCGCTGCGTGTATAGAGAAAAAATTATATTCCCTTCCCGAAACGGTTAGTGTTTCATGATTTTTTAGAGGTTTCTGTCCAGCGGTTTTCATTTTGCATCCCTGTCGTAAACTAAACTCTTAGGTGTGAAGGGCTTTGATGAGGGCTTGAGTGATATCGTGTGTTGTGGCGCTACCGTTAAGATCTCGCGTGCGTAAGCCATCATGCGTTATGACTTGATGAATTGCAGCGGTGAGTTTGTGCGTTAAATCTTGTCGGCCAATATGGGAAAGCATCATGCCGGAGGCAATAAGTAGGGCAAGGGGATTGGCAACTCCTTGGCCTGCTATATCGGGAGCTGATCCATGGACTGCTTCAAAAATAGCCATGTTTTCTCCAATATTTGCACCGGGGGCCATGCCTAATCCGCCGACAAGACCTGCGGTGAGATCAGATAAAATATCTCCAAACAGGTTGGTCGTAACGATGACATCATAGTTTTCTGGCTTGATAACCAGTTCCATCGCACATGCATCGACAATGCGTTCTTCTAGAAGAATACGGCCTTGGTACTCTTGTGCAACACGGCGACCTTCTTCAAGGAAAAGCCCGCTGAAGATTTTGAGTATATTGGCTTTATGAACAAGAGTAACTTTTTTGCGGTTATTTTTAACCGCATATTCAAAAGCAAATCTTACGATTCTGTTACATTCCTTTCTTGTATTGAATCCTCCCCCGTAAGCTACGGCGTGTGGATCATTATCAAGAGGGATATAATGTTCTAGGGCTGCATAAAGACCTTCAATATTTTCACGAATAATAACGATATCTATATTCTCATAGCGTCCGTTTGGGATGACGGTACGAGCCGGCCGAACATTGGCGTACAAGTCAAACTGCTGTCGTAATGTTACGTTTATGGATTTAAATCCCGTTCCAACAGGTGTTGTAAGAGGACCTTTTAGGACGAGGCCTGTGTTCTTGATGCTTTGGAGTGTTGTGTCAGGAAGGGGAGTGCCACATTGGTTTATTGCAGCCATTCCTGCGATATGTTGTTCCCATTTAAAAGGGGCCTTGAGGTGATCAAGGATTGTTATGACCGAAGATGTAATCTCAGGGCCGATGCCATCGCCGGGCAGGAGGGTGGCAGAAATCATATCATTCATGATGCAGTCCTGAAGAGATGGGCTGAAAGCAGCATATGAACTTTAACGAGAAAAGAAAAAAGATCAAACGTTTGATGATCACTAGACGGCGAGTAGAGCTTCTTATTTAAAAACCAGCGACGAGATTATATTCGACAACAGCACCTTTGGAGCCAATGCTACGGGCGCGACGCAGCCTCCATCCTACATCAAGTGTGCTGTTGAGATGATGGGTGAGTTTGCTGGTGGTGGTTAGCCCAATACTGGAGAGGGTAACCGAATGAATCCCTTGGACAACTTGTTTGATTTGCCTGTTGTTTCCGTAATCCCAGAAAAAAGCGACAGATGTTTCATCATGTAAGTATTTCCAATTGAGAGCGTGACCGATTGAGAAGGTGGATGTTGCCCATTCAGCATTGAATACGTTGGCGTGGCTCCCAAAAGAGGTCGAAATATAGTAGCCACGTACTGAACCAATACCACCGAGCATCTGCTGCTCAGAGTAAAGAAGGTTTTTGTTCGCAGATTGGTGGATTACCTTTAAATTGAGTTTGGTTTTCCACCATAAATCAATAGAACGGCTCAAAGTTAATCGATCATAGAAATAATTAGGGCTGGCTCCAAGAGAAATGGTTTGATAGGCAGCGCGATTATTGCGGCGTGTCATTCCTCCCGGGCCGTAAACCATTTGATTGCTAAATTCGGTCTTGCCAAAAGGATCCTGCAGGGAGCCAGAATAAATGAAAAGGAACTGGTTAGTATCAGCATTACCAATCGTTAACGCATATTCACCTTTCTTTTGATAAGAGTTAGCATTTTTCCAGTCATATCCTAGTTGAATGTTGCCATCTAACCCAAAATGAGAACCAATTGCCCAGTGCTGCAACATGTGTTGCCAGCGAAAGGAGACGGAAGCACCGCCACCATAGTTTTGGTAATCCACGCCGGGCGGGGCTATAGGGTGAGATTTGGCATAGTTACCAAAAATGATGATTGAATTGCGAGAAGTAATTGGGATTTGCCAAGCGGCGGCGTGGTTAAAATTACGGTCTGTGGTTGTGCGGCTGTATTGATAGGTAATAATCTGATCAAGGTTGAAGGCATTTCCCCATGAGCCACCGACAGCCCATCCTGTTCGGCCAATTGTAGGGTCATTTTGGTTGTTGACGCTGGAAAAAAAGTACAGTGGCAGACGGTCGGAAACGTAAATATCAGCATTTGTTTTGCCGGTTTCCTGACCGGGTGAAAAGATAATCTCAGAGGAACGGAACGGACTACGATTGAGCCAGTCTACATCGGACTGTAAGGCGCTCAGGCTTGGGGTTGCGCCTGAACGCAAACCGCTTTCATAGCGTATGAGATCCTTTGAAAACCAACGATTCCCTGTAATGGTGATATTGCCGATTTCATATTGGCGTAAAAGAACGTGTAGTTCACCATCAACAATTTTTTGAGGTGGAATATAAGCATAGACGAAAGGCTTATCGAGAGTTCGACATGCTGCATTAACGCGTTTGATGATTAAGTCCAGTGTTTGGGCAGTGAGGGGGCGGCCGATAAAAGGTTTTACGGCGGAAGTCATATCCAGCTCTGTCCCGGGGAGGGGATGTGAGAGGTCCTGATTTTTACTTGTAAAAGCGACGATGACTTTTTTTAGACTGTGAATAATTTCTTTTGTATTGGTTGAGTCATCAATCGAAGGGATTTCAGATTGAGGGGGTGGTGGGCTGACAGGGTTATTTTCAAGCGAAGGTTTAGAAAAGACATTTGGGGAAGGCGTAATGTTGGGAGTAGATTGGAAAGGAAAAACAGCCTGTGCCTGTGCTTGTTTATGGGTAACGAGGGTAAATAATAATATTGAGGTCGCTGCGTGTTTAAATCTCAAGGTTAAGGGCTCTTGCTTTGAGATGGAGTATTCGACAATAGGATTGCACTATTCCCCGGTAGAGGAACGGCATAATTGGCAGAGCGTATCTGGGCATGATTGCCTGCCATTCCGTAAAGATTTCCGTTGTTTTTTGCTAAAGTCTGTGCCGCAACATGAACTAGTGTGTCCTCATTCGGGTTTTTAGAAAGGCATATTTCTGGGACGATAAATACACCTACAGGGCCAACGGACGAGTTCATGATTGGTTGCAATTTTCCTTGGCAGCCGGGGTAATGAAGGCTTTTGATGTTCATGGTTTTAATATCCATAACACCAATAAAAACAGGCTCAAGCTTCCCGTTTTGATTTACACTATGCCTTCTTTGAGATATTGTGTTGTAATTACCATATTTAGAGTTTTGAATATTATTATATTTTTCTTTCTCTTTTTCGTCTAATACTTTTCCCTCGTTGGTTATATAATAATATTTACCGTGAGATTGGATTGTTTTCTTTATTTTTTGTGGATGTTCACCAATAACTCCATCAAGCACACCATTGGCCGATGCTGAGCTTCGTGCGCCTGGTGCGTACATTGTGGCTTGCATGATTGCTGCTGACGCATCTTGTGCGTAGCTCTTTGATGAGGAAAAGCTTATCGATTCCAGAATAAGGGCCATTGCAAGGCAATATTTTGGAAGGCCACATGTAAGCATATTGGTTGTTTATTCCTCTGTGGTAAGCAAAAGATAAAACCAGATTTACGTGTGTTTATGGCAACGCATCATTTGACATAATGTTTCTAAATCTGTGCGAATCAACAAAAAATTTTATTTTTTCAATAAGTTATGCTGTTTTTTTATATGCTGAACAAATTAATGCGTGAAAGTTGTTGCAAATAATTCTCATTAAAACTAAGAACAAAAAACCAATTATTTTTGTATCTTCTTAGTTTGCTGAGGCCTTCATGACACGCTTTGTTCGGAATTATATAACTCCGTTGACAATTGCTGGAACCTTTCTCGTTTCTGCTCAGACATATGCTGCGAGTATGTCTGAGCAGAAGAAAGAGAAAGATAAAAAGGCACAACAGAAAACAGATGCTGCGGATCATCATAACCAACAGCAAAGTGTTGATGCCACGCATGTTGAGAAAATGACCGTTCATGGGCATATGTTTAATACTATGCATCAGGACTTGGGATTTTCTCGGATGCCGCAAGATGTGATGCATACCCCTCAAAATATTAATGTTGTGCCGCATGAGCTGATGCAGCAACAGAATGTAAAGTCTCTGGATGAAGCATTACGTAACGTACCCGGAGTGACCACTTCGATTGGTGAGGGTGCGGGAGGAATGAATGGAGACCAATTCCTTATTCGTGGTTTCCCTGCCCAGAATGATATGTATGAAGATGGGTTGAGAGATTTTGGTGTTTATTCACGTGATTCATTTAATTTAGATACTGTTTCCGTTATCAAGGGGCCGTCTTCTGAAGTTTTTGGGAATGGAACAACGGGCGGTGCCATAAATATGGTAACAAAGGCACCAACATTGAAAGACCGCTATTCTGCTGAGTTCTCCGGTGGTTCGGGGAGCTATTATCGTGGAACGTTAGATTTTAATAAAAGACTAGGAGATTCGACCGCTTTCCGTATTACCGGAATGGGGGACGAACATAATTTGGTTGGGCGTGATTATCTTTATTCTCACCGGTGGGGAATTGCTCCGTCATTGACTTTTGGCTTGGGAAAAAAAGCGACATTAGTGTTGCAGTATATGCACCAGCAAGAGAACTCCATTCCTGATTATGGTGTTCCAGTGGTGAAGAAACCTGGTGCAGCTTATGGGCAACCCATTACGGAATATGGTGTGCGTCGGACAAACTGGTATGGGACAGAAAATGACCAGAATGCGACGAATGATAATATGGAAACAGCCCGGTTTTCTTATAATCTGAATAAACACATCAAGTTTTATGATGATCTGAGAGGTGGAGAATATTACCGAACATTTGGTGCCTCTAAGACCAATTGTGATGCCACTTGTGTTAATAATTATTTCTTGGGAGATCCGAACAAAGCTCTCGTCGCCCGGTCAGGTTCTGCAGGGGCTGGAAAAGGAACTGGTCCAGGAACCTTCATGGCTCCGCTTCCTTACGAACAAAGAAGTTGGTCCGTACAAAATGTGGGGTCGATGGTTGCGGACTTCAAAACGGGCTTTTTAAGACATCAGGTTGTTACAGGCTTTGATTTGGAGCGTGTAAGTGATGTTCGGGCACAAAAGACCTATTTAAAGGCTACCCCTTATGCAAGCTTGGTGAATCCCAACCCCAATGTGGGAAATCTAAATTTGGTTTATGGGCAGCAAAATCCTAGCGGTCTGGTGAATTTGCCGGGGATTGGTGCGAAGTCCAATAGTAATGGATATGGGTTTGATACCGGCATGTTCTTTTACGATCAGATTTGGCTCGTAAAGTGGTTGTCTGTTAAAGGCGGCTTCCGTTGGGATCGTTGGCAAACAAGTTATAATGTTAAGGGAGGAGATCTTTCAAAATATCCTGACAAACATTTCCATGATGTCTCTAATGTCTTTAATCCCAATGTAAGTTTGATTGCAACGCCGGACGAACATCAAACATATTACTTTACATGGGCAAGCTCTACGACCCCAATGGGTATGTATGTTACAAATGGATCGGTACCTATCCGTCCGGGCACCAATTCCTTCGCAAGCCCAGAAAAATCTCAATTATATGAAATTGGAGCAAAATATAGTTTGTTTCATGATCGGATGGGTTTTACGGCATCTTTGTTCCGTTTGGATAAAGGGAATGCGCTGTATCAGGATCCGAATGATCAAAGTGTAACAGGTTCTTCAGATACACAACGGAACCAAGGGCTCGAGTTGTCGGCTGGGGGGGTAATCCTTCCGGGCTGGAACGTAACGGCAACCTATGCGCTTTATGACAGTTCGACACGCTCTTCTTCAACGCCTGGAGCAACGGGTAAGAATATACAGAATGTGCCTCATAATCAGGCAACGCTATGGTCTGTTTATAGTGCGTTTCCGAACAAGGTTTATAACGTTTCCTTCGGTGGCGGTGTGACATGGCGCCAACATGTTTGGCTAGACGTTGCTAATACAATGCGTGCACCAGCTAATCTTGATTTTGATGCCGTGATTTCGCATCACTTTAACCAGCATTGGAAGGTGTCAATGAATGGTTATAACTTGGCTAATCGGGTCAATTATCAGAACTTGTTCGCTAACCGTGCGACACCATCTACCGGTCGAACATTCCTTGGTCAGTTAGAGTTCGTATATTAAGGAAGGTGAGAGTTATCTTTACCTATAAGGAATGAGGTTTATCCTCATTCTGGGTAAAGATGATTTTTTGTGTATTTTTTATTTGGCTTAGTTTTGTAAAGAAAAATTTGCATTACAAAAAAGAAATAATCTTAGCTATAAACTCATAGCCCAACACTTTTTTTTAAAAAATCTTCCAGTTATATAAGGGCAATGAAAGTTCTTTTTTCTTACATTGCTCAACCCCATCAGATGTTACATTCATTTCCAATTGCGATGGAGATGGCTGCTCATTATCCAGATGTTGATATTCATATTGCGTGTATGACGCAAAAGCACCTTGAATATGCTCAATTTTTAGGCTCTTTTTATCCTGAATGCCCTGTAAAATATAAATTATTCACAATGCCTGAACTCTTGCGCCGAGTAATAGATCAGAAAGGAACAGGAGTTTTTGAGAAATTAACAACACTCTTATTAAATAGAAGGTATTTTCAGGGGTTTAATGCGATTGTAGTTCCTGAAAGAACAACCCTCTATCTTAAGCGTATGGGTGTTAAAAAACCGAAGCTTATCTGGACGAGGCACGGGGCTGGTGATCGAGCTATTGGCTTTGCGCGCGATACTGCTTTGTTTGATTTTGTATTGATCTCAGGAGAAAAGGTCGAAAAGCGTCTTTTAGAACAAAACGCAATTAAGCCGGGGCAATATTACCGAGGGGTGTATCCCAAGTTTGACATTGTTAAGAAAATGGAATGTCAAAGGGAAAAATTTTTCAATAATGATAGGCCAACAATTTTATATAATCCGCATTTTAAAAGCAAATTGTCATCATGGCCGGCTTTGGGTGAAAAAATCATTCAGTTCTTCGCTCAGCAGGATAAATATAATTTAATTTTTGCACCTCACTACCGTCTTTTTGATAACCAAAGAAAAGAAGGTGAGAGGTTGATTAGTCAATACACGGGACACCCGCATATTCTGATTGATCCAGGAAGTCAGAAAAGTATAGATATGAGTTATACGATGAACTCTGATCTTTATTTGGGGGATGTGAGCAGCCAGATTGCTGAGTTTATGATTAAGCCGCGACCTGCACTGTTTTTGAATGCTCATCATGTAAAATGGGAAGAAGATAAGAATTATCGTTTCTGGAAATTGGGTAATGTTATTGAGAATATAAATAATTTATCACACGAGCTAGATCGATCATTTGAAGACCATAGTAAATATTTAAAAGATCAATATGAATATATCGCAGATACGTTTGATTTTTCTTCTAACGAAGGAAAAGTGGCTGAAGCGACAGCCGCTATTCTAGCATATTTACGCGCATAATGAAGCTTCTCACGTAGAAGCAAATTTAACTTCGTGTGACCGATGTGGAACAAGGTCCTGCTTCGTGCGTATCGGTTAAACTATATATTTGTTCAATTTTGGTATGATTCAATTTGAAGTAGGATACTTCGGGGAGATGTGGAATGCAGCGTAATTGGGGCTCTCGCCTTATTCGAGAAAAACAAGAAGTTTTCAAAAGCGACCAATCGCAAAGAAGAAGTATTTTTCCTGCTATGCTCGCTTTTCTTTGTTTATGCTTATTGGCTGTGCCTCAAAAAGGTTTTGCGGACGTATCTGCCGATAATTCTCATAAAAGTGTTCAGCAAGCGCCACGCTTAACGTCTGATCAGACCCAGCAATTATTGGGTGTTTTAGATAATGACAAGAAGCGCCAAGAATTTATTACCACATTAAAGAATCTTAGTGCCGCCCAGCAGCAAGGGCTGGCCCCGGGTAAAAAAGCTACACCGGGTGCTGCACCTGCTAAGCAGAACTTGGGTGAGGCGTTATTAAGCAGCCTTGTTGTCGGTGGCAAGACCGTTCAACATGAAGGCCAGATTCTGATTAAAACGATTGGTAATTTTCGTTCCTTAGGGCCTTGGTTACTATATGTTCGTGATACTCCTGATGCTCAGAATGAAATAATTAAGATCTTGATCAGAATAGGAATTTTGGTCGTTGGAGGAGGGGTAGCGTCTTTTCTTTTGAAACTTGTGCTGCGACGTCCAAAGCAGATTATTGAAAACAAGGCGCGTCAAAATAATTTGCGCAAGGAGCTGTCTGAGCATCGCAAGATGCAAGATGTAAAAAAAGATGCACAAGATGACCTTGAGCAAGAAAAGCAGGATGTAGTTCAAGAGAAACAAAATGATGAGTTACTTAAAAAAGAGCAGCCATCTGAAAAGGTAGAAACCGAAGCAGAGCGCTTAGAACGCGTTGAGCAAGAGCAGGCAGATCGGCTCCGGCATCAGGGATCTTTAGTGCGGTTAATGCTCGCACTCTCTCGATTGCCATTTTCACTGGGATGTTTCATTTTAGACCTTATCCCAATAGCCCTGTTTCCAATTGTGGCATTGTTGATACAAACCTTCGATGTAAATGGTGATGTGCACACGATAGAAGCACTTGATGCCATCGCCTGGATTGGTGGGGTGGCAGCATTTGGTTTTGTTGCTTTGATGCGAGCCATTTTTTCCCCGGATCAAGTATGGCTGCGTTTGGCTATGGTCGGGGATACTGGTGCTCGCTTTTGGTTTGTGTGGCTTCGTCGTTTAGCGATTACCTTTGGAACTTGTTACTCCATATTGTCTGTATTCTCTACTTTTGGGATGCCAGATAATGTTGTGATTGCCTTTGGTAAAATCATGGCACTCGTATTGCATGTCATGATTGCAGTTATGATTTTGCAAGCTCGTAGACCTATATCAAAAGCGTGTAACCGTATTGCTGATCACAGCCGCTTTAGTGGGCTGATCCGCTTTTTGGGTCATTTCTGGTGGGTTGCTGCCCTGTTTTTTGATTTGGGCTTGTGGCTTGTTTGGGCCGCTGAGATCCGAGGTGGGTATGAGCAAATAGCAGCATTATTTTTGTGGACGTGTGTTGCTGTTATTATTATCCGCTTGCTGAGTATTATGGCCTATGGCTGCTTGGAACGTTTATTTAAAGCTGTTCCTATTTGGCTAGATCTTAATGATGAATCAAAAGAAAGGCTCTCACGGTATCGTCCAGCAGTCCGTCGTGCTGTTTCTTTTGTGATGGGCGTTGTCTCTGTTGTTGTTTTTTCTATTGCTTGGGGAGTTCCTGTTAAGGAACTGCTGGGGCATGGAAGTATTGGTATCCATCTTTTATCATCGCTTTCAACGATTGTTGTTGCTGTTATTCTGGGAATGATCGTTTGGGAGGCAGCCAATATATTTATTGAGCGGCATGTTGAGAAAATAAAGAAAGAACCAGATGGGTTCGCTCGTGTGGCGCGCTTGCGCACATTGCACCCAATGTTCCGCATCATTTTGATGACGATTCTTATTGTGATTATTGGGTTAACAGTACTTTCGGAGTTAGGGATTAATACAGCTCCCCTATTGGCGAGTGCTTCGATTTTTGGTGTAGCCTTGGGTTTTGGATCTCAGAAACTCGTTCAGGACTTTATTAGTGGTATTTTCTTGTTGATGGAAAACGCGCTGACAGTTGGAGATGCTGTTACGCTGAATGGAACTTATGGCGTGATTGATAAGCTCTCTTTGCGGACGGTTCATGTTCGTGCGAATGACGGGTCTATCAATATCTTTCCGTTTAGTTCTTTGAGCCAGATTGTTAATTATAACCGTGATTTTGCAAGAGCGCTTATCGTTGCTGAAGTCGGGTATTCAGTAGATACAGATGCTGTTGTTCAAGCGTTTAGAGATATTACTGCGGGATTACGCGAAGACCCGGACTTTAAACACTTGATTATTGATGACTTCCAATTAGGTGGGGTTGATTCATTAAATGATTCTTCTGTGACGGTAAAAGGAACGTTGCCCACAACGCCAGATGGTCGTTGGCCTGTGCAACGCCAGTTTTATCGTCGTATGAAGAAATATTTTGAAGAGCATGGCATTGATATGCCGTTCCCGACAAGGACACTTGAGATTCCTGCTTTGGAAAGCCTCGTGAAAAAAGAAAATAAACAAGGTGAAGCTCAAGAGGAAATCAAAATCGAAAAAAAGGACGATTAAAAAACGTCTTTAAATGAAGGGATATAAGAAGCGCCCTACCTTGGGCGCTTTTTTTATGAATTTAAACAATGCGTTGAATGAGGGTCTTTATTCTGTATTCGACGTCATCATGGCTTCCACCTAAGCGCCGATCAAGCCCAAGAATAACAATCCCATGCACAGCTTCATACATGGTTCGTGCAAGTATTGCAGCTTCATCTGGAGGGAGGGTAGTTTTTAGATCCGAGGAAAAAAGAGTAGTGATGCGTGTAATTAAGTTATCTCTTAATGAAAGATAATCAGGAGGAAGTTCTTCATGTGCTTCTAGCCGAAGAGCAAAAAGGGCATCCCAACGATTTAAATGATCACGTGCATATCGAAAATAAGCAAGAGCAAGCGCTTCTAAACGGTTTTGAGTCGTTTTATGGTGAATAGATTCCGCTTGTTTAAACATATATGCGCCCATTTCTTGTAGGGTACGCGCATTTACAGCCAGAATAACCGCTTCGAGACCATTAAAAAGGTAACTTAAAGACCCTAAGGCGCATTTTGCGCGGGAGGTAATGGCGCGTGCTGTACAGGCTTTAAGACCCTGTTCTGTGATGATGCTTTCTGCGGCGTCTGTGATGAGTAATTTAAGTTCGTTGGGATCTCGTCCTTTACGGCCCATGGGGGATTCCTTTTTAAATGAAGCTTTGGAGTGCCAGAAAAATTCTTCCGAAGCAATTTTTTTGAACGGTGTTCATTTCTTTCTTGACGGGAAGGATATTTCTCTATTTAATGAACATTGTTCAAAAAAAAGAAGGTATGAAAATGAGTACAAATAACGCAGTAACAAATTCTTCAAGCTGGATCATGTTTACTTGGATATGTTTTTTTATATCTATTTTTTCGATGGCGGCTGCCGTCCTTTACATGCCAATGCAAAGTTGGTTACGCGCATATTTGGGGCTATCGGCACTTTTTATTGTTCAGTCTTCGATTTCACTTTCGAAAACACTGCGTGATCAGGCTGAACAAATCTCTGTTTCAAAACGTGGTAATTGATTTTATAAAAATCAGGTTCCTAGAAATGGGAACCTTTCATCATTAAAGCATACACAATTTAACCAGAAAAATAATATTATGATACCGTATTAAATTATTTAAAGGGATAATAACTTTTTTGTGTACGTGCAAATGTGGATTTTGGGCCTAATATTCTATAGTCCACGTATTAATATTACTGAGTTTAAGGGGTTTTATGCCGCAGATAAGACTTAAAGCTGGAATGAAAGCAATGCTTTTAAGTCTTGCAGCTGGTGGAATGTTATTAGGTTCTCATTCTGGATTGGCGCAAGAACGTAAAGTGGGGAGCTTTCTGAAGCCCACGAAGGTTTCAGCGGCGGATAAGAAATTTATTAATGATTTGGAGTATAAAACATTTCGATGGTTTTGGGATACGGCAAACTCCAAAACAGGGTTGGTGCCTGATCGTGCTCCCTTACCTAAAGGGGCGGCAAGTATTGCGAGTGTCGGTTTTGGGCTAACGGCTTATGGCATTGGTGTTGAGCGTGGGTATATTACGCGTAACGAGGCAGTAGAAAGAACACTTAAAACATTAAAATTTATTGAAAGCCTGCCACAAAATGACCGGCCAATGGGTAGCGCTGGATATAAAGGGTTTTATTATCATTTCTTAGATCAAGAAACGGGGTTACGCGTAGCGGACTGGTCAGAATTATCGAGTGTTGATACGGCACTCTTTATGAGTGGCGTTTTGTTTTCTCAGTCTTTTTATACGCGTAATGATGCTCGTGAGAAAGAAATTCGACAGATTGCTGATCGCCTGTATAGACGAATTGATTGGAATTGGATGAGTGTTAATCATCCTTTCCTTAGCATGGGATGGACGCCACCTAATCATTACCTTTCTAACGATTGGAAAGGGTATAATGAGGGTTTGATTATTTATCTTCTGGCAATGGGCTCTCCCACAAATGCTGTGCCGCAAAATACATGGAAGACTTGGACAGATTCTTACGCTCATCAATGGGGAGAATTTCAGGGATATAAATTCTTGAACTTCGCACCTCTTTTTGGGCACCAATATAGCGAATCGTGGATTGATTTTCGTGGCATTCAAGATGATTTTTCTCGTGCTCATAACACGGACTATTTCCAAAATAGTCGTGCCGCAGTTTACGCACAAAGAGCATATGCGATGGCTAATCCTGGAGATTGGAAGGATTATGGAGCCAATATCTGGGGCTTAACAGCGTGTGATGGTCCGGGGGATGAGAAGCAGTCCTATAATGGTAAGATGCGGCATTATATGTCCTATTCCGCGCGTGGTGCAGGATTAGACTATATTTCAGATGATGGAACTCTTGCTCCTACGGCTGCAGGAGGGTCTATTGCTTTTGCTCCTGAAATTGTAATTCCTGCTCTGCGTGAAATGCATCAAAAATACGGTGATCGTATTTATAATCAGTATGGATTTTTAGATTCGTTTAATCCGTCTTTTCAGAAGGATGGTCACTATTGGGTGGCCAACCAGCAACTTGGCATCGATCAAGGGCCTATTTTGCTGATGATTGAAAATTGGCGGAATGGTTTTGTTTGGAAGGTTATGAAAAAGAATAAATATGTTCGTAGCGGATTAATGCGAGCTGGCTTCCAAGGGGGGTGGCTATCGCATAAACGATAATTAATATGAGGGATGATTGGTTATTTGTTTTGTACTGATATAATTATCCCTTAATCTTTTTTAGAAGGCAGGGTTTCTATGCTACGTGTTTTGTTGGCTATTATTCTTCCGTGGTTGCTGTTCTTTACGATTGGGCGTCCCTTCGCAGGTGTTCTCTGCCTGATTTTACAAGTTACTGTCATTGGTTGGATTCCTGCGGCTATTTGGGCTGTGTATGCCTTGATGAAGTATAAAGAAGCGAACCCAGCATAATTTTGGTATAATGGTATAGAAATGCAGAGCCAAAGGTTCTTGAATTAATAGAACCTTTGGCTCTGCATTATTGTTTTGAGGTATTTATTATGGCTGTTTCATCTCTGTCGAAACAGGGGCAGAATGTTATTGTATTAAATGATGGCCATGAGATGCCTCAATTGGGTTTGGGTGTGTGGCGCATGCCTGAGAGCGAGACCGCTCAGGTTGTGCGTAAAGCGGTAGAAATTGGCTATCGCTTGGTGGATACGGCCTATCTCTATCGAAATGAGCAAGCGGTTGGTGAGGCTTTAAAAGACCGTCCAGACGTTTTTCTGACCTCCAAGGTTTGGAATGATTCTCAGGGGTATGATGAAACTTTGAGAGCGTATGAGAAGAGCACCAAACTATTAGGGCGCTCTATTTTGGATTTGTATTTAATTCATTGGCCGATGCCTGACCAAGGGCTGTATGTTGAAACATGGAAAGCGCTTGTTGAGTTAAAGAAGGAAGGGCGCGTTAAGTCTATTGGGGTTTCTAACTTTCAGCCGGATCATTTAAAACGGATTATGGATGCGACTGGAGTAGCCCCTGTGGTGAATCAGATTGAGGTGCATCCCTCATTTCAGCAACGTGATGTCAGAGCGTTTAATACACAACATCATATCTACACAGAAGCCTGGCGTCCTTTAGGGAAAGGGAATGTGTTGGATAATCCTGTCGTGGTCGGGATTGCTCAACGTGTGAAGAAAACCCCTGCACAGGTTGTTTTGCGTTGGCATGTGCAGAATGATTTAATTGTTATTCCTAAAACTGTTAATGAAGAGCGTTTGAAAGAGAATTTTTCGATTTTTGATTTTGAGTTGTCACGCGAAGATATGCAGGCCATTGCTCAAATGGACAGAGCGGATGGGCGAATGGGGGCTCATCCAGATACAGCTAAGTTTTAAAAAGAGAAGAAGAGGGCTGGACTTCTGGTCGGGTCGTACCAATTTGGTTAAGGAAGAGGCACAGCTATGACTGTGCCTTTTTAAGTATGTCTGGCTTTAAGAAAACGCGGCATAAAATTATTTGAGTTGAGAGAGGTTTTTGTGACGACACCGAATGAGCAGGATTTTCGTTATGCAATGTCGCAGTTTGCAACGGGTGTCGCAGTTGTTACGGCTAAAGGCAGTGAAGGAGAGCAAGGGGCAACGATTAGTGCTTTTAGCTCAGTTTCCCTAGACCCATTATTATTTCTGGTTTGTTTAAATCGTTCGAGTTCGACATACCGTGCCGTGTCAGAAGCAAAGCGTTTTGGGTTGAGTATTTTAAATAAAGACCATCAAGATGAAGCTTTGCTCTTTGCTAAACGTGAAGGGGATAAGTTTTCCTCCCCAAACGTTGAACGAGCAGAAGACGGCACCGCTTTTATCAGGGATGCTCTTGTTCAGATGCATTGTGAGTTGGTTGAGACGTTTCAGGGTGGATCGCATGCGATCTTTATGGCCAAACCGCTTTCGATCAAATTGAATGAACAAGATCCCTTATTATATTTCCAAGGGAAGATAGGTTTTACGTGCCAATAAAGGCACGTTGTAACCTTATTGTTCTGCGCGTTCTTGAATGGTGCTTGTAATATAGCTTTGGATGCGTGGTAATCTTTCGTGTTTGTGTGTGGACCAAAAATGGATAAGGGTAGGGCGTTTAGACGCCGTCACATAGGGATAAACATTATCCCCTGTTCCGACTGCGACATGTGGAGACAAGAACGCTTCATCAATACAATCTAATTTATACGTTACGTAGTTAAGTACAGCCTGATCGACCCAACCATCGGTCTGGCCGGTAACAATCATACGAGTGATAATCCTTACAACCATTTCAAAAGCTGTTCGTGCGACTGCAAGGTTGGGAATACCAATAATTCCTGAATTAAAGCCGTATTCGATATTAGGATATTGGCCTTCTTGAGCGAAGAACGACCTTCCGACAGATTCTGCTTCTGTATAACGTGAAGGAATGATGATGACGCCGGGATGATTTTCTGTTCCAGCGCAAACTTTGGATGAAGTTAAGATCCCTTCAAGCACAGGGAAAATTGTATCGTTACAGACGATGTCCGTATCCAGATATAAAATGGGCTGATACTGCTCGAAAAGCGGAAACTTTGTGATGTGATAGCGGGCGCGCCACATCTCGATGCGCGTGCTTGCATGATCATGAATAATATGGAGCTGCCCGGGGAATGTATCAGGGATGATGGAGTGCATATCACGACGGTCGGTAATGATGCAGATATCGCCTGTATAGTTCCCTATATTTATGAGGGATCGAATGCTTTCTCGTGCGAGTTCTTTTTGTTCTTCATCTCCAAAAACGACAAAATATATGAGGGGGTTATATTTGATATATGAATCAACCATTAGGCCGCGAGAGAGCGTAAGGTTTGTGGTGTCAGTATAAAGTTTTTTCAGATTATGTTGGTTTTCAATGAAGTCGTAGTATTTGTCTGAAATATAGAATCCATTTGGGGTTTTATGGATCTTATCCGATGAATGTAATTGCCAATTGAATTTTGAGAGCCACGCATGCTCTAACAAAGACGCGGAGAATTTGTTTTTGGTATATTCGACACATTCGAAGATTTCCCACCCAGCTATTTCTGAGCGGTTAAAAATGAGCTCCCATGTATGGGGTTCTGCAGCGCCAAAATAACCATTATGATGAAGGACAACTTTATGGCTATCGATAGGAATAACTTTAAACTGGGTTAGAGGAAAATAATTCTCATTTTTTATAATGAAAAGACATTTTCTGTCGTAGTAAATAGGAAGGATATTTTCAGAAGGAAAAAGTCCACTGCTTCGAGCGATGGTTTCATTGGTTATATCGTAATAAAGGGTTTCTTGGTGATAATCTAACAAAGTAAAATATGGTATAGGATTTATATTTTCCATCGCGATGAGCTTACCTTTATTAAAGCTGGGGGATATTGCGTAAAATATGACAGCCTCGTCAAGAAGAAGGTTGTATTGAGAATGATAATCATTATAATATTCGTCACACAAAGTGTGTCATTCATGATTGTTAGGTAAGCCAATGTTGTATGTCGCACTTTCTATGGCTTTGAGTCTTTTCGCCAGCTTTTGCCTGTATATTTCCGTTCCCTCGCAAAGAGTATTTGCTCATAAAATGCCTGTTCTTGTTGGAGGGGTTTTAACAGCTTCTTCCATCGTGAGTGCGATTATTATGTTGTCTTGGCATGTTCAGGTTGTTGTGGCCTGTTTAATGGTGGGGCAGGAGATGATGCTAGCATGTATAGGCTGGCCTATAATTGTCGCGCTTTTCGAGCGTAGAAAGACACTGGCGTGATTTTTTCCAAGGAGCGATTAGGGGCTGAAGAAGAAAATTGGTTGTTAAAAGCCTTGGTCGGATTGACTCTGGGAGCCTTATTTACCGTTGGAGTGATTGGAAGTATAGGACTGCTTGTCCATGCTGATCCACAACTTAAAACAGCATCCTCTCAACTTCTAAGGTGGCTCTTTGCACCTCTTTGGGTTGGCATGATCATGTTCTCTGTGTTGTTTCAGTCTGTTCCCCGTGCGTGGTGGGGACTGGGTATTATGAATCTCTTTATTTGGTTTTTATATTTTTGTTTGCGTAGTTTTTTATTATGAAAATCAGCAATGATGTTTTCCGTCTCTATCGGAATATACATAGTTTAATCGGAATCATTGCGAGTTTATTCTTATTTATTGCCTTTTATGCTGGTGGTTTTACCATTTTGGAGAAGCCTTTATCTGAATGGGCAGCACGTTTTCAGGCTCATCCATCTCCGGTAAAGTATAGTCAATTGGATGAGCTATTTAAAAAAGCGCAGTCAGATTATCTTGTCAAAAGTGTAAATTTTTCCTTGGTTTTGCATCCTGCCCTTACACAGCCATCGAGTTTGATGTGGACGGCGGTAGCGAACCGAGATTTTGGCCCCCGTTTAACGACATATGCAGGACTGGCTTCTGACGGACAGCTGGTCTTGCAACAAGAGACGGCATCGCAGGCAATCTACTTTATAAATATGCTTCATCAGCGCATGGGGTTGCCTCTTAATCATGATTGGGGGCGCCTGATTATGGGGTGTGTAGTGCTTCTTTACAGTGCTGTCTTAATTTCTGGATTAATTATCGTTTTGCCTTCTTTTGTACGGAATGTGTTTGGATTTCAGTTTTCAGACAAGCCAAGACGTCAATGGATGGATTTTCATACATTATTGGGTATTGGGTCTTTTCCGTTTCATGTATTGATTGCCATTACGGCATTAGGGTTTGCTTTTGGCCAGCAAATAGGCGCTTTAGAGAAAATATTGTTTACGCCTCCAGTTCATTTAAAGAAGGAGGAGCGATCAACGCTGAGACCCTCTGTGGCGGTGCAAGCACCTAAGACTGAAATTTTTCTTCCTCCCACGGTCATTGTTGAAAGTGTGAAGAAAAAATTTCCGGATTTTTCACCGGATGCGTTGGTGTATCTTCGGCATGGAACGCGTTTTGTGGTGCGTGTTGTTGAGTATGATGGGCATCAGATCAATCGACGTGTTGAAGGCGGATATGCGGAAGTTGACCCATATTCAGGCCAAATGATCTCCAGTGATTTTGTCACAGGTCACCAAACATGGGCCTTTATGCTCGTAACGTTAATGTACACTCTGCATTTCGGCAGCTTTGGAGGGATATTTAGTCATGTAGGGTATGCTATTTTGGCTTTTGGGGGAGCTTTTTTATTCTATTCAGGAAATCAGATGTGGCTTGCTGCACGTCGACGGCAAGAAAGAACAAGTGGGCCTATTCGTGGTCAATTAAATAGCGCTGTTTTTTCGGCTCTTGTTTCAGGGGTTACATTCGGAAGTGTTGCAGGGATATCAGCGGTTTTGTTGCTAATTCCAATGATGAGTGAGGGAGGGCATTATCGTACTTTTGAAGGAGTGTTTTATTTAATTCTGATTTCCAAAATAGTCATTTCTTTTTATTTGGGAGAACAAAAAAGTGTTAAATATTTTTCTCTTTTCTCAGCGATAATGACTTTGAGCATCCCTTTTGTAGATTGTTTTTTTCGACCAGAAGGAGGGTGGAGCGCAGGTGTCATTGAAATAAATTGTATTATGCTATTTTACGGAATTTTTTTGATGTTTTTATCTTATTTGAGTTGGTGTAAATAGAGGGAAATAATTTCTATAACATACCTGCGGCCATATCGATTGCGGCTGGCATAGAGACCAAGCGTGTAGGTGCGTAGCCAATATGGCCGTGTCGGATGAAGGTTTGTTGATCTAGTTTTGTGCCGAGGAGAGAAAAGCACTCTTTATTGGTTCTTGGCATTTTGAAATGAACCCATTTTCGCTGCCCATCAATAAGCATGGCTGTTGCATCTTCAAAGTTGTCTTGTTCCGGATACGCTATTCGCTCTGCGAGATGTAGTCCGGTGCATGTATCCCAGTGCGTGCCGATCATCAGGATAGAGGCGTTAAGCTTGTAGAGTTTCCCTAAAGGAGACGTAAGACCGAAAGGATCTTCTAACGGGTGGTGAGCAAGAATATGCGCAGCCTCCGGTCCTTGAGCGGTAAAAGAAGCCTGAGGGTGGTTGCTTCGGAGCGTGTGGGGCCAAAGCCGAAAAGTTTCAGCGATAATACCCATATTGCGTGTAGGGCTAAGATGAGGGTCAAAGGCGGGTATATTATTGCGGATCGTATCCCACCAGTCTTCAGGAAGGGTAGGATCATACCACGAGGCAGGGTCACTATATTCAAAAGACTGGGCTGGCATGACGAGTGTCCCTTTTGGTCCAATCGCCTCCAAAAGTGATTCGATGACGGTTCGGGCGCCACCGCACACCCATCCCATGCGGCTCATGGAGGCATGAACCAGAACAATCTGACCTGTTGAAAGACCAATCTTCCTGAAATCAGTTAGGAGTCGTTCTTTTGTAATGGGTTCGGATGAGCGGGCGATGGCTGCTGCTTCCGTCATAGATTTAAAATTTAGCCTCGGCCGCGATAACCGGGGACATCTTGGGGGGGAAGCCAAACGCCTGCGGGTGGTTCGCCAGTCTGCCAGAATACGTCGATTGGGATTCCTCCCCGAGGGTACCAATATGCTCCAATACGAAGCCATTCAGGGTCAAGTAGTTCAATGAGGCGTTCTGCGATGGTAACGGAGCAATCTTCATGGAAAGCACCGTGGTTACGAAAGCTTGTCAGGAAGAGCTTGAGGGATTTGCTTTCAACGATCCATTGGCTGGGGATGTAGTCAATGACGATATGAGCGAAGTCTGGCTGACCGGTTACGGGGCATAAGGATGTGAACTCAGGGGCAGTGAAGCGAACAACATATTTCCGCCCCTGATGAGGAGAGGGGACACGTTCCAATTGTGCTTCTTCGGGAGAGTTTGCAGCGGCCGTATTTCGGCCGAGTTGGCTCAGAGCTTCTGTTCCCGGCGCGGAAGGGCCTGTTGGTGTTGTGTGGTTTGGCATGCATTTATCCTAAGAATTTGGCTTCTTATTCAAGGTGTTGGACCATCTTTAGGTGTTACTTCATATATGATTCTTTCAAGAAGATGACGACAAAGTTTGCAAAATAGTTCGATTCAGTGCAGAAGACGGCCCTAAATACTATTTTTGATACATCCGTCTGGAACTGTATGGAACTCCGTAATATCGCCATCATCGCACACGTTGATCATGGCAAAACGACACTTGTTGATCAGCTTCTCAAGCAATCTGGCTCATTTCGTGAAAATCAGCAGGTTGCTGAACGCGCAATGGATAGCAACGATCTTGAACGTGAGCGTGGCATCACCATCCTTGCTAAATGTACCTCCGTTGTGTGGAACGACACGCGTATCAATATTATTGATACGCCGGGCCACGCGGACTTCGGTGGAGAAGTTGAGCGTATTTTAAGCATGGTCGATGGTGCGATCATTCTGGTTGATGCTGCTGAAGGTGCATTACCTCAGACAAAGTTTGTTTTGGGTAAAGCATTGGCCCGTGGTTTGCGCCCGATTGTGGTTGTAAACAAAATTGACCGTGGTGATGCACGTCCTGATGAAGTGCATGAAGAGATTTTTGATCTTTTTGCTGCATTGGGCGCCGATGAAAAGCAGCTTGATTTCCCAATGCTGTATGCTTCTGGCCGTCAAGGCTGGGCAGACTTAGAGATTGATGGCCCTCGTAAGGATCTTTCTCCGCTGTTTGACTTGGTTTTACGCCATGTTCCAACTCCAGGTCTGGATAAGGATGCACCTTTTGCGATGGTTTCGACCATTCTTGAGAGTGACAACTTCCTTGGACGTATTTTGACAGGTCGTATCGATCAGGGACGTGCAAAGGTTAATATGCCTGTGCGTGTTCTTCGTCGTGATGGGACGGTTGTTGAAACGGGTCGTTTAACGAAGCTGCTTTCGTTCCGCGGCTTGGATCGCGTGCCTGTAGATGAAGCTGAAGCTGGTGACATTGTTGCGGTAGCAGGGCTATCAGATGCGACAATTCCAGATACGCTAGCTGACCCTTCTGTTGAAGCGCCTTTGCCTTCTACACCAGTTGATCCACCAACCTTGTCGATGACTTTCCGTATTAACGACGGTCCTTTGGGTGGTCGTGAAGGGAAGAAGGTTACCTCACGTCAGATTCGTGACCGTTTGTTTAAGGAAACAGAAGGTAACGTTGCGATTAAGGTATCGGAAAGCCCAGAAAGCGAAGCGTTTGAAGTCGCTGGACGTGGTGAGCTTCAGCTTGGCGTTTTGATTGAAACGATGCGTCGTGAAGGCTTTGAGCTTACGATTGGTCGTCCACGCGTCTTGTTCCGTGAGAATCCAGAAACAGGTGAACGTGAAGAACCATTCGAAGAAGTTCTGATTGACGTTGACGAGCCATATTCTGGTGTCGTCGTTGAAAAAATGTCTTTGCGTAAAGGTGTTATGCAGGACATGCGTCCATCAGGTGGTGGAAAAGTTCGTTTGACGTTCTTGATCCCATCACGTGGATTGATTGGTTATCATGGTGAGTTCCTGACAGATACACGTGGAACAGGCCTGATGAACCGTCTGTTCGAAGGGTATCATCCTTATGTTGGAACGATTGAAGGCCGCCGCAATGGTTCTTTGATCTCCGCAGAAGATGGTGCAACAACCCAATATGCTCTGTTCTCCTTGCAAGATCGTGGAACATTGTTCGTTGATGCTGGTGAGAAGATTTACCAAGGGATGATTCTCGGTGAGCATTCACGTGAGAATGATCTTGAAGTGAATGCTGTACGTGAAAAGAAATTAACAAACATGCGTGCAGCGGGTAAAGATGAGGCTCTTTTGCTCATTCCGCCAAGAAAAATGAGCCTTGAACAAGCAATTGCGTATATTGAAGATGATGAATTAGTTGAAGTAACACCTTCTGCTATTCGTATCCGCAAGCGTTATCTTGATCCGCACGAACGTAAGCGTGCAGCAAAAACCAAGACTGCGTAAGGCTTTTTTAGCAAAGAATAGAAAAATGCGAATCGGAAAACCGGTTCGCATTTTTTTTGAGGAAAAGAAAAGGTGTCATAAATAAGGCTGAATGAGGCTATTTTTTCGTAATAGGCACAAATTTCATAAAGTTAATGCGCGACCAGAACGGAAACAAATGGTAATATGAATCATAGCTGCTATGGCTTTGTCATGTGCAGTTGTTTCTTTTTTAGTTTCTTGGAGCACGTTTCCCAGATGCGTCTTTTCAATCGTTCATTCATCGCTGCTGTTTCTGCTATTGCTCTAACAGCTGCGGCTCCTGCTTTTGCTGATCCAGCTGCTGCACCTGCAGCTCCTGCACCTGCTGCAGCTGCACCAGACGCTTCAGCTCCAGCTGCAGCTCCTGCATCTTCAGCAGACACAACATCAGCAGCTCCTGCTGATTCTTCTGCACCACGTGCAAAGAAGCACCGTCACAAAAAGCACCACCGTAAAGGTCACAAGAAGGCTGCTCAGTCTTCATCAAGTGATGCAGCACCTGCTTCTAACTAAGAAGTAAGGCTTCCTTCTTGGGTAACTGAGAAGGGACGAAAAAGGATCTGCTTTTGGCAGGTCCTTTTTTTATGTTCGATACCCATATTGATAGAGCATTGAATGGAATAAATATTTCGTATATTTTCACTGTGGTGTTGATAAGAAGAGTATTAACGGTAGTGAAGATCAGAAGCGTGAGTATTGAAAATAAAAAAAATCAAGATTTCTTGAGTTTCAATAATATAGAGTTGTTGAATGTAAAAAAGAATAGAAAAAATGATTTGTATCATTATTTCATGACGATAGGATGGATTAGATTTTCGCTCATTACCGCGCTGTTCTATTTTGTAGCATGTTTGTTTTTTGCAGTTTTGCTGTATCCTGAATGGCAAGAAATAACATCTTTAAAAAATCCAAGTATCGGATCACTTTTTTTCTTTAGTGTTGAAACAATGTCGACCGTGGGGTTTGGCTTTATGGCGCCGACACAAGCTGTCGCGCATACGGTGGTGTCGATTGAGTTGTTTGTTGGTGTACTCATTAACGCCGTTGTTACAGGGTTAGTATTTGCTCGTTTTACGCGTGCTACATCCATGATAAAAATGAGCGATAATATTGTTTTATATAAAGAGAATGGGAAGCAGTTTTTAGGTATTCAAATTCATAATGAACGTAGTAATAGAATGCTGTCTTTAAATGTAGAAGCTACTTTATTAAAGATTGTCAAAACAAGTAATCATGCGGTTACTCCAACCACAACAAAGATAAATGTTAACCACGAATTTATTCCAACATTAAAATATTATCGTAATATATGGCATGAGATTGATGAAACGAGCCCATTATATGGAATTACAGAAGAGGATCGGCAACGAGATATATTCGCTATTTTCGTATATATTAGTGGGATGGACGACATTACAATGCAAACAGTTTTCTCGTATAAAATTTATCAGATGAAAGACGTAAAAGTAGATCATATTTTCGATGATATTATGACACTGCGTGATGATGGGAAAATTATTTTTGATGTGAGTAAGGCTGGGAAAGTTAAACTCGCTTCTTCCAGTTGAGTGAGTTTTTACAAGAGGAAGAAAAGAGGGGGATGTTTTAAAGAATGCGTGAGTATTTGGTTTTGAAATTTCTTTATCGGTAAAGATGGTTTATTAAATAAAATATTTCGCTTCCTAGAAAGCGCATGATTAAAGAAGATATACTATATGTCACAGGATCAAGTTTTACCTAAAGCATTGGTTATCCATAGGGAAAAAGACTTACGGTTAGAGGAGTGGAGGGTAGCTACTCTTCAGCCTGATGAAGTGTTGATTCGTCCTGCGTGGGGTGGGATCTGTGGTTCGGACATGCATTATTTTCTTCATGGAGGAGTTGGTGCATCTGTCTTGAAAGAACCAATGATTTTAGGCCATGAAGTGTCAGGTGTTATTGCTGCTCTAGGATCACATATTTCTGGTTTTAAAGTGGGGCAAGAAGTCGGGATTCACCCAGCGTTGCCGTGTGGTCATTGTGCTGAGTGTAATAAAGGTTTGTCGCGTCTGTGTCGGAATATGCAGTTCTTTGGAAGTGCAGCGCATTTTCCTCATACAAATGGTGGTTTTCGGACTGCAATGACCGTAAAAGGTTCACAGGTTCATGCCTTACCAAAGGGCCTTTCTTTAAAGCATGCATGCTTAGCAGAACCGCTTTCTGTAGCCCTCCATGCGATATCCCGTGCAGGTAACTTGAAGGGAAAACGAATCCTTGTGCAGGGAGTAGGCCCAATTGGTTCTCTTATTGTGGCGGGGCTTACAGAGCATCAGGCCGCATCGGTTGTGGCCACAGATTTGCAGGATTTCCCTTTAAATATTGCTTCTCACCTTGGAGCAACACAGACAATTAATACGTCTAAAGTTACCCATCAGGATGAATATGATATCGTTTTTGAAGTGACTGGTGTGGCCTCAGCATTAAAAGAGGCAATCGCACGGACACAAAAAGGTGGAATTTTAGTACAGGTTGGGATTTTCCCACCAGGTGATGTACCAGCTCCGATTGGTCAAATTATAGCGCGAGAAATCGATTATCGTGGAACATTTCGTTTTGATCGTGAATTTAGTGAGGCTTTGAGAGTTTTAAGTGAAAAACCTTGGATAGCAGAAGGCTTAATTACGCATTGTTTTCCATTAGGGAAATTTCAAGATGCATTTGATACAGCTCTTGATCGAACAACATCTTCTAAAGTCCTGCTTGATTTGCAAGATGTTGTTGGCGGCTAAACCATGCGAGATGAACTCCTGCAACTGAACAGGAGTTCATCAAGATTTGTAAGCTTTATAGATAGCGATCGAGTGATAAATCCAAAGAAGGAATTTCGGTCTGTCGATCTGAGATTTGGTCGGCAATAATTTTCCCAGATCCCGCAGCCATGGTCCAACCTAGAGTTCCATGCCCTGTATTAAGCCACATGTTTTTATACCGTGGGGATGGACCAACGATAGGGGTTCCATCAGGTGTACAAGGGCGTAAACCTGTCCAATATGTGGCGGATGAGAGATCCCCTCCGCCATACATTTCTTTGAAAGAAAGCTCCAAAGTTTTGCGGCGGTCTTTGCTGAGGCGTAAACTAAAGCCGTTAAGTTCTGCTGTTCCGCCAATACGGATACGGTCTCCAAGGCGTGTGATAGCGATTTTATAGGTTTCATCGTTCACGGTGGAGGTTGGGGCACGCTTCTCATCGGTGATGGGTAATGTCAAAGAGTATCCTTTGACAGGGTATATTGGCATTTTTAGTTCAAGCGGCTTTAAAAAGCGTGGGGAATAACTTCCTAAAGCAAGGACGTAACGGTCTGCGGTAAAGCGACCAGTATTGGTGCGGATGCCGATGATAGAATCGTTTGTGGCTTCGATCGCTTCTACTTGCGTACGAAAATGGAATTTAACTCCTTTTTCTGCCGCGAGCTCTGCAAGGCGGCGTGTGAAGATATGTGCATCCCCTGTTTGATCGCCTGGAAGCCTTAAGCCGCCACGTAAGCGATGACGAGCATGGGCAAGACCCGGCTCATATTGAATGATTTCATCAACATTCAGGAGCTGATGCTCAACACCGCTTTCGGCTAAAAGGCGCATATCGTCAGCAGCGTGCTCTACTTGCGCATCTGTACGAAAAAGCTGAATGAGACCTTTTTGGTCTCCGTCGTAAGTAATGCCTGTTTCATCACGAAGAGAATCAAGCTTGTCTCGGGCATATTCTGCAATACGGAGCATACGGCCTTTATTGATATCGTATGCTTTATGAGTACAGTTTGCTAACAGTTCTCCCATAAAGGTGAACATGGCTTGGTCAATACGTGGGCGGATAACCAAAGGACTGTGTCGGCTGAACATCATCCATTTAGCCACTTTTAGCGGCAACCCAGGGACGGCCCAAGGGGTAGAATAACCTGGCGAGACCTGACCAGCATTGGCAAAAGAGGTTTCAAGACCAACGCCCGGCTGACGGTCTATAACCTCAACTTCGTGCCCTTCTTGAGCAAGGTACCACGCGGTTGTAACGCCGATAACGCCGGCGCCCATGACAATGACTTTCATATCAGCTCTGCGACCCTTGAAATAATATAAAACAATTTTCTTCTTAGAAGAGGAACACTGATAGAAAGGCTTGTCCAGCCCTATCCGTTATCCGGGGACGCCTTTGCTCGTAGAATACTCAAAATGAAGGGCTGTATCGGGGTGAATGATGGCGTGCGAGGCATGTACGGCCATTGCTGCCTCAGAAAAACCTTGAAGAATTAATTTTAGTTTTCCGGGATAAGTGGCGATGTCACCAATCGCAAAGACACCGGGAATATTCGTTTCAAGAGTGGCCGGGGTAACGGGTACGGTGCTACGATGGGTATTTATACCCCATAAAGCAATTGGCCCAAGATCAGTGGAAAGCCCGTAAAATGGCAGAAGAGTATCTGCTTCGAGGTTTCGTGTTTCTCCACTAAGCGTTGACACTTCGACGTGGGATAATGCCCCGCCTGAACCATGAAGAGCGTGAAGTTGGTACGGGACGACTTTCTCAATGCGGCCTTTTTGTATTTGAGATTCAATACGAGAAAGTGTTTCTGGAGCCCCGCGGAACCGGTCGCGACGATGGAGGAGATAGATATGTTCTGCGATGTCACTTAAAGATAAAGCCCAATCCAGAGCAGAATCTCCTCCACCTGCAATAACGATGCGTTTCCCGGCAAAATCAGATCGTTTTTTAACGTAATACTGAATAGCCCCCGTTTGTTCATATTCTTCTAATCCTTGTAACGGAGGGCGGTTGGGACCAAAAGCCCCTGCGCCCGCAGCAATAATGACTGCTTTCGCATGAATAATATCGCCACGTGCTGTGGTGAGTTGGAAATCCCCCCGATGGCCGGTTAGTTTTTCCACCCGGGAACCTAAAAGGCGCGGGACATCAAAGGGTGCAATTTGGGCCTCAAGGGCTGCGATCAAAGCACCACCTTCGATAGCGGGATGTGCGGGTATATCGTAAATAGGCTTTTCAGGATAAAGGGCTGTACATTGACCGCCAACACTATCAAGAGCATCGATTAAGATGCTCTTGAGCTTGAGCATTCCACATTGAAATGCGGCGAAAAGAGCTGTTGGACCTGCACCTACGATAGCGATGTCCGTTGATAGGGTCTGGGGTGATGTCGTCATTACAGATATCTTGCACAGTTAGTCGTGAGATCTTTGTGTTTTTTATAACATAACACAAGGAAGGTGGTCGGGTTATTTTTTACCTTTTAAAGTATCAAATATCTGCAAGGAAAGCTGTGCCATACGAATGGCTCCTTCTTTGCTTTCTGCTCCACAAATAAAGCGTGCGGGATGCGCAAAAACGGCATCTTTAACACCGGATATGCGTGCTAATTCGTTCCTTTCTAATCCAGCCCATGATTCGGGGAGGGGAACACGCTGTCCAAAATCTCCTTTGGTTGGAGGGATAGCTTTAACATTCCATTGTTTACCTGAAGGGGAGACGACGTATACAACAGGGAGGTCACGGTCAAAGATGACTTTTGCTGTTGGCATCCCAGTATCCATAATAAGGATTCTTTTGTCTTCAGCTTGTTGGTAAGCTTCGATAACGCGGTTAGTGGCTTTGAGGCTGGCTCTAATCCGATCGACTGTGTTTACTAAATGTGCGGCCACGGCTGTAGCGGCATTGGCAAAACCAAGGTTTTCTTTTTTTAGAGCTTCGTCTTCCCCATAAAGTTCAGCCGTATCCCAAGGGGGACTACAGGCAGAGACAATATCAGCGAGAGAAAGTTTTCCCATTTTAGCGACACCGTTGTCGTCTTGATCGATGGGAGTAATCAGGGATTGGTCTATAGCTTCCCAAATTTGAAGAATGGTTTCTTCATCCACTGGAGTTTGGACAAGGTTACGTACGGCCGTGAGGCCATAATCTTTCCACAACAAACCAGCTGCACTATAAGGAATGCCATTGTCGCGAATGGGCTTATTGCGCATGTGATGATCGTAACGGCCTTCTGCCGGGTTATAAATACCGCCTACGTCAAAAACGATATCTGCTTTTTCAATCACCTGTGGGGAGCGTGAGCGTGTAAAGGTTAGGCGATCCCCGTCAATGTGGCTTGAGAGAATGCGTTTGCGCAAATCTCCCTGAGGAGAGCAGGCATAATGCAAAATAACATAACCCATGGTTTCATCAGCATGGAAGTTACCCGAATGAGTGAGTGCCTTAATGATTTGTGTCTCATTCTTTAGGCCGATCGGGGTATGCTGTGACATGGTCTATCCTAACTCAGTCTATATCGTGTGAGGCCTACATGCCGGATTGAGGGGGAACAGACAATTGGTTGTGTTAAAATAGTAAAAAATAACGAAACCGAATGCATATTTAATTTGATATGCAGCAAAATAAAAATTCAAGATATGTACTATATATTTAAATATCTAAAGCGAACTTCTTGACATTTGAAGAAGGGATTTTAGAAATACTTAAAGTATTATGACAACTGAATATAGATAACCTCACGATGACAAAAAATGCTCGTAGACCATTATTGATTCGGATCGGGAAGTATCTTCGGCCGGTTTTTAATCGTATTCTGGCACATTATTCCCTTTTTCCAAATGAGCCAGTTTTGGATCCTTATGATTTGCCTTGGGTGAAGTCATTGGAGCAACATGGTCCTCAGATCAGGCAGGAATGGGAGAGATTAAATCAAGAAAGGGATGTTGCTCCCCCTTTGAAAGAGATTTCTCCAGACCATGCGCGAATTGCTGATGATCAACGATGGAAATCTTTTTTCTTATATGGATATGGTTTTCGTGTTGCAGAGAATTGCGCCAAGGCGCCTTTTACGGCGGCTTTAGCATCTCGTATCCCTAATTTAAATTCAGCATTTTTCTCTATTTTGGATCCTGGGGCAGAGATTCCACCTCATTTTGGAGTGACCAAAGGTTTATTGACCTGCCATCTTGGAGTCTCCGTTCCTCGAAAACGTGAAGAATGTTGGATTAATGTAGATGGGCAGAAGATCGAGTGGGAGAATGATCGTTGTATCCTGTTTGATGATACATATGAGCATTGGGTTAAAAATAACACGGACGAACAACGTGTTGTTTTGTTAATTCAAATTTTAAGACCAGAACGAAGTGTCGGCAAATTACTTCAAAAGCTGTTCATGACGGCAATCCGCAAATCTGCTTTTGTAAAAGATGCCCGCAAGAATTTCTCGCGTTGGTCTGCTGCGCATAATCAGATGGAGCGTATATAATTTTTTGATTTAGAATATGAGAAAAAGGTTCTTTCTGGTCTTTAAAGAGCGCATAACATATGGACTATGCGCATTTATTTAAAAGACCAAGCAGCGACCGAGTCACTGGCCTCTTTTTTGGCTGAACGCTGTCGCTTAGGGGACAGCTTTGCTTTGTCTGGGGCTCTAGGAACTGGAAAAAGTACATTCTCCCGTGCTTTTTTACGACACCTCTGTCGAGATCCTTCTATGGAAGTTCCAAGCCCTAGCTTTGCCTTGGTTCAACCGTACGATACTCCAGTTGGGCCTGCTTATCATTATGATTTATGGCGTTTAGATGGGCCTGATGCCTTATATGAGTTGGCATGGGACGATGCTTGTTCAGGTATTATGTTAGTGGAATGGCCTGAAAGGGCGGAGGATATGCTTCCGCACGATGCGCTTCATCTGGTGTTTAATTATGACGACACTTCAGAGGAGCAAAGAATTGTTGATGTGCAAGGTTGGCCAAAAGAGCGATTGGACGGACTGCCTTTGTGAGTAAGCTCATTACCATTGCTCCCTCTGAGCCATTTTTGGAGCGGGTTGCCACGGAATGGTTAAAACAAACTGATCCGGTTGGAAAAGATAAGGGAGGGCCCGGACTACTCTTGGTTCCCAGCCGCCGTGCCGGTCGAGCATTGATCGAAGCTTTTTTACGTGTCCTTGATGGTGAGGCAGCATTGTTGCCTCGTATTGTGGCTATAAATGATATTGATGAGGAAGCTTGGGGAGGTGGGGATGCGGACCTTCCTCCCTCTGTTGAGCCTCAGAGACGCCTTGCCACACTCTCCTTACTTATTTTGCAGACCCCAATTGTCAGTCAGGGATTAGATCGTACAAAAGGGATTGATCGGGCTTGGCCATTGGCGAAGGCCTTGGCTGATTTAATGGATGAAGCGGAGCGGAGTGGTGTTGATTTATCTAACAGCCTTCCAAACGCAGTGGACGAGCAATTTTCAGCCCATTGGCAGCAGACGTTACAGTTTTTAGAAATTATTACAGAGATTTGGCCTCAATGGCTGCAAGAAGAAGGAGTATCAAATCCGATTGCACGACAGGTCGCCCGGTTTCAAGAGCAAGCAAGAAGCTGGAGCCATACCCCTCCAGAAACACCTGTCTGGGCAATTGGATTTGCTGATGGATCCGCGGCTGTTTCAGATGTTTTGAAAGCTGTTTTGAACTTGCCTCAAGGTAAAATTTTACTTCCTGGGGTCGATTTGGGGTTGCCGGACGAGGTTTGGGAAAATTTACCACCTGCACATCCTCAAGCCGGGTTAAGAGAGATTTTGAATGCCTTAGAGGCAGAGCGTTCAGAACTTGTGGAATGGAGAAGTGGCCGAGGGGATAAACGAGAAGCTTTATTTCAAAAAGTTATGTTGCCAGAGCAGGCAATAGCGGTGTGGGGGCAGGATTTACGCCCTCATGACATAACGGGCTTGTCTGTGCTTCCTGCAGAAGATCAGCAACAGGAAGCGCAAGCCATTGCTCTTATTTTGCGTAATACAGTCTCCGTTCCGGGTAAAACATGTGCGCTCGTAACGCCCGATCGTGCGTTGGCCCGGCGTGTAGGAGTTGAGCTTTTGCGCTTTGGTATTCATGTGGATGATAGCGCAGGCGAAGCATTGGCTCAGACACCTGTTGCTATTTTCCTGCGCCTTATAGCTATGGCTGCAGAAGCAAAGCTTTCCCCTGTAGCGCTTTTAGCGGTTTTAAAGCATCCCTTGGCCTCTTTGGGGCGCACCCCGGGAGATTGTCATGCTTCTGCACGGCAGTTAGAGCGGCTTCTTTTGAGAGGGCCTGCTCCTGCTCCGGGAATTGCGGGGTTACGAGCGCGGTTGGAAGAGCTTCATGAGCGCCATAGAACGCGACAAGAAGTCTATAATGATGAAAGCTCTTCAGCGGATTTGCCTGATGTTCCAGAAGGGCCTGAAGAGTTTATTGATCGTATTGAAAAAGCGTTTGAGCCACTTTTAACCCTTTCTGAAGCTGTCCCTTTACCTGATTTGTTAGAAGCCTTGGTTAAAACGGCTGAAATGTTAGCGGCAAGAGAGGATGAGTTAACAGCATCAGTAGAAGAAGAGCGACACCCTGGTGAAAGGTTGTGGGCAGGAGAGGATGGAGAGCTTTTATCCCGGCATTTGGCGGCGCTGATTCAACATACAGCTCTCTTGCCCTCTCAAAAATTGGGACATCTGGATTCTTTTTTAAACACGTCTATGTCTGGTCAAACCTTAACAGGATTTCGTTCCCATAGGGGCGGAGTGGAACTAGCGCATCCCCGGGTTTCTATTTTGGGTGTTTTGGAATCACGGTTATTGACCTTTGATGTTGTCGTTTTAGGTGGGTTGAATGAGACGATCTGGCCTCCTGCAACCGATCCGGGGCCATGGTTAAGCCGTCCTATGCGTACAAAAGTTGGGCTGCCATCTCCCGAGCGCCAAACGGGGATTAGTGCGCATGATTTCCTTTCCAAGGTCTTGTCAGCCAAGGAAGTTGTTTTTTCGAATGCTGCACGACGCGATGGCTCGCCGGGCGTACCTGCACGTTGGATGGTACGGTTAAATGCATTCTTGGGAGGAAGAGGACAAAAGCTTCCTATTCATCCGGCATTATCTTGGCAACGCAAGATGGATCAGCCTTTAGATGGGGCGGAAACCATCTCTCCGCCTGAGCCGCGGCCCCCTGTAGCGTTAAGGCCAAGACGGTTAAGTATTACAGAAATTGAACGGTGGATGCAGGATCCGTATGAGATATATGCTAAACATATTTTGAAATTACGTGCTTTGGACCCTCTGGAAGAAGGAGCCGAGCATGTAGATTTTGGAATAATTGTGCATGCAGGGATGGAACGTATTTTTAAGCGCTATCCGCATACATGGCCTGAGAATATTGATCAGAAGTTAAAAGAGATTTTCTTTGAAGAATTGAAAAAACTGAATCTTCATCCTGCACGACTAAATTGGTGGAGGCCGCGTTTGGATCGGATTGCGGATTGGGTTGTCCAGCAAGAACAGGCGCATCGTGAAGAGAGAAAGATAGTTCAACGCTATATCGAAGCCAGTGCTTCTTATATTTTACAAGCAGATTATGCCCCCTTCAAATTAACAGGGCGTGCAGACCGGATTGATGTTGCAGATGATGGTTTGGCAACCATTCTGGATTATAAAACTGGACAACCTCCGACGGGGGCAAAGGTAGAGGGAGGGTGGTCTGTTCAGTTGGTTTTGGAAGGTGCTCTTTTAGCTCAAGGAGGCTTTAAAGACATTCCATCCCTTTCAACGACCCGTCTTCTCTACTGGCACCTGACGGGAAATAATAAATCTGGAGAAGAAAAAGAGGTTCCAGGTAGTCGAGCAAAACGGAGTGCTGAAGACCTTATTAAGGACGCGCTAGAAAATTTGCGCAGCCTCGTGAATGCGTATGATGATCTCAATCAAGCTTATCGTTCTCAACCATGGGCTCATTATATTCCGCGGTACACAGATTATGCGCAATTAGCGCGTGTCTATGAATGGCGGGCGGCTTATGCGGAAGGAAATGAAGGATGAGCCACAATCCAAGCGCGAATGAGAGAACATCTGTTTATTCAGCCCGTGAAAAAGCTGATCAGGCACAGTTACGCGCGTCTGATCCTTTGGTCTCGGCTTTTGTGTCTGCTTCTGCGGGCTCTGGTAAAACAAAACTTCTGATTGATCGGCTGTTGCGCTTGATGTTGCCCATTGAAATGCCTCGACCAGATGACGGGGCAATGATGTTGGTTGAAGGCGCTAATCCTGCGAGGATTTTGTGTTTAACATATACCAAAGCTGCTGCTGCAGAGATGGCAAATCGGTTACAAACAAAACTAGGTGAATGGGTTTCGTTATCTGATGAGCGTTTGGGACAAGAGCTGGAGAGGCTACACGTTCCGAATTATGAGCAAACCCGACAAGCTGCGCGTTCGTTGTTTCTTAAAGTTCTCGATTTGCCCGGCGGTTTACGGATAGAGACGATCCATGCTTTTTGTCAGTCTCTTTTAAGACGCTTTCCCGTTGAAGCTTCCGTGGATCCTTATTTTAAGTTGATGGAAGATACGGACGCAGCCATAGCTCTTCGTGAAGCGATTGAAGGTGAGTTGGCTAAGGTGCCGCAAGTCGTGGCGGAGGTAGCCGGTGTTGTAAGTTTTGATAAGTTTTTTCAGCGTGTGAATGCGCTTCAGAAGGAAGAAAGCCGGCTGCATGGCTTAATGAAACGGTGGCAGGTTATGCCACAAAGCGTTTTGAAAGCGTATCAGGACATATTACAGGCAGGGCAAGCTGCTACGGCTGATCTGTTACCATTAATGTGCCGTCCTCCTAAAGAAGAAGATATACGTAAAGATTTACAACAAATTGTAGAAATGGCCTCTGTTACAGCGCGTAAGCAGATTGAGGCCATGTTGAATTGGTTGGGGACGCCAACAGAGCAGAGGGATCCGAATGTTTGGGCGGGTTGTCTTTTGTCGCAAAAGGGAGAAATACGGACTTTTGCTGGAAAAATTATCAGTAAAAAGAATGCCGAAATTGTCCCCAATGTAATTTCCTTATTAGAGGAGGAAGGGCAGCGTATTCTGGATTTAAAAGAGAGTATACGCAGCGTTGTTCTGGTGGAGATGAACAAGGCGTTAATGACGTTATCTTCCCCTATTTTACAAGCGTTTAAAGAAGGAAAATCATCACGCGGGTTAGTGGATTATAATGATCTTATTCAGGAAACGCGTAATCTGTTGGAAGCTCCGGGGGCGGCATGGGTTCTTTATAAGCTTGATGGGGGGATTGATCATTTATTGCTGGATGAAGTGCAGGATAATTCGCGCTTGCAATGGGAAATTGCCGGGGCGTTAACGTCGGAATTCTTTGCTGGAGATGGAGCGCAGGAAAAGACTTTAAGGCCACGAACGGTTTTTGCTGTGGGCGATTATAAGCAGTCTATTTTTGGCTTTCAGGGCGCCGAACCCGAGCAGTTTCATTATTGGCGTGCTGAATTTGCGCGCCGTGTTCAGAATGCTTTGTTGCCTTGGCAAGATCCAGAATTGAACGTGTCTTTTCGCTCTGTCCAACCTATTTTGGATTTTGTGGATGCTGTTTTTAGTCATTCACAAGCCTCTTATGGCTTATTGGAAGACGGACAGAAAAGCCTTTCCTCACATGTGTCTGCACGATCCGATCAAGGAGGAAAGGTTGAGATTTGGCCCCTCACTCCAACAGAAGAGGGTGATCAGGAAGGGATAAATCCTTGGCAGGCCCCAGAGAAAAATACAGGACAAAGGAGTGCGCCTCAACGGTTAGCAGAAACGTTGGGGGAGTGGATTACGCATCAGATTGGTCGCCCCCCGCAACCAGGGCAGCGGCCATTAAAAGCCGGTGATATTCTGATACTTGTTCCCCGGCGGTCTGATTTTTTGCGTTCCTTAATTCGTGAAATGAAAACACGAGATGTGCCTGTAGCGACATTGGTTCGTGTTGGTTTGACGGAGCAAGTTGCCGTTAGAGATCTAATGACGCTGTGTTCTGCTTTGTTGTTGCCCCAAGATGATTTGGCTTTGGCATCTGTGCTGACCTCTCCCCTAGGGGGATTAACGGATCAATCTTTAATGGACTTGGCAACACGAGATGGTACAGGCCATGCGCTTGGAAGTGGAGGGCAGCCGTTATGGACAGTTCTAAGAACGCGCCATCAGGAGAGGCCTGAATGGTCACAAGCATGGACGATGCTTTCTGCGTTATATGGTCGCGTCGACTATGCAACGCCGTATCGTTTATTAGCGGAAGCGTTGGGGGTACATGGCGGTCGAACACGTTTGCTTCGTCGGTTGGGGCCGGAAGCGGCGGAACCTGTCGATGAGTTGCTGAGTACAGCGTTGCGGTATGAGGAATTGCACCCTCCTTCTTTACAGGGGTTTTTACATTGGTTGGAAGGGAGTGATTTAACGAGTAAGCGTGAGCCAGAGAGTGATGCAAATGCCGTTCGAATTATGACGGTACATGGCTCAAAAGGTTTGCAGGCACGGCTGGTCATTATACCCGATACAGTTTCTGATTCTGTAGAGAAGAATGATTTTCTGTGGGAAGAGGATCAGGGCTTAACGGTGCCTGTCTGGGTTCCAAACCAATCAGATTTTGGGACACAGGTTACAAAGCGCTTATCTGAAAAAGCGCAAGACAAACAACAGGCTGAAAGAAATCGTCTTTTATATGTGGCATTAACGCGGGCTAGTGATTGGTTGGTGATTTGTGGGGCCCAAAAGAAAAAGCAATCTCAAATTGGCGAAACAACTTGGTATGCTCAGTGTTTGAAGGGATGTGAAAGCCTTCCAATGACTCGCTCCGAACAGTTTAATTTGGGCTGGGAAGGCGAAAAATACGTTTTGGAATTTCAGCCAGAGCATCAGAAAGCATTGTTATTACATGCCAAAGAAGATGAATTATCGCAGGTTGTTCCTGAAAAAGTTGATTTGCCTATATGGTTAGGGCAAGCGCCTCAATGGAAACCTGTTTTAGCTCCTCACGAAGAGGCTACAGCGCGACCATTAACGCCAAGTCGCCCAGACGGGATTGATGTTGGAGAAGAGCCAGCAGTACGTTCACCCATAGAGTTGTTAGCACAACGACCGCAGCCTGTTCGCAAACAAGCGATGCAACGTGGCACGATGGTTCATAAGCTGTTGCAAGTAGCGCCTGAAGTTCCACAAGAGGAGCGCCAAGAGTTTATACAAAGGTGGCTGGAAAGACCTGCATTAGGGCTAAACGAAAGTGAGATCAGCCGCTTAAAAGAGCAGGTTATGAGTGTGTTGACGCATCCAGAACTTAAGGTGCTTTTCTCTAAAGGCAGTCGTGCGGAGCAGCCCATATCAGGTGTAGATCAAGGGCGTGTTATCGTGGGGCAGGTGGATCGTCTTTATGTGGGTGAAAAGGATGTGTGGATCTGTGATTATAAGACAAACCGCATTCCCCCTAAAAATCCCGAAAGAACTCCTATTGCGTATGTAAGGCAGATGGCTTTGTATCGGGGAGTGCTACAAAAAATATATCCTGAAAGTCGGATACATTCTTTCCTTGTTTGGACAGAAGGGCCTGTGGTTCAGAAACTCTCAGAAGAAACACTTGATAACGTACTTATGAAGTCTTAATTTAACGAAAGATGCTTGCGGTTTGTGTTTGTCGAGCAAATATTAAACCAAAGACTTTTGCTTGTTATGAAGGGATTTAAAATGAGTGATCATACAGTTGCTGTAACAGACGGCAGTTTTTCAAAAGATGTTTTAGAATCTAATGAACCTGTTCTAGTTGATTTCTGGGCGGAATGGTGTGGCCCTTGCCGTATGGTTGCACCAGCGTTGGATGAGATTGGCGCTGAATATCAAGGTCGTTTAAAAGTAGCGAAAGTCAATATTGATTCAAACCCAGAAACACCAACAAAATACGGTGTTCGTAGTATTCCGACATTTATTGTTTTTAAAGGTGGCAAGCCCGTTGCTCAGCAAATGGGAGCGATGCCAAAGAGCCAACTAAAGGCATGGGTGGATTCAGCCCTTTAAGATATTGAGCAGTTTGCTCCTTAACGGGGTGGGCTGTCTCTTTTTTATATAAGAAAAGTAAAAGAGAGACGTGGTCAGGTGCTTAGGCATTGTGTAGAGTTAGAACATGCGTCAAAAAGTACCTGCTTTTCCTGCCCCTGTTGTTCTGACCTCTAATGAAGAGGTCGCACATATATGTGCGAAGCTCCAAACAGAGCCATTTGTTACCATTGATACAGAGTTTGTGCGGGAAAAGACCTATTGGCCGGAGTTGTGTCTGGTTCAGTTGGCTGGTTTAGAAGATGTCGTTGTTATTGACGCTTTGGCACCAGATTTGGATCTATCTCCATTAAAAGATTTATTGGCGCGCAAGGAATGCGTGAAAGTTTTTCATGCCGCACGTCAGGATTTAGAAATCTTTCTGCATATTTTTGATGAATTACCACATTCAGTTTTTGACACACAGATTGCAGCTATGGTTGCTGGATATGGTGATCAGGTGGGATATGACAGTCTGGTTGGAGCAATCACTGGACGTGCTATCGATAAAACACATCGATTTAGTGATTGGTCTGCGCGCCCTTTAAGTAATGCTCAAATTAATTATGCAGCGGCGGATGTAACATATTTGCGGCTCGTCTATCAGGCTCTACGTAAGCAGCTGGATGAGCAAGGGCGTTATCATTGGGCTGATGCCGAGCAGGCCATTTTGATTGATGAGGCAACATTCCGCCCTGATCCGCGAAAGCTTTGGGAGAAAATGAAAGCTCGGACCAATAATCGTCGGATGTTAGGTATCCTGCGGGAGTTGGGGGCATGGCGTGAGCGGGAAGCCCAAAATGCCAATATTCCAAGGCAACGTCTAATCCGGGATGAGAGCTTACTTGAGATTGCTGCTGTAAAACCTCACGATATAGATGCATTAGTACGGGTGCGCGGTGTAACGCGGGGCTTTGCTGAAGGGCGAATGGGGGAAACTCTTCTTGAAGCTGTTCGTATAGGTGAAAAGGTTCCTGATTCGGAGCTGCCAAAGCCTTTATCTAAGTCAGACCGTACAAAGCCTTCATCTGCTTTGGTGGCGCTTTTAAAGGTTTTGCTGGCCGCAAAAGGAGAGCAGCATAAGGTTGCCCCGCGCTTGGTTGCTTCTTCAGAAGATCTGGATCGGATTGCTTTGGGAGAAGAAAATGTTGATGCTTTGCTCGGGTGGCGGCGAGAGATTTTTGGTTTAGATGCGTTAGCTTTGGTTCGTGGTGAGATTGCTTTGGCAGTTGTTGATGGACGAGTCGAGTTGAAAAGGGTCGCCGAAGAAATTAAATAAAACGGTGGCAGACAGTTTTATATGAGAATAGAGCGTTGAAGAAATGCAATATTCCTCATTTAGGGCTGGTCGTTATGAGGACAAAAGAATAAGTAAGAGGCTAATGTGAAGCCTCGGTGTAGGACAAAAGGAAGATTAATATGGAATGGACGGACGAGGCGATTGCTAGACTTCGTGATTTGTGGAGTCAAGGACTATCGACAGCAGAGATCGGCCGTCAACTTTCTATTACTAAAAATGCCGTTGTGGGCAAGGCTCACCGTTTAGGCTTGCCTTCACGTCCTTCTCCTATTCGTAGTCGAAAAGCGAAGGAAGGAGAGACAGTTGAGCCTACTCCTCGTCGAAAACCAGCCCCGCGGAAAACCGCTAAAGAAGTAAAAGCAGCGGCTGATCAAACATCCGTTGTTTCTAAAAAACCTAGTTCTGGTGCTGAGAAGCCCAAAGAGGCTCTTGCTGCTGCTTCTGTTGAGGAAAAAAAGAAAGAGGTTGAGGCTACTTCTCATATAGTTAAGAAGGTAGTTGAAGCTGCTCCACAGACGGTAAAAGCTAAAGTAGTAGAAAAAGCTGTAGAAGCACCTGCCAAAGTTGTCCCCCTCACGCCACCTAAGCCAGCTCAAACGTCTCGTCCATTACCCCCACCGCGTTTTTTAGGGAGTATTGACCGTTCTACTCGTAGAGGTCCTGCCTGTTGCTGGCCTATCGGTGATCCAGGGACACCAGGTTTTCATTTTTGTGGTGCAACGCCATTGAGTGGAAAACCATATTGCGCAGAACATGCTGCGATTGCTTATGTAAAAATACGAGATCGTAGAGATTAATGTTAAGCTAAAAAAGCCGCCCACAAAAGGGCGGCTTTTTTTATGTGGTCCATTCAATAACGTTTTATTTGTTATTCAGGCTGCCCATGGGAAGAGCTGGAAGTGCTTTTCCGTATCCACGGCCGGGAGTGGTAGGGGCTGGTGTCGTAAGGTTCTCAAACTGATTGGGGTATTGAGAAGCGTTTACGTCTCCAACAGGTTTAGGATGATGTAAATTCTCATATTGGAACGGCCCCATAGAGAGGGTCTGATCCATAGTTGGGAGGTTTGAAACATTCCACCCACCACCAAGGCTACGGATTAAATTGACATCCGCGGTATAAAGACGGGTGGCAATTTCAACCTGATGAATACGACTATCCAGTGTATTTTCTTGACTGAAAATGGCTTCAAGATATGTGCCAACGCCTCCTTGATAAAGGGTCATGGTCATATTTTGAGTTTCAAGGTTGGCTTTAACAGCGCGCTCTAAGGCTTGGTTTTCTTTTGTCAGACGATCTGTAAGTGAAAGACCATCTTCTACTTCTCTGAAAGCAGATAGAATTTGTGAACGATATTCGTCCCGCGTTTCACGATATTGTGACCATGTTCTCTGAAGTTCAGCTCGGCGAAGACCACCATCAAACAGTGGCATATGCAAGCTTGCTCCATACGTCCACAAGGAGTTGGCTAAGCGTGCCAAGGAGAAGCCATTAGCTTCAAAGCCAGCTCCAGCATTTAAGGAAATATGAGGGTAGAAGGCTGCCCGGGCGATACCAATTTCCCGATTGGCTTGAGCCATCTTACGTTCAGAAGAAGCAATGTCAGGACGTCTCTGGAGGAGAACGGAAGGAACACTCAGAGGAATATTGGGTTGAATAAAGCTGAATTTCTGAATGCTCGGGATATGAAAAGAAGAAGGAGCAGTATTGGTTAAAACGGCAATAGCATGTTCCGTGACCTGACGAGCGGCTTGAATATCTAACTGAGCGGCTTGCGTTGTGTAAAGCTGAGCTTGTGCTCGAGCAAGGTCAAGCCTTGGTGCCGCTTGGTATTTGAGCTGATTTTCTGTGATCGCCACTGCACGCTGATAAAAGGCGATGGATTGAGCATAGATTGCATTTTGTGCGTCATATCCACGTAACTGGATATAATCACGTGCTAGTTCAGCTTGCATACTCAAGCGCGCCATTGCGAAGTCCGCAGCGCGTTGCTGGGCAAACTGCTTTTGTTCCCGAACTCGATTGCGGATGGAAGACCAGAAATCTGGCTCCCATGATAACCCACCACCATATTCTTCTTGGGTTTGAGTGAGTGTCGCACCGTTACGGAATAAACGATCTGCAGATTGTTTATTATCAGACGCACCCACATCAAAATTAGCATGTGGGAACAGTTCTGATCGTGCCGCAACAGCTAGAGCGCGGGCTTGAATAAAGCGTTCCGCTGCTGCTTGAAGGTCCCCATTTTCTGCTGTGGCCCTTTCTTCTAACTCATTAAGAAGAGGGTCTTTAAACATCGTCCACCACTCGGTTGGGATGGTGGTATCTGCTGGAGTTGCAATGGCAAACGGGGCCTGACCTCGCCAACTATCAGGGACGACAAATTGAGGTGTTTTATATGTTGGCGCAAGATCGCACGCAGAAAGGCTCAAGAATGAGAGGGCTGATCCGCATGCGAGTGTAAAGTGACGAAGAGCGGAGTGGGTCATTGTGATTTCCCGAAGCCGGATTGGTTATATCCTCGTTCGCCTTGCACAACATTTACTGGATCCCCTTCCAAGAGATCAGCCGGTGGGTTGGCGATGATGCGATCATTGGGGCTAATGCCTGATTGTACCTCTGTGGAGGTGTCAGCCATGCGACCGATCGTGATATTTTTATAGTGGACATGGTTGCTGGTGTCGACAACAGCAACTTGCATGCCCTTTTCTTCAAAAACGAGAGCACTGGTCGGAATTTCATACAGTTGCGTGTCTTCATTATGTGATTTTAGCGCAGCTGAGGCAAAAGTTCCGGGCCATAGCTCTTCATTTTGGTTATCAAGCGTAAATTCAGCAACGGCTGTACGTGTGTTGGGGTCAAACCCGTGAGACGTTGTAAGATAATGGGCTTCGAATGTACGGCCACGATATTGAGGGACACTGACCGTTGCCGTTAAATCAGGTTGAAGGATATAAGAAAAGACTTCTGGTACCGAAACAAAAAGACGTAGTTTTTGTACATCTGCAACGGTGAAAAGTTCAGAAGCACTTCCTGTTGCGCTTAGGTTCCCTCCACCATTATGGACATAATCACCGACGTTGATTTCACGTGCGGTGACGACACCATCGAACGGCGCAACAATCGTTTTGAATTTCTCTAACGCCTCGAAGTGATCCACATTATGTTGAGCTGCTGCAACTTCTGCTCGGGCAGATTGCTCGTTCGCATTGGAGACAGAAACAGACTGGCCTGAAACAGACTGCGAACGCCCCATGGCGCGCCAACGCTCAGCTGTGACTGCCGCCAAATGATATTTGGCTAGAACAGCGTTTAAATCAGCTTTTGCTTGTTGGTACTCGGCGTCTAATGCTGGTGCATTAATTTCAGCAAGGGCATCTCCAGCCTTCACATGGGCACCATAGTCTTTGTACCACATTTTCACATAGCCAGAGACCTGCGGGTATATAGGGGCTTGGTACCAAGCATCAATGGTGCCCGGAAGGGTAAGAGCAACCTTTTGGGGGGACTTTATCGCGTTGACGATGGAAACGTTATAGACAGCGCTGGCGTCTGTATCAGCCTTTAATGTAGAGGCCGTATGAGCCTTTTCAATCACGATAAAGCCAACGTAAGCAGCGAGAAGGCAGCTTCCCGCGATAGCGAAGATTTTAGGAGAGCTGGCCATTATGCTGTTTCCTTTTTGTGCGACGAACGGTTGTGAATGATGGCGTATACGCAAGGAACAAAAAGAAGGGTTGAGACGGTAGCAACAAGTAAGCCCCCAATGACAGCACGTCCTAAAGGAGCATTGGTAGAATTGGATGTTGCCATAGGAATCATCCCGACGATCATGGCGAGAGCCGTCATCATGACAGGGCGAATACGGCCAAAGCCAGATTCGACCGCTGCTTTGAGGGCGTCTCCATGAATTTCAATACGTTCACGAGCGAATGAAACAACCAGAATAGAGTTTGCTGTAGCTGTTCCCATGCACATGATAGCGCCCGTGAGAGCTGGAACAGACAAGCGGGTTCCGGTGAGGAAAAGAGCCCACGCAATGCCGCCTAAAGCACCAGGAAGGGCGGTGATGATGATGAAAGGGTCAGTCCATGATTGGAAGTTCACAACAATGAGCAGGTAAATCAACACGACTGAGATGCACAAGCCGAAGATCAGCTGTGAGTAAGCACTATGCATCGTGGTGGCTTGCCCATGGATTGTCACATCTGACGAGCGAGGAGCGTTTGCACGATCGTCGGCTAGAACTTTCTTCACGTTGTCCAGAACAGATCCCATATCTGTCCCTTCGATATTTACGTAAATATCGATCTCAGACATGGAGTTGAAGTGAGAAACTTCACCAGGCGTTCCCGTTGCAATGACATCGGCCACAGCACCAAGAAGCTGTGGATCAATATTTTGTGGATTACCATCCCCCTTATCAATCGGAATCGTAAGTAGATCACTTAAGTGCGTAAGCTGATCTTGGGAGGTGTAGAGGTTGAGCGGGAAGGTAACGTTATCTTCAGGGTCGAGCCAGAACTGTGGATCGACGACGACTGATCCAGACAGTGTATAGAGTTCGTTTTCAGCAATATTCTGTTCACTTACCCCGGTGGCTTGCCCGAAGGTACGGTTACCATTCACCATTAGGGTCGGCGTGGACATCGTTTGCTGAATGTTAACATCTGCCGTTCCCGGGACATGCTTGATTTTGCCAACGATACGTTTTGCGTAATTGTAGTTATCACTGGCGACAGGGCCGGAAATCTGGATGTCGATAGGTGCAGAAGACCCAAAGTTCAGAATTTTGTCGGTCAGGTCTGCTGGTTGGAAAGTAAAGACAGTTCCGGGGAAGCGCGCCGATAGATCTTTCCGGAGGAGTTTACGATATTCCCAAACAGGTGACTGCTCGTTCTTTAATGTAATCGTCAGATCACAGTCCTGCGTGCCTACTGTTGGAGTTGGCATGAAGGCTTGGTTATGGGGACCTTCAGGAAGACCACAGTTGGAAATAATGTTTTCCACTTTGCCGGGAAGAAGTTGATGGATACGGTTATCCACTAAAGCAGCGATACGTCCAGCGACTTCAATCCGTGTCCCGAGGGGAGCGCGAAGGTGCATTTGGAGAGAGCCTGATTTAACTTCAGGGAAGAAGTCTCGGCCAGCAAAGGCATAAAGGCTCATGGACGCTAATGAAATACCAAGGAAGGTAAGAACAAAGACCCCTCGACGTTGCACGCACCGCCGTAGGACGACTTCATATCCATCACGGAATTGGTTGAAACGCTTTTCGAAACCTTGCTGGAAACGCCCAAAGAAACCTTTGGGTGCAGCATGCTCGTGTTCTCCCCCATGATGAACCTGACCGGCAAGGAGGTATTTTGCCATCGTAGGAACAAGCGTACGGGAAAGAATAAAAGAAGCGATCATGGCAAAGATAATGGCTTTGGCCATGGGCATGAACAGATACCCTGAAACGCCATCAAGTTCAAAAAGCGGGAGCCATACGATACAAATACATGTGGTGGAAACGAAGGTGGGAATAACGATCTGGTTTGCAGCATCAATGATGGCAAGGTCGAGGTCTTTTCCCATTTCAAGGTGAGTATCGATATTCTCAATCATGACGGTGGCGTCATCGACCAGAATACCAACGGCCAGAGCGAGGCCACCAAGGGTCATAACGTTAATGGATTCTCCAGCCCAGCCAAGCCCTATGATGGAGGACAGAATGGCGAGTGGGATGGATGTCGCGATAATGACAGTAGAGCGCCATGATCCAAGGAAAAGGAGAACCACAACCCCGGTGAGTAATGCTGCGGTAATCATCTCCTGCAAGACGTCTTTAATTTGATCTTTCACCATGACGGATGCGTCAGATAAAATGGTGACTTTGACGTCTGGTGGGAGAATATTTTTCAGGCGGGGTAATAAAGCCTTTGTTGCAGCGACAACGTCCAAGGTGGAAGCTGTTCCCGCTTTTTGGGTAATCATTTCAACACCTTGACGGCCTTTGACCAAGACAAGGTTTGTTTGAGGGTGCCCCCCACGATAGACTTCGGCAACATCTCGAACGTAAATGACGGCATTCCCGATACGCTTTACAGGAATATTGGCGATGTCATCCAAAGATTCCGGGGCAGCGTTGGTCTGAACCATCCAGTCTGTTGCATCGATCTTTTGATCACCTGCAGGAAGAACAATATTTTGCTCTCTTAATGCAGACTGTACGTCAGCAGCAGAAAGGTGATGCGCTCGTAGTTCCTGCTGGTTGAGGGAAACCATGACAAAGCTGTCCATGCCCCCGTAAGGATGGGCTACGACAGCGCCGGGAACTGTTGCCAGTAATGGACGTATAGTGATGACACCAAGCTTAAACAAATCTGAGGGGGTTTGTTTGGGGGATGTCACCTGAAGCGCAATGACTGGGACCTGAGACGGATTCAGAGCCATGATCATCGGTGCGGGTACTTTAGGGGGAAGCCCCAGAAGCACGGTTTGAGAGATTGCCGTTACTTCTGCCTCAGCTGTTCCAATTGGGGTGCCGGGTTGGAAGTAAATATTAACGATCGAGCGACCATAATAGGAGCTCGACTCCATATGCTCGATGTTTTGTACCGTTGTGGTAACGGCAAGCTCGAAATTATAAGTGATACGTCCGGCAAATTGCTGAGGTAACAGACCGGGGTAGGTCCATACAACAGCAACAACCGGAACTTTGATGTTCGGAAAGACGTCCGTTGGCGTTCTGAAGATTGACATGATGCCAAGCATCACGATCAGGATCGACAAAACGACAAAAGTAAGTGGTCGTCTTAACGCGGTGACAACAATGGCATTCATTGAGTAGGCGCGTCCTGGTACGGTTATGCAAAGAAACTATTGATATACACAAGATGAGTTTAACAAAGGTATAAACTACAGTTTAATACAGAGATTTAATTAAAATAAATTTTAAGCACTGGTATTATGGGGATATTTCATAACAAAACGTAATATAAAACATTAATTCAAGTTTAGATACTTTATTATTGAGCGGTAAAGTATTTTTATAAATAAGTTATTGTAAAAAACCCGCTCTTCTTAAGAGGAGCGGGTGTGTAGTAGTTATTATATAAGAAAAAGGAAAGAAATTAAGCTTCTAATTTCTTTTCAGTTCCAGATGGTGAGGAAGAGGGCTTATCACCTGTGATCATTTCAAGTTGACCGGTGATCTGACCGCCATCTTCAACCTTCAAGCGGCGGCATTTTGCTTTTCCAAGAAGACGTCCACTGCCACGGATGGTTAGGCTACCATTAACTGTGAGTGTGCCGTCGATTGTGCCGGCTACTTCTGCATCTTCAACTTCGATGGCCCCACGGAATACACCGCCTTGAGCAACAGAAACTTCAGTCGCCTGAATCATGCTTGATTCGACTGTGCCTTCAACAACCAAGCGTTCTGCATCTTGAACAGTGCCTTGAACGCTAATGCCGCGGCCAACAACAAGTGTACGACGCTCTGGGCCAGTTTGTTGTGGCGCACCGGGGATGCCGGGGCGTGGTGCTGCCGATGGAGGCGTAGGAGGAGTAGCACCAGATGGTGGAGGAGAGGGAGGAGTTGGGAAAGGGGAGCGACCCATAGTGGAGGGGTCCTTCTGTTGTGGTGTCTGGGTGCTGGATGGTCCGGATCCGGCCGCGGAATCTTTCTGGCTGGAGGTATCCGGCTTAGTCGGGAATATAGGTTGCTGACCTGCTGTTGGTTTTTTCTCTTCGGCAGGTTTGGCGTCTTCTTCCGGTTTACGTCTTCTGAACAAGGAAACCCCGCTACGGATCTGGAAAGAACAATAACTACTCAGTCGTTGTATATAACTGTTTCGCAAAAGCTGAAACAGGAGAAAACAATTATTTGTGCATTATTACACAATTATGCCATCAGCAAAGGGTGAACACGTCAAAATAGATAAAAAAACCTCTTTTTTGACACGACATAACCCAAGCGGTTGGTATGGCCTAAATTGGGGCTTATGATCGTGTTGATTTAATGGCATAAACTATTTTTTGACGTATTTTTTATCCAATTTGGAGTTTCCATGTCTGTTTCCCGGTTCGATCTTCTTTGTATTGGTAATGCTATCGTGGATGTTTTGGCCCATGTTGAAACATCTGTCGTTGCTGAACTTGGGGTCACAGCAGGGAGTATGACTTTAATTGATGCAGAGATGGCGCAAAAAATTGAACGTCATATTCGGATTGAAAAAATTTCAGGAGGCGGTTCAGCGGCTAATACGGCTGTTGTTGCTTCTAAAATGGGAGCGAAGGTAGCTTATTTAGGCAAAGTTGCGGACGATAAAACAGGACAGCAATTTGCAGAGGATGTGCGTGCGCAAGGTTTGGCGTTTCCAAGTTCTCCATTGTCGCAAGAGCAAAATATCCCAACAGCACGGTGTATCGTGTTGATTACACCAGATGGTCAGAGAACCATGTTTACGTATCTTGGAGCGTGTACAGAGTTTACGCCGTCTGATGTGGATAAAGAAACAGTTGAAAGCGCACGTATTACCTATTTGGAAGGATATCTTTACGATAAGCCACAGGCACAGGCAGCGTTTGAGCAAGCCGCTCAATTTGCACGTCAGGCAGGAAATAAAGTTGCGTTAACGTTATCTGACACGTTCTGTGTGGAACGCCATCGGGCGGCATTTCGTGCATTGGTTGCGGGGCATATTGATATACTTTTTGCGAACGAAGCTGAGATTTTAGCGCTCTATGAAACGTCTGATTTTGATTCTGCTTCGCAACAAATCGCAAAAGAAACGCAACTCGCTGTTCTGACACGCGCAGAGAAAGGCGCTGTTGTAGTGGCTGGGGAAGATCGATTTGATGTTCCAACCCAGCCTGTAAAAGTTGTTGATACAACGGGTGCGGGGGATGCTTTTGCTGCGGGTTTCTTAGCCGGCTTGAGTAAAGGCCGTGATTTGCAAAAGTGTGCACAGTTGGGAAATGAAGCTGCGGCTGCAATTATAACGCGTGTTGGAGCGAGACCTGAGGACGATTTCTCTTTACGCGCATAAAATCTTATAAATTGGCCCAGCCAATTGGGTTAATATTATTTTGAGAAAGTGCGTTTCGGATATTAAGGTCAAGGAGGGCTTCTAGCTCTCCTGTTTGATTATAGTCCGGCATGAAATGCTTCATCATTTCATTTTGAGATGTTGCAGGGTGAAAATAGATTTCACTCACTCCGTCAGGCAGGCGTGGGATTAAAGAATGGATTCGTTCTTTGGTCATATGTCCTGACCAGCGAAGGCCAAAACACCAGTCATTTGTTTTGAGACGGGCTCTAGAAATTTGCGAACGTAAAACCTGTATCCAATATCTTAAAGTCAGATCACCTAAATTATCTTTTGCGTGCAGAGGTTGAGGCGGTTCGAGAGGTGATCTTACGGCTTTTAGACCATGGTTTTTTCCAGACTTGATCAGGAAATGCCCTACAACAGGATGCAGATGCATGTGTTTGTGTGCATTCGCATGGTCAAGTGTGAGGCCAGAGCGCATGAAAGAGCGGTATTGTGCTTCAATTTCGCGCCCGATAGCATTTCGTGCGCGGCTATTAAAGAAATACTTTATGCCCAAAGTGAGCTGATCTCTGCCAAACCAACCTTGTGTATCGGTGATCGTGGGAAGATCTAAAACGGATTTAGCCTCAATAGCTACGACATGAAGGCCAACGTTCAAGGTTGGATTTTTTTTCGCTCGTCTTATGGCATCAGATGCGGCATCACCCGCTACCATAAGGCTAGCTGTAGAGAGAATACCCTTTCGGTGAGCTTCTTCGATGGCTTCATTAACTTCTATGCTCATACCAAAATCATCAGCTGAAATAATGGCACTGCGTGTCATAAGAAAGATTTCCGAATGAAGCTATAAGAGGGGATATTATAAAAAAAGCATGGCGCAATAGCCATGCTTTTAAAAGAGACACTTGTTTTTGATTAGGCGACGTGACGGTCTTTAAGGAATTGGAAGAACTCAACGCCTTCACGTAGACGACGCTTCATCATCTGTGGGCTACGAACCATTTCATTGACGATAGAAGCGATCTTGGAGCCTCTGAAATAGAATTTGCGGTAGAACTCTTCCACGCTATCAAAAATTTCAGTGTGAGAGAGGTGAGGGTAGTGCAGAGGAGCAATCTGAACACCGTTCTCGTCAATCAGCTCAGCTTCGGATTCGTTAAACCAACCATTCTCTGTGGCTTGTTTGTGCAGGTGCGTGCCGGGGTAAGGCGCTGCCAAAGAGACTTGTAGTGTGTGAGGGTTGATTTCTTTTGCGAATTCGATGGTTTCTTGAATCGTTTCTTTCGTCTCACCAGGTAGGCCAACGATGAAGGTACCATGGATTTTGATGCCAAGCTTATGGCAGTTCTTGGTAAACTCTTTCGCAACTTCAATACGCATACCCTTCTTAATGTTGTGAAGGATTTGCTGATTGCCACTTTCATAACCAACAAGAAGAAGGCGTAGGCCGTTCTCTTTCATGATTTTTAGTGTCTCGTAAGGGACGTTTGCTTTGGCATTACAAGACCATGTGACGCCAAGTTTTCCCATTTCACGAGCGATAGCTTCTGCGCGTGGAAGATCATCAGTGAAGGTATCATCATCAAACATGAACTCCTTCACTTCTGGGAAATATTGTTTGGCAAGACGCACTTCAGCCGCAACGTGTTCAGGGCTACGTGTGCGGTAACGATGTCCACCAACGGTTTGTGGCCAGAGGCAGAACGTACAACGGGACTTACAGCCACGGCCTGTATAAATAGAGATATAAGGGTGTTTTAAGTAGCCAATGAAGTAGTCATTGATGTTCAGATCACGCTTATAGACTTCCGTAACGAAAGGAAGGCTATCCATGTCTTCAATCATCGCACGGTCTTTATTCGCGATGACTTCGCCTTTTTCATTCCGCCATGTGATGCCATCTACTTCGGCAAGTGGTTTGCCTTCTGCGATTTCTTTAATGGTGAAATCAAATTCATTGCGTGCAACGAAATCAATTGGCGTACCCTTCGCCATGCTTTCGTCAGGCTGGACAGCAACTTTTGCCCCAACCATTCCGATGATGAGCTTAGGGTTAGCATCTTTAAGCATTTGAGCGACGCGCACATCAGAAGCAAAAGATGGTGTAGAGGTATGGATAATGACAAGATCACGATTCTTGATATCTTCAAGAATTGGATCCATTCCCATTTTAGCAGGAGGAGCATCAATCAGACGTGAGCCCGGAACAAGCGCAGCTGGCTGAGCAAGCCATGTTGGGAACCAGAAAGATTTGATTTCACGTTTGGCCTGATAACGAGATCCAGCGCCACCATCGAAACCATCGAAAGAGGGCGGTTGAAGGAAAAGGGTTCTCATCATTGAGGTGATACTCCTGTTGGTAACGTCGGGCTTATATGTTCAGGGCTTGTATGCCAAGGATTAAGATTTTCTTTTCTTGATATGGACTGTTCTGCCCCGCCATGCAACGCGTGTTCCATGAACACTACCCAGCATGATGGCGACGGACAGGACGTCACGAAAGGGTAAAAGAAAGTTTTTATGGTGTAGGGTACATTTTGTTTGTCGGTCAATTAAAGAACTCAAGCCACTTCGTATAGCCCATGTGGAAAGAAAGAAAGCCCATATGTGGGGTGATCTTGGTCGTAAAAGAAGGGCAAGGGCACTCCAAAAAAGAGGAAGTTGAATGGCTGAAAGAGTATATCCAAGCGGTTCAACACTTTTGACTGTTCTGCCCCAGCGTAATTCATGAAGGAGAAGTTCTTTAAAAGAGGCTTCGCCAACTGTGGTGTGCGTTAGTGTTGGGGCAATGGCAATATCAAGCCCCAACTCCCGTACGAGTTGACCCAACACAGCATCATCAGCAACGTGATTAGCTAAGGCTTTCAAGCCACCAATTTTTTCAAGGGTTTCTCTGGTGAGCGCCATCGTTGCGCCGAGGCAGTCTTGTCGGCCTAGGACACGAGACATCATGACGCCCGGGAGGAAATTATCATTAATCTGCAGGGCCCCAAGTTGTTGCACCATGGTTTTGGAAGCGGGGCGGCCAGCATATAATGTGGTGACTAAGCCGGTGTTTGTTTGAGCAAGACTTGAGGCGACATGTTTTAAGTAATTCGGCTCACAATGAATGTCCGAATCTGAGATTACGAGATAATTATATTGGGCTGCCTCATACATATTGATGAGGTTACTTACTTTGCGGTTAACCCCATGTTCCGCATCATTAATGACAATTTCGATAGGAATATGAGGGTACTGTTTATGAAGTTGTTTGATGATGGGGAGAGCACTATCTTGTGTGCTTTGCACCCCAAAAACAATTTGAAAATTTGGATATTCTTGTGAAAAAACGCTTTCAAGTGCTTCATAAAGCAGAGGCTCATTATTATGAAGCGGCTTTAAAACGGTGATGGCAGGCCAATTTTGTGAGGAGTGAACTTCTTCATCAGATATTCTGGCCTTCCGTATAAAGCGATGAAGGGCTGTTGCTCCCAGAATATTTTGAAAGATACCCGCGCTGGAGACGAGAATACTGAAGCCAGTCGCAAGCGAAGAAAACCGAAACACGAGTGAATTAGCCTTTTTGGAGAAAAACCTGATTAGTTATGAAGGAATTGTGTAGCTTTTTGGTCTAGGTTAGTTGCTAGGCCCTCTGCTCCACCTGTGGCAAGCGTACTATTGAAATCTGCACGTTGAGCAGCAACCTGACTAATTCGACCATTTAATAAAATGTCTGTAATGCGCCACCCAGAGTTGCTTTGAGACATGACGTAATCAATGGTGTTCGGGTTGTCTGGGCCATTATAAATAATGGTATCAACAATTTGCCCACCTGTTGGATTGGCACGAACTGTTGGAGAGATTTTGAAAGTTACATTATCGCCCGGAGTGAAGGAAGAAGCATATCGAGCGATTGTAAAGCGACGGAACGAACTTAGAAGGCGTGCTTTATCGGAAGGCTTGAGGGTTTCATAACGAAGACCGACAGAGCGGTGGAGAATACCATCCAAGTCAAATACTTGATCAACGGCTGGAGTGATGATCATAACTCGTTGTTGAAGGGTTTTGCCTTTTGTCTGGGCATCCGTAAGCGCCTTATATAAGGCTTGTACAGGGGCCGCTGCGGCTGAGGAATTGGTGCTACTCACCGAAGTGGTTTGAGCAAAAGCTGACGAATGGATGATTCCTGCAAAAGAGCAAGGAACCAACAGTGACAAGGCTATTTTGAGAGTTAACTTCTGAAACTTGGTCATGCTATTATCCTTCCTAGAAATGTAGTTTAACAAAAAATTATTTGCTTGTCGCATGGTATCGGTGAATTTGCATGACAACGTTCCTATACCTTTGTGGTGTGCGCGTCACACGAATAATTGTAATGCTGTAATTCTATGGGTACAGTTGTGTTGCTCTGCTTAAGATCAAGGGCGTTCAAAGAGACGTGTGATATTTCTTTGAATTTTGGCCTTGTAGGTTAGAGTAAGGCCAATTATCTAGAGGGTAATTTAGAATTATAAAAATCTCTGCGGTACCTAATGTTTTGTGTAGGTATTATGCGGGGGTGGAAGCCAGAGGATTAAAATGGCCGTTCCTTTGATGCAGGCTGTTCGAGTCGGGGGATATGTTGTCAAACAACATCTCACAGGGCGTAAGCGTTATCCGCTGGTCTTAATGCTCGAACCACTTTTTCGTTGTAACTTAGCATGTGCTGGGTGTGGTAAAATTGACTACCCTTCTCAGATCTTGAATCAGCGGATGAGTTTACAAGAATGCTTGGACGCGGATGCAGAAGCCAATGCGCCTGTGATTGCTGTGGCAGGAGGAGAGCCTCTTCTGCATAAAGAAATGCCGCAGATCATCAAAGGATTGGTGGCAAGGAAGAAGTACGTTTATCTTTGCACCAACGGTCTGTTGCTTGAGAAAAAATTAGATGATTATGAACCATCGCCATTTTTCTCATGGGATGTGCACTTAGATGGCGATAAGCTGATGCATGATGCATCAGTTTGCCAAGATGGTGTATTTGAAAAAGCTACGGCTGCCATTAGAGCGGCAAAAGCTCGTGGTTTCCGTGTTTCTATTAACTGTACGTTGTTTGATGGTGCCGTCCCTGAGCGTGTTGCCGCTTTCTTTGATGAAGCTATGGCAATGGGTGTTGATGGCATAATGACAGCGCCAGGTTACGCTTATGAGCGTGCGCCTGATCAAGAACACTTCTTGAATCGTCAGAAAACAAAGCAATTGTTCCGTGATATTTTCCGTTTAGGAAAAGGGAAGAAGTGGCGCTTTACTCAATCACCACTTTTCTTGAACTTCTTGGCAGGGAATGAATCATATCATTGTACGCCTTGGGGCAAGCCTTTGCGTACAGTGTTTGGATGGCAGCGTCCTTGCTATTTGCTAGGAGAAGGCTACGCCAAAAGCTTTAAAGAGCTGATGGAAGATACGGCTTGGGAACAATATGGTACAGGCGCATATGAAAAATGTGCGGATTGTATGGTTCATTCAGGCTATGAATCGACCGCTGTGATGGATGCTATTCGTCGCCCATGGCATATTGCAAAAGTTGCTTTAATGGGGCCAGAGACAGAAAAGCCAATGGCTCCTGAAATTTCGTTAGCTAATCAGCGTCCTGCTGAGTACGCTTATGAAGCGCAAGTTGCAAAGCAGATGGAAAAGATTTCCACAGGTGGAAAACCTGCGCGTGGACCTCGTGTTCGTGTGAATGGCCGTGCTGCAAATGCGGCCCCTGCAGCTGCTGATGCTGCTGATTAAGTGTTAGAATAATATTCAATGAGAAAGCCGGCTTTAACGAGCCGGCTTTTTTATTTTATATAGCCGATGGTATCTTTGGAGATATTTGCGTATTATTAAGCCCCTTTAATTTGGCTTACTTATGTTGATACCTGTTTTAACTATTTGTCTTCTTGTTCTTCTCAATGCTGTTTTTGCTATGGGAGAACTGGCGTTAATTTCAGCAAAACGCTCCCGTTTGGAAATCCTTGCGAAGCGAGGAGGGCGTGGTGCGAAGGCGGCTTTGCGTCTGGCTGATGATCCTCATTCTTTTTTGCCCACGGTCCAGATTGGGATGACGCTTGTTTCCATTTTAGAGGGAACATTTGGAGGTAGCCAGATTGAAGAAACTGTTCACGATTATATCGCGAAGGTTACTTTTTTACGTCCATTTGCAGGTGAGCTTTCAATTGTTCTTGTTGTGGCAGCGATTACATTTGTAATGCTGGTCTTTGGGGAATTGGTGCCTAAGCAGATCGCTTTACGTCAACCAGAAATTATTTCTGCACGTTTGTCGCTTCTGCTGGTTGGTTTGGCACGTGTGACACAACCGGTTGTATGGCTGTTGAGCGGAACGTCTTCCTTGGTGCTTAAGCTTTTGCGGGTAGGTAATTTAACCCGCACTGCTGTGACAGAAGAAGAAGTCAAGGCTGTTCTTGCCGAAGGCGCTAGAGCAGGAGTGCTGGAAACGGATGAACAGGAAATGATTGAGCGCTTGTTGCGCTTGGCTGATCGACCTGTTCGCGCCATCATGACGCCGCGTAACGAATTGCTTTGGGTTGAGCGTCATGCAGATAAACAAACGCTCATTCGTAAGTTACGTCAGTCGTCTTTTTCTCGCATTGTTGTTTGTGAAAACGATATAGATCATCCTGTAGGTGTTATTTTAGCAAAAGATTTACTGGACCGTTTATTGCTTGGAATGCCGGTATCAATAGATGCTGTTTTACGTGAAGTCCCTGTCATCCCTGATAGTTTAAGTGCTCAAGATATGATTGAGCGTATGAAAGGGGTTAATATAGGAATTACCTTCGTCTTAGACGAGTATGGCTCCTTTGAAGGTATTGTGACCCCTTCTGACGTTTTTGAGGCGATCGTCGGAGAAGATGTCAGCGAAGTAAAGGTATTTGATATTAAAGCGGATGAAGAAGGTGGAGACGAATATATTTTTGACGGCTCAATGCCAGCAGATGAGCTTCGCTCTCGTTTGGATTTATCGTCTCTTCCTGGTGGAAACAGCTATCATACAGTAGGTGGGGTGCTTTTGGCGTTATTGCGTCGCGTTCCCGCACAAGGGGATAAGGTGGCTTTTGAAGGCTGGTTGTTTGAGGTCCTCTCTATGGAAAAACGACGTGTTGTTAGCGTACGAGTGAGCCGACAAGCACTCGCTGCTGATTAATTTTTTTAAACAGTGTGAATAAAAAAACCTGTTTGTTCTGGTGCTTTAGGAGAGTAATGACCTTGCTCTCCATATGATTGTTGATTCTGCTGTTCTGGCAATTGGGTAACAGTCGATATTAAATTCTTCTGAAAAGTAATTGTTTCCTGAAGCAGATCCTTATTTCTTTGAGCTACTTCAAGCAGTTTTTGTATATCTTGTTTTGCGGTGGGATAGGGTGATTCGTTATTATTAAGAATTGCCTCTAGCGTATTAATTGTTTTTTGTTTTTCTGGAATGAGGCGGAGAATAGTTGGAAAATCTGCATTAATAAGGGCAGCATTTTCATGATGGATGATGTCGGTAAGGTTTATGATTGCTGATTTCATTTCTTTTCCTGTAAAATTAACATTTGGTGGTTAATTGCTTTGGCTAAGCCTATGCCGCCTTTTTTCTCCATATTTTTAGCAATTTGCTCTACAAGCATCGGGCGAAATTGCTGCTCCCCTATCCCTCCTGAAAACATATTTTGATCATCGTTTTCAGTATTGAACATAGGTTGTAACATTTGGTTAATTGTCATGGATTCAAACTTTTTAGCCGCGTCAGATGTTTTTTTAAGGTCCGGCTTTTGATGATGTAGTGCAAAAAAATGAGAAGATGGGTTGATTTTCATTAACGCATTTCCAATTCAGCTTGCAGGGCTCCATCGGCTTTAATTGCCTGTAGAATACTAATCATATCCCGTGGACCGACCCCCAAAGCATTGAGGCCAGATACAAGCTCACGAAGAGTAGCTCCTGTGGGGAGAACTGTTAAATGATGGTTTTTCCCTGTATCAACATTGATATTAGTACGTGGCACGATAGCTGTTTGACCATCTGAAAATGGGCCGGGCTGGGAAACTTCAGGTGTTTCAGTGACTTGGACTGTTAGATTGCCTTGTGAAACAGCAACAGTACTGATCCGCACATCGGCTCCCATGATAATGGTTCCGCTCGCTTCATCAATAATGACTTTGGCTGGAGAATCAGGTGTGACGGTTAAGTCGCCAATACGTGCTAATGTTGTGATCGGGTCATTGGTTGTGAGATTAATAAGTACAGTTCGTGGATCTTGTACGGAAGCAATATATCCGAGTGTTCGATTGATAACCGCAGCAATACGGCTGGCTGTAGTCAGGTCAGGGTTGCGCAGGCTCAAATGTAGAGAGTGACGATGCGCCAAATCAAAGGGGACTTCACGCTCTACAACAGCTCCATTAGTGATGTGGCCACTTGTCGGAACATTACGTGTAATAGACGCTGCGGCACCACGAGCTGTAAAAGCATTTGTTGCTAAACTGCCTTGAGCTACAGCATAGACCTCACCATCTGCAGCCATAAGAGGTGTAACAAGTAATGTGCCGCCAGTAAGGGAGGATGAATCACCGGCTGCGGAAACCGTAACATCAATTCTGTTACCGCCGTGAGTAAAGGCAGGCAAATCTGCGGTTACCATAACGGCCGCGACATCGTGTGTTTGAAGCTGGGTTTCTTGATTGCGGATATTGACACCCAGTCGGTTCAACATGGAAATTAAAGTTTCACGCGTAAAAATTGAGTTGGTTAGGCGATCTCCTGTTCCATTGAGCCCAACAACGAGACCATAACCAATCAGTTGGTTGGAACGCACACCTTCCATATCTGTAATATCTTTAATGCGGACAGTGGCAGCGTCAGCAAAGAAAGGAAGTAAGAGAATGACGCCTAAAAAAGAGGCGAGAATTAGGCGCATAAAGAACATGAATTTAAGTTATATCCTCTATAGGTAGGGGATGGAGAGGTCTGTAGTCTGCAATAGAATGCAATAAGGTTAGTAAATAAAAGACTAATAGACTTTGGATTTTGCTTAGAAGAATTTATTTATAGTTAGATAAATTATAATATGGGGTTGGCGAAAGCATTTATGCTGAGTATAAACCGCAACATGCTCGCTGGAACTGCTTGTAAGGTAACAGCGTATTTGTAGGGAATGGATGCGCATGATTACGCTGCCGCCGGATTATATACCTTCCGACGAAGAAGAGTTCATGAACCCCCACCAGGTTGAGTATTTCAAGCAGAAACTTCTGCGTTGGCGTACAGACCTGTTGAAAGAAGCTGATGAAACGCTTGCCAGCCTTTCAGAGGGTGGAATTCTTGAGCCTGATATTACAGATCGAGCAAGTGTCGAAACAGATCGTGCTTTTGAGTTGAGAACACGCGACCGAGCCAGAAAATTGATTAGTAAAATTAATATGGCATTGGAACGTGTAGAAAACGGTAGCTATGGATTCTGTGAGGAAACAGGGGAACCTATTGGCTTAAAGCGTTTAGAAGCACGTCCTATAGCAACGCTTTCGATTGATGCTCAGGAACGCCATGAGCGCATGGAAAAGGTGCATAGAGACGATTAAAGGGCTTGCGTTGTGCGTGTTTAAAGGGTAGGAAACGCGCCATAGCTTTTGCGCTGCTGTAGCTCAGTGGTAGAGCACTCCCTTGGTAAGGGAGAGGTCGCGAGTTCAATCCTCGCCAGCAGCACCAGATAAATCTAATAAAAACATATACATAACAACATATATAGCATTTTATAGCGTATCTAAAATTACCAAAATTAGCCGAAGTGCACCACTATGAATCATGCACATCTGTGCACTGGGTAGCCTTGTTGCAAGGTTGATCTTCCTGTTGGAAACTGGGTGCAACTTTGACGTGGGTCTGGTGGATGAGTGATTTCAAAGGGTGTCATTTCCATGGTGAGGTGATTCAGAGCATGAATGAGTAATGTGACACTTTCTCTGAAATTTTAACAAACAGGGATATCTGTGGTCCTCACTGAGGATATTCTGTTTGTTATGATATTTATAACAATAATAACGATATGCCGATGCTATATTTATTCTGGCAGCTCCGTTACGTTTAATAATAGGTGTTGTTTAATGAATACAATAAATCGTGTCGACGCAGATATAGCTATATGTTGTATCGGCTCTTTAATTAATATTATCGCCATGACCGTCATAATGCCGTTCTTGCCGAATTATATATCCGGAATGGGGAATCTCGGTGGCATTTCGGTAATAGTATGGTCTCAGCCTGCTATGCAGCAACATTTATGACAGCGGCTTTACTTGCGCCTTTTTGGGGACGACTTTCTGATCGGTATGGAGCTCGTGTCAATTTACTTCGAGCAAGTTTTGGTATGCTCATAAGTATGACACTTACAAGCTTCGCACGCACTCCTCTTGAATTATTGTTATGTCGTTCTTTAGTTGGTATCGCTGGGGGTTATACATCTGGTGCTGCAAGATTAATCGCTAAAAGAAAGAATAACAAAGGTGGTTTAGCCCAAGGTATGTTTTCATCAAGTATCTTCCTTGGTAGTCTGATTGGTCCCCCTCTTGGAAGTTGGTTTTCTCAATTTTTCGGAATGGAAGGTGCACTGCGGTTAACTGCAGCAATGATTTTATTTAATTGTGCAGCAACTTGTTTTCTTTCGCAGGATACGGAAAACAGCTCAACACAGCAGCGTAAATTATCGCCTTTTGATAAGTCGTATTTTAAATTTGCTGTTATTTACATGACAGTAATAGCAATTGTAATGGCTGCAAGTGTTTCGATTGAACCTAATATAAGCACATATGTAATGATATATGGACATACTGATAATGTCATTAAGGGTGCAGGTTTTGCCCTCGCTGCAATTGCTGTTGCAAGCATAGTATCAGCTACGATATTTGGATATCTAGGGGATAAGATAGGTTACAAAGCTGTTATTGCTTTTGGTCTTATAACTGGCAGTGTAATTTTAATTTTGCATGCTTTTGTCGAAACGTTGTGGGAGATTGTTGCCATACGCTTTTGTCTAGGTCTTGCATTGGGTGGGATTATACCTTGCATTCGAGCCTATATAAAAATGGCATTTAAGCCGGACAGTGTTGGTTCTTTAATCGGATTGACGACGTCTGCTCAATACATAGGACAGGTCGTTGGACCGGTAAGTGCTGGTTTAATTGCCGCGAGATGGGGACTTAATCCCGTTTTCTATATTACTGGTATTTTCGTTATACTTGGAGCTTTGTTAGTATGCTGTGATCGTCAACGAATAACCGCATGCTAATTTTATGGTTTGTGCGGCTCTGTTGCAAAGTGAGGTCAGGAGCACAGATATCCCAACTGGTTTAGGTGGTTTGAAAAGAAAATAGCGATTGATTTCAGAAAGATAGAAGTCGCAATTTTCTATGGAATGAGCCGGGTGAGAGCATATTCATTGGAAGCGGAATAATGAAGAAGGTTCCGAACGGTGGCAAAGACAAACCTCTGACATTTGCTGGAAGAACGGAATTTCTGTATGATCCGTTTTCGCAACGGTAAATACCTGTTTTCAGCGCATTAGTTCACCCTGGAAACGTACCGTTGTAACTTATTGTAGGGGTATTCATATTAGTTACCTAACACGCTTGAGTTAATGTGACAGCGCCCCTCAGAATTTATCCCTTCTAACATATTAAGAAACGGGGATATCTGGTGTTCTCCCCTAACTTTGCAACAGAGTCTATTTCCTTGGGTTGTTTTTCTTTTTCAATTTATTGAAAAACGAAAAAGAAAAATAATCTATAAGTCTTTTCGATTTTTTTAATTGAACTAAAACAAGACTTTACAATTAATATTTGATATTAATCAATTTAGATTAGAGGGGGGGCTATGACAAAAACGATATTGCCGGGGCCATATGTTCTTCAAGAGGGGCAAACTGGCGGCCCCTATATTTATTATTATCCTTATCAAAATATTACCAAGGTTAGTGTAACGGCGAGTATCCCGAAACCGAATGATCCTGGGTTTGATTTTTGGGCCTTGCAAGTGGATTTCGGTAATTACTACTGGTCTAATCCATATGTGCATGGTGGTTTACAAGTTAAAGATAGTCCTGACCCCTATAGGATTAATTGGGGTGGAGTGGTTGCAACAGATACAAATGCAAATGGATATACACAAAATAATCCATTTGATATTGACAAACTGCAGAATGCCAGCCCTAAACAATATTTAGAGGCTGATCAGTTAAAAGATTTAAAGTTTAACTATAACAGCCCTATCACATATACTGTTGAACGAGCAGGATTAGTTACTTTTCTTCCTGGTTATTACACAACAATATATGGTCGTGCTCCTTATTACGTAAATCATATACGTCGTATGTGGCGGTGGACCTTTACTGTTTCATCAACTGACGGTTCTTTTGGTCCAATAAAGCAGGAAGTGTATGTAAATGCTTCTAATATAAGAAGTTCTGTATTTTGGGATGAAAATCTTAAGCCAAACCCTGATTACGTTAAGTCAGAATGGACTAATTATACATACGAAAGCGATACAGACTCTAACGCTAATAATATTGTTTCCTCTTCCACAATAAATCCAGACTCTTTTTTTGCTGAAGTCAAGTCTTATGGTGGGCAGGTTATTTCAGGGCAGAGTATTTCTTCAGGAAGTACTGAGATCGGGTCTAGTGGATATATTGTAAATAATGACGTTTCGTCTGCAAATATAACTGTTTTGTCGGGTGGAACGGTAGAGGATAACAGATTTTCTCAAGGAGCAAATGTTGTTGTTTCTGGTGGAGGAAATGCTGTTTCTGACAAAATTAATGGAGGAACAGTAACGGTCCTTTCTAAAGGACAGGCAACATGGGAGCATATTTCTTCAGGAGGAGTTGTTAATATTAATGACGGCGGCCGAGGTAATGCGCTTACAGTGTCTTCTGGGGGTGTTTTAAATCTTGCGTATAATGCCATTGTTGATAGCGCGACTGTTATTAAGGGAGGAGTTTTTAAAGCAGACCCGTATGCCTACATAAGAGGAACTTATGTAAACTTTGGAAGAATCTCTGGCGGAGTTTTGAACGGGCAAGAGACCATTTACTCTGGAGGACGGCATGATGGTGCGTGGATACGTGGTGTTAGCAAAGATTTTCCCTCTGAAATTTTAGTTCAAAAAGGGGGAATAATTTCCAGCGTTTGGGTTGATAGGTATGGGGTATTAACGGTTCAAGGTGGCGGCATAATAGAGGGTGTCGCTACTTTGGCTCTCGGAGGGTCTGCTGTTATTGGTCCATCTGCTGGTGGGCAAATAAACCTTTATAGTTCTGATAGTAATAATCTTACAATTTCTGGTCTGACTTCTGGTGGGGTTGTTACAACCCAAATTAAAGGTTTCATAAGAAGTGGTGATCAATCACAAGATAAGATTGAGTTATTAGGGGTTAAGCCGAGTGATGTAAGGTCTGTTAGTTATCCGACAGCAGATCAGGTTCAGTTGTTGTTAAAGTCTGGCCGATCAATTGTGATGAACATTGATGGTGTTCGCAGTGTTGGTTACCGACTAGCAGATAGCCCGCAGAACGGCTTGCTTTATGAGACCTGCTTTGTGAGGGGGAGTAAGATCCGCTTAGGCTCGGGCGAGAAGGCTGTTGAGTCGATTGAGATTGGGGATGAGGTTGTAACACTTTGCCCTGAGAGCCAGACATACCGTACGGTTCCAGTGATCTGGGTTGGTCGTAAGCGTATGGTTGTGGATGCAAGCCGCCCTGAGGATCAGGTGGGTTATCCCGTTCGGATCGTAAAAGATGCACTTGGGGCAGGGCTACCTCGGGAGGATCTGGTGGTAACACCGGAACATTGCCTGTATCTGAATGGCGGTTTTGTTCCTGCCCGGATGCTGGTGAACCATCGCAGCATTTTCTATGATCGCACGCTGACGGATTATGATTACTTCCATATTGAGACAGCGGAACATTCTATTCTGATGGCGAATGATGTTCTGACAGAGAGTTATCTGGATACGGGTAATCGGAGCACGTTTGAGGAGCAGGGGAATGTGGTCTCGCTCAGGAGCGGGGTTGGCTCATGGGAGCAGGATGCGGCTGCACCGCTACTCGTTGAACGTGAGGCCGTAGAACCTCTGTATCGTGAGTTTGAAGCGCGTGCGCATGTTTTGGGCTGTGTGGACCATAGGGGAGATGATGAGAGCCTGACGACGGATCCTGATCTGAGGCTCTTGACGAATGACGGGACGATCTTGTCGCGCAAGCGCTCATTGAATGGACGTGAATTGTTCTTGATCCCTCAAGGAACACAATCGGTTCAGATCCTGTCGCGGACGAGCCGTCCGAGTGAGGTCATTGGTCCGTTTGTTGATGACCGTCGAGAGCTTGGTGTTTTGATCGGCGCGATGGACTTTTTCCATGCGACGGGCACAGATCGGATTACGGGACATCATACGGCAGCGGATTTGTGGGGCTGGGCGGAACTTGAGAGTGCATCTTATCGGTGGACGCAAGGTGCGGCCATGTTGCCTATTACTCCTGAAGACCTCAAACAAGGAGGACTGCTGAGTATCCAAGTCATCGCAGCCGGGCCTTATGTCCTAGAAAAGTCTGATACTCGGGATAGTTTAGGCTATACTATAGCGATATAAAGGAAACGCTCTGTATTATTTTGATACAGAGCGTTTCAATATGTAATGCAATATTAATTGACCTCTGTAACAATGCCAATCAGATGAGAACACTAATTTGTGATGTAACGAGAGGCTGATTGGTAGATGACAAAAACTGTTCTTCCTGGACCGTATAATCTTACAAAAGGTAAAACGTCAGGACCACATCCTCTTTTTTATCCTAGTCAACAAGTTACAAAGGTAAGCGTTAACGTTTTAATTAAAGACGTTAAGGATGAGAATGATTTAGATTTCTTTGGTTTACAGGTAACTTTTAGTGAATATCCATGGTCAGCAGAATGGGCACATGGTGGCGTGCAGTTTTGGGGATCTTCTCTATATAGAATAAACTGGGGTGGCCTTGTCGGTACGGATCGAAGTGATGGTTATGTAGATGATAATCCATTTGATATAGATAAAATTCAAAATACTATCCCGCAGTTTATTGATGAGGATGGATTAAATCAAAAGAAATTCAATGCGAATAATACGTTAGTTTATACAGTTGAGCGATCAGGTGCAGTTGATTTTCTACCTGGATATTATACTCCCATTCAAGATAGAAAAGCATATTATGTTAATCATACTCGCCGTATGTGGCGATGGGGATTTACGGTTTCGTCAACCGACGGCTCTTTTAAACCTATTACTCAATATTTTTATACGAGTTCTCCTTATATAACGCAGACGACCTTTTGGGATGAAAATTTTCAGACAAATTATGGAAACTCAAAATGGACTGATTTTACGTATGAAACAGATACGGATAGAGTAAGCAATGTAATTGTATCTTCATCTACTATTAAAGCAGATGAATATTTTCAAAATGTTGAAAGTAGCGGTGGTAAAGTTACTTCTGGAAAAAATATTAATTCAGGGTCATTAACGGTTGGTAGTGGAGGTTATATTGTAAATAACAATGTTTCATCGGCATTAACCTATGTTTCCTCTGGTGGAACATTTGAAAATAATATTATTTCAAAAGGCGCTAATGTTATTGTCTCTGCTGGTGGCGTTGCGGTTTCAGATAAAATCAAAGGCGGTCAGATTACGGTTTTATCGGGAGGGGATGCGACTTGGGAGGAGGTATCTTCCGGCGGGCGTATTGTTGCTCAAAGTGGAGGATTATTAAATGGGCTCACTGTTTCCTCCGGGGGAAAGGTGGAAGCGCAAAGTGGTAGTATTATTGAAAAAATGACTGTTGCTCAAGGAGCAAATGTTTCGATTGCTTCTAACGTGCAAATTCGAGGGGTTATAACGAATTTTGGTCAAATATCAGGTGGTATTTTACGACAAACAGAAACGGTTTATTCGGGTGCGGTTCACAGGAATGTTTTAATTTCTGGTGATTATGGAGCAGCAGATGAGTTTGCTTCTTACGTTAGTGCTCGAGTGATTGTTCAAAGTGGCGGTGCTGTTCGGGATGCAACGGTTGATGAGTTCGGCGAGTTAACCGTTCAAAGTGGAGGGGTAATTTCCGGGAGTATACTTTTAAAGCACGATGGTAAGGTTATAATAGGACCTTCTGCGGGAGGGGTGATCCAATTAGATGGGGCAGATAGTAAAGGCCTAACTATTTCTGGGTTGACATCAGGTGGAGTTGTGACGACCCGTATTAAAGGGTTCCCTGGGACGGATACCTCTCGTCCAGACAGGGTTGAGTTATTAGGGGTTAAGCCGAGTGATGTAAGGTCTGTTAGTTATCCGACGGCAGATCAGGTCCAGTTGATGTTAAAGTCTGGCCGATCAATTGTGATGAACATTGATGGTGTTCGCAGTGTTGGTTACCGACTAGCAGATAGCCCGCAGAACGGCTTGCTTTATGAGACCTGCTTTGTGAAGGGGAGTAAGATCCGCTTAGGCTCGGGCGAGAAGGCTGTTGAGTCGATTGAGATTGGGGATGAGGTTGTAACACTTTGCCCTGAGAGCCAGACATACCGAACGGTTCCTGTGATCTGGGTTGGTCGTAAGCGTATGGTTGTGGATGCAAGCCGTCCTGAGGATCAGGCGGGTTATCCCGTTCGGATCGTAAAAGATGCACTTGGGGCAGGGCTGCCTCGGGAGGATCTGGTGGTAACACCGGAACATTGCCTGTATCTGAATGGCGGTTTTGTTCCTGCCCGGATGCTGGTGAACCATCGCAGCATTTTCTATGATCGCACGCTGACGGATTATGATTACTTCCATATTGAGACAGCGGAACATTCTATTCTGATGGCGAATGATGTTCTGACAGAGAGTTATCTGGATACGGGTAATCGGAGCACGTTTGAGGAGCAGGGGAATGTGGTCTCGCTCAGGAGCGGGGTTGGCTCATGGGAGCAGGATGCGGCTGCACCGCTACTCGTTGAACGTGAGGCCGTAGAACCTCTGTATCGTGAGTTTGAAGCGCGTGCGCATGTTTTGGGCTGTGTGGACCATAGGGGAGATGATGAGAGCCTGACGACGGATCCTGATCTGAGGCTCTTGACGAATGACGGGACGATCTTGTCGCGCAAGCGCTCATTGAATGGACGTGAATTGTTCTTGATCCCTCAAGGAACACAATCGGTTCAGATCCTGTCGCGGACGAGCCGTCCGAGTGAGGTCATTGGTCCGTTTGTTGATGACCGTCGAGAGCTTGGTGTTTTGATCGGCGCGATGGACTTTTTCCATGCGGCGGGCACAGATCGGATTACGGGACATCATACGGCAGCGGATTTGTGGGGCTGGGCGGAACTTGAGAGTGCATCTTATCGGTGGACGCAAGGTGCGGCCATGTTGCCTATTACTCCTGAAGACCTCAAACAAGGAGGACTGCTGAGTATCCAAGTCATCGCAGCCGGGCCTTACCTCACTTCAAGAGAGGATAATTCTCCAAATCCAAGCGTTAAAATCGCTTAAAAAAATTAAAAGTTAGTATAAGGTAAACATTGCCGTCTTGTTTCGTGGTTGAAATAGACGGCAATCATATATTTTCTTGGGGTATTCTTCTCAAAATAAGTGATTATAAAATAAACACGAGTATTTACTTAAAATTTCAAGGGAAGTTGATTTTTTTATTAAGACATGTATTGTTACAATATGACAAAAAAAATTCTTCCTGGACCATATCTTTTGAATCAAGGAACGACGTCAAGTCCTTGGTTTAATTTTATGGTAGACCCTAATTTCTCTCCTACTTCGGGCGTTACGAGAGTTGGTGTAACGACTTCCATTGGGAAGTCAGAAGAGGAGGGCTTGGATTTCTTTGCTCTTCAAGTCAATTTTCTTTGGGCCCCTTGGGTGGATACAGGGGTGCATGGCGGATTACAGGTGCATGGAGCACAGGCGTGGCATATTAATTGGGGAGGTTTGGTAAGTTCAGATACTAATTATAATGGCTATCAACAAAATAATCCATTTGATATGGATAAGATGCAAAATAGTATTCCTCAATATGTTGATTTAAGCTCAGTTAATTTTAACTATAATAAGCCAATAAAATACTCAGTAGAGCTGGATGGAAAAGTTATTTTTCTACCGGGTTATTACAACAAGATAGAAGGAAGAACACCTTATTATGTAAATCATACTCGTCAACTTTGGAAATGGAATTTTATCGTTTCGTCAACAGATGGCTCTTTTCAGCCTATTCAACAAAGTATTTATACGAATAGACCTTATATTTCACAGGCTATCTTTTGGGATGAAAATGTAAGAAAAAACTCTGTCCAATCGAAATGGACTGATTTTACATATGAGAATGCTGGCGGTCGAACGGCTGCGGTTACGGTTTCATCATCTACTATAAATGCCAATGATTTTTTCTCTAGCGTACAAAAAAGTGGCGGTAAAATAATTTCAGGTCAGGATATTGTTAATCAAGTAATTGATATTGGGGATAATGGATATATTGTTGAAAATAATATTGCATCTTCTACTATTAATATAACCTCTTCTGGTACAGTAGAGAATAATATAATTTCGAAAGGTGCAAATATTGTTGTTTCCTCTGAAGGGAATGCAGTTTCAAATAAAATATTGGGTGGTGTTGTTACCGTACGTTCGGGGGGGATAGCAACATGGCAAAATATTTCCTCAGGGGGCAGGGTTAGTGTAGAAGGCAAAGGACACGCAAACGGAACTATTATTTCGTCTGGTGGAAGGCTAGAAGTATCTGCAGGAGGCATTGTTGATTCTGCAACTGTTGTAACCGGTGGGGTAATACTAGCAAGTCCTAAAGCAGAGTTGAGAGAAGACTTTGCAAATAACGGGATGATATCTGGCGGCATTCTAATGGGTAATGAAAAAATTTACTCTGGAGCGCAGCATAAAGATGTTTATGTATCCGGTGCCTTTAACGGGGATAGAAGATCAGGTTACTTAGAATATAAAAGTGAAATAACAGTTTTAAGAGGCGGAAACCTGTTCAATGCTACTTTTGATAATGAAAGTGTTTTAACTGTCCAGAATGGGGGCAGTATTTCAGGAACGGTGGTATTGAAAAATGGGGCTTCTGGTGTGATTGGCCCTACAGCGGGCGGAACGATTGATTATTATGGAGATGGAAATACTGGATTAACGGTTTCAGGACTTGCTTCGGGTGGAGTATTAACAACAGTTATTAATGCGTTCCCGAGTAAAAGTAAAAATTACTTGAATGGGTTTAATATCGCAGGTGTAAAATCGTCTGATATACGCTCGTTGAGCTATCCTACCACAGATCAGGTTCGATTGCAGTTAAAGTCAGGGCGAGAAATTACTCTCAATATTGTTGGCGTTAAAAATGCGGGCTATCCATGGCCTCCAACTCAAACACTTAATTTGCGAGATGGCTTTGAAGACTTCGACAATATTGAAAGCTTAGATGCGCGTGAAAATATTGCCGCTTGCTTTGTGAAGGGGAGTAAGATCCGCTTAGGCTCGGGCGAGAAGGCTGTTGAGTCGATTGAGATTGGGGATGAGGTTGTAACGCTTTGCCCTGAGACCCAGACATACCGAACGGTTCCTGTGATCTGGGTTGGTCGTAAGCGTATGGTTGTGGATGCAAGCCGTCCTGAGGATCAGGCGGGTTATCCCGTTCGGATCGTAAAAGATGCACTTGGGGCAGGGCTGCCTCGGGAGGATCTGGTGGTAACACCGGAACATTGCCTGTATCTGAATGGCGGTTTTGTTCCTGCCCGGATGCTGGTGAACCATCGCAGCATTTTCTATGATCGCACGCTGACGGATTATGATTACTTCCATATTGAGACAGCGGAACATTCTATTCTGATGGCGAATGATGTTCTGACAGAGAGTTATCTGGATACGGGTAATCGGAGCACGTTTGAGGAGCAGGGGAATGTGGTCTCGCTCAGGAGCGGGGTTGGCTCATGGGAGCAGGATGCGGCTGCACCGCTACTCGTTGAACGTGAGGCCGTAGAACCTCTGTATCGTGAGTTTGAAGCGCGTGCGCATGTTTTGGGCTGTGTGGACCATAGGGGAGATGATGAGAGCCTGACGACGGATCCTGATCTGAGGCTCTTGACGAATGACGGGACGATCTTGTCGCGCAAGCGCTCATTGAATGGACGTGAATTGTTCTTGATCCCTCAAGGAACACAATCGGTTCAGATCCTGTCGCGGACGAGCCGTCCGAGTGAGGTCATTGGTCCGTTTGTTGATGACCGTCGAGAGCTTGGTGTTTTGATCGGCGCGATGGACTTTTTCCATGCGGCGGGCACAGATCGGATTACGGGACATCATACGGCAGCGGATTTGTGGGGCTGGGCGGAACTTGAGAGTGCATCTTATCGGTGGACGCAAGGTGCGGCCATGTTGCCTATTACTCCTGAAGACCTCAAACAAGGAGGACTGCTGAGTATCCAAGTCATCGCAGCCGGGCCTTACCTCACTTCAAGAGAGGATAATTCTCCAAATCCAAGCGTTAAAATCGCTTAAAAAAATTAAGGAACTCATAATAATTAAAGGGGGGGTAAGTTAATGGTTGGTTATCAAAAAAGAAAATATAATTTATTTTGTGGGTTGTTATATCAGTTATAAATGATACATATAACAAAGCTGAGGAAATAGCCGTCTTCAGTTGTAGTGATGACGCTCGGGAAAGACCGAGAGACTGAATTTTTTGCACTCCCCCCCTCCCCCTAAAAAATTCAGGCAGCAGGTGAAAGCCCTGTAGCGGAATGAGTTTTAGCGTTATCTTTTATCAAAAATGATAAAAGAAACAAAAATACTTTTAAAGCATTATAGAGTAAATTATTATTTGAAAATTCAGAAGATGAGGTCAGGGATGTCATATAATTCAAGTAGCAAAGCAGACTCTAGGCAAGACATACCTGATTATTTTTTGAGCATTTTAAAACAAGCGGAAGTAGTTTCTTTCGATGTTTTTGATACTCTTCTCATCCGTACTGTGGCTGATCCGACGGATGTTTTTACGATTATCGAAAGAAAATTGAATATTTTAGGGTTTGCGGAAGCGCGGATTCAGGCCGAGCATAAGGCGCGATCTTTATCATGGGAAAAACACGAAACCCACGAAGTTAATATATACGACATATATAAACAGTTTTCGATTAAAGGGAAAAAATTTACAAAGCGCGATATAGAAAAATTTGTTGCAGCAGAGTTAGAGATTGAAAAAAGTGTTTTAAAAGCATCGCCTATTGTTAAAGGTGTTTATGAAAAGGCCCTAGAGTTAGGGAAAACGGTTATAGCTGTCTCAGACATGTATTTGTCAGAGGAGCATGTTCGGTCCTTCTTGGAAAAAGAGGGATATAACATTAAGAAAATTTTTGTTTCTTCTGATTATAAATCATCGAAGCATGAGGGTGGTTTATATGAGGACGTTGCAAAGAAATTAAATGTTTCATTGAAGAAAATTGTTCATTTTGGAGATAATTTTCATTCAGATGTTTCTGTTGCTCTTGAGAAAGGGGTGGCAGGTTGCTTTATATCTTCTTTACGAGAGCAACTATGGAGCGATTGTCGGTATAACCAGACAGCCATTCATAAGCTTTCGAGTTCTTATATGGAGCGCAAGGGAAGTGAACGAAATTTATTTTCTTCAATCGTTGCTGCGTATATAGCGCAGTTTAAAGCTAAAAAACCGACAGCATCAATTCCAGAGCAGTTTGGGGCTATGTATGGAGGCCCTCTTGTTGTTGGGTTTATTATATGGCTTCAATTGATACAGAAATTAGAAAATGTAGATTGTTTGCGTTTAGCCACACGCGATGGGTATATTATTAAGAAAGTGTGGGATTTACTTGGTTTCGACCCTGATCGTGCACAAGTAATGCAAAGTTCACGGCGGTTAACGATGTTACCTGCGATTTATGTGGATTTTGAAAAAGAAATTACCTCATTGCTCAATACAAGCACATCTTCAACCATGAAGGAGTGCATTGAGCGGTTGAGTTTGGGTAAGGAAACAGACACTTTATTGGAATATATTAAGAAATTCATTTCCATCGAAATGAAAATTGATACGCCAGTAAAGAATTTAGCTGCCTTACGGGCATTAAGAGACAGTAAGAACCATTTGAAGAAAATCGCTCTTGCTGAGAAAAATGCTTATACGCAGTACATGCAGTCTGAAGGGTTTGATCCCAAGAAAGATGCTTTTGTGGATTGTGGTTGGGCATTGTCTTCTCAGCGTCGTACAGAGAGGATGCTCGGTAGTAAATTCCGTGGATATTATATTGGCTCTTTAGAACATGCTTACATGCATGATCAAATTAGGGATTTCTTGTTCCATAAAGGTGACCATTCTGGTTGGGTGAGTATTGTTGAACAAGGGGTGGAGTTATTAGAGCTACCTTTTGCCTCTAATAACTTACAAGTTTCTCACTTTGAAGAAAATGCTCAGGAAAAGAACGGTGTATCGCCTGTTTATATTGAGCAAGCACGCCAGTATGACATTGTAAGAAGTGCTTTCATTGATAGAATGCAAGACCAGATTTGTGATTTTGCAGAATACGTTAAGCCACTGATTGATATCGTTACCGTTTCTGAGATGCGGGAAGCATTATTTATTCTCTTTGATGCATTGGTAAATACACCAACGCCATACGAATACAATAATATTAGTGCATTACCGCATAATCGTGAGCTTGGAGCTTCTGGATTTGCAACGATCGGTACGTTCTGGAGAACAGGCGGAGGTCACTTTGCGCAAATGACACATCAGCCGACATGGAAAGACTATGCACGACTAGGTGTTATTTCGATAAAAGACGTTGGTGTAAAAGTGACATGGTTACGGGCCAAACGTGTTCTGAGACGCAAGGTTAGTAATAAGTTAAAAAGAAAATGAGCCTTTGAGTTTAAGAGCAGGTGTTTAGGAAGTGATAAACACCTGCATGGTTCATTTGTGTTATATTAAATCGCATCCAAGGAGAGTTGGCTTGGTTGGGTCTGAAGAAACACCCGGGTGCGAGCATAATATTTTTTTTGGATGCCGTTTTTGTAATTTCTAACGGATCAATATTTTTGTTGCTGAACTTAGCCCAAAGGAACATACCTCCAGCAGGGTAAGTAAAGAGTTCCAAACCGTTTTTTTTCAATTCTTGTGCTGTCTTCTCTCTGACGACACTAAGTTTTTCTTTGATTTTCTGGATATGCAGACGATATCTCCCTTCTGAGAGAATATATTGAACGATGGCTTCGTTGATATTGCTGCTGGTAAGATTATAAGACATTTTAAGATGTACAATGCGTTGAACATGCTGAGGTGAACAAGCCATAAAGCCAACGCGTAGCCCCGGGGCAATTGTTTTAGAGAAACTGCCAATATAAATGACATGCTTAAGCCCTCCAAATGAGGACAGGGTAGGTGTGGTGTTGTCAGACAGGCCACCAAAAATATCATCTTCAATGAGGGTAAGGTTATACCGCTCTGCTAAGCGTAAGAGTTGCTGAATTGTTGAGCGGCTGCAATTTGTCCCGGTTGGGTTTTGTAAGCGTGTATTAATAATGAAGGCTTTGGGATTTTGAGTTGCAATTAATTTTTCTAAATGCTCGAGGTCTGGGCCATCTTTTAATCGGGGGACGGCATGTGCAGATAAGTGTAAAGTAGTAAGGAGCGGGAAAAGGTTACAATATCCTGGGTCCTCAACTAAAACGTGATCTCCCGGCTGAGTTAAACTACGAATTGAGAGTTCTAAAGCCTGACTGGCACCATGAGTGAGAATAATTGAAGAAATATCGCAGTCTATATTTTGCTGATGGAGTATGTGGCGAATACTCTCGCGTAAAGCCTTATATCCATATGGGTTTCCATATTCGAGGATAGAGGTATCTTGGCGTCGAGATAAGTTTGAGAAGGCATTTTTGATACTGCTGCTAAATAGATAGTCTTTATTGAGCCATCCACTGCCAGCCTGAATAACGTGAGGATTGATCTCAAAGGCGCTTTGTAACATCCACAAAGCATCAATTGAGGGGTAAGGAAGAGGCTGTTGGGGTAAGACTATTGGCGAGTTATTATCCCGATACGTGACATAAAACCCGCTTCCTTTATGCGCTTCGATTAACCCTTCGGCCACTAACCGATTGTAGGCATTGGATACGGTTAGAAAACTAACGTGTAACTCCTGAGCAAGCCGCCGAATGGATGGAAGTTTACTTTTTGGTACCCAATCGCCTTGAGTGATTTTTGTTTGAATTTCATTAAATATTTGCTGAACGATTGGTGTCGAAAGAGCAGGATTAAGAGTGATCATGAAAATTGCTCTATTAAAATGAGTATATCAGTATCGATATAATTAGCTGGAAGTGTATATATACATTTCAATACGACATCGAGATAATAACGAATGCGTGTCTGATTTATTTTTCGGGCTCACATTATAAAAAGCATTCTAGAAGAGAGATCAGATAGATGTCGCAGATAAAAAATGAATTTGACTATGTCGCGACCATCAAAAAAGGAACGTATTGGTTCCCGTTCACGGCAAATAGGCTTGTAAAAGCAAATCCTGAGCCTCGCATGATTGTTTCGGCAAAAGGTGCTTATTACCAAACAATAAACGGTGAGGCTCTGTTTGATACGCTTTCCGGGTTGTGGTGCACCCCTTTAGGACATGGTCACTTCAAGATTGCTGAAGCCCTAAAAAAACAAGCCGAAACATTGGATTATGCAACGACGTTTCAGATGATTAATCCTGAAACTGTACGTTTATCCGCTCGGATTGCTCAAAAAGCTCCCGATGGCTTAGAGCATGTTTTCTTTACAAATTCTGGTTCTGAAGCCGTTGATACAGCTCTTAAACTAGCCTTAGGTTATCATAGGTTAAAAGGAGAGGGACAACGCTTTCGTATGATTGGCCGTGAGCGTGGCTATCATGGAGTTGGATTCGGAGGCATGTCGGTTGGAGGGATTGTTCCCAACCGTAAAATGTTTGCATCTGGGATGATTCCGGGTGTGGATCATATTCAGCATACGTATAATCGTGAAAAAACGGCTTTCACAGCAGGACAGCCCGAGTGGGGCATTGAGCAAGCTCAGGATTTAGAACGTCTTATCGGGCTACATGATGCTTCAACAATTGCAGCAGTGATTGTTGAGCCGGTTCAGGGTTCAACAGGTGTAATTGTTCCCCCGATTGGGTATTTACAAAAACTTCGAGAGATCTGTACTCGGCACGGAATTTTATTGATTTTTGATGAGGTGATTACGGGCTTTGGGCGTTTGGGGGAAAATTTTGCAGCCCAACGCTTCGATGTAAAGCCTGATATGATTACGTTTGCCAAGGCGATTACAAATGGGGTGATCCCGATGGGTGGCGTTCTCATTAGTGATGAAATTTATAATACATTTATGTCCGGTCCAGAGAGCGCTATCGAGTTTGCTCATGGTTACACATACTCCGGTCATCCGATGGCGACGGCGGTAGCGCATGTTGTGTTGGATATTATGGAACAAGAAAATCTTGTTGAGCGCGTGAAAGCGTTAGAGCCTGTTTTGCAAGAAGCCGTCCATGATTTACGAGATCTGCCGGGCGTTCTTGATATCCGTAATATCGGTTTGAGTGCTGCGATTGACCTTTTGCCTGTTGAGGGAAAGCCTGGAGCAAAGGGTATGGCCGTCTTTAATGAAGGGTTGGAAAATGGCCTGCTGCTCCGATGTGTAGGAGATACGATTGCTTTTGGCCCTCCCTTTATTTCAACTCCTGCGCAGATACAGGAAATGATGATGAAGATTCGTCATATTTTGCAGAAACTTGGTTGACCGCAGAAAGGATTAAAAAATGCCATTATTACATTTTCATGTATATGAAGGGCGTTCTGAGCAAGAGATTAAAACTCTATTAGACGCTGCGCATGAAGCAATGCTGGAGGCTTTTCAGGTTCCTCCGGGGGATCGGTATCAGATTGTTTCGGAGCATAAACCGTCCCACATGATTGTTGAGGACACAGGATTAGGGATTCCTCGGACAAAAAATGTTGTTCTGCTTCAGGTGTTTAGTCGCCCGAGAGGGGAGGAAGCCAATCAGCTTTTTTATCGCCTATTGGTAGAGCGGCTTGAGCAGAAATGTGGAATTTCGCCATCAGACGTTATGATATCTGTTGTCGAGAATGGTGATGCACATTGGTCTTTTGGTTTGGGGCGCGCTCAGTTTCTCACCGGTGAGCTGCCTTTGCCTAAAAAGAGTTAAGAATTGAGATAATTGATATTTCATCGCATAAAAGTAGATCTCAAAATATGAGGAGGGCTTTTATGCGATTTTTAACTCGTTCTTTTTTTGCATTTGCATTGTTAAGTGCACCCTTATCCGGTGCTATGGCTCAATCGAGCGCATCAATGCCTGCAAGTTGTGACAATTCAAAATTTCTGTCTGATCAACAAAGTTTTGAGCAAAATGGTCCAACTAAAATTGACCTACCAGAGCATATTTGTGGAAAAGTGATAGCCGTTGCGCCTCGTGCAAAGAGAACACGGAGTGGTTGGCATGGCTATTTTTATGTTGATGTTGGCCAAGGGGTATCGATTCGAATTGTTTCTGACCTAGATGAAATGAATGCTCCTCGGTGGCCTTGGGTTAATAAAGGCGATAATGCTGAGATTGAAGGGCGCTATTATTACGACAACTTGCGTAGCCAAGGCATTGATTGGACGCATCATGGCAGCAGCCGCAAATGGCAATGGCCGGGTTATGTTGTCGTGAATGGAACACATTACGAGTAAAAATAAAAAAGGGTCCGCAAAATGTTGGCGGACCCTTTTTGTTGCAAAGTTATAGAATGCTAGCTTGTCGCAACATTCTTTTTCTTGGTGCTGTTATTATCAGAGGGGCTGGTTCCTTCAATGATTTTGAAATCCAGCGCCTTGTTTTTTAAGCCGATTTTAACAGCGCCACCTTTGGCTAAGCGACCAAAGAGCAGTTCTTCAGCCAGAGGCTTTTTGATGTGTTCTTGGATCACACGGCCTAGTGGACGTGCGCCATAAAGACGATCATATCCTTTTTCAGCCAGCCATTCCTTCGCAGCTGATGAGATCTCAATGATAACATGACGGTCAGCAAGTTGTGCTTCGAGTTGAAGAATGAATTTTTCAACAACACGACCAACGATGTCTGGCGTCAGGTTAGCAAATGGTATGATCGCATCAAGGCGGTTTCGGAATTCAGGAGTAAAGGCGCGTTTAATTGCATCCTCATCTTCTCCCTCTCGGTCGGAACGTGCAAAGCCAATGGCCTCTTTTGAAAGGTCAGCAGCGCCTGCATTGGTTGTCATAATGAGGATAACATTGCGGAAATCGACAACTTTTCCATTATGATCCGTTAAACGCCCATGATCCATGACTTGGAGTAAAACGTTATAAAGGTCTGGATGAGCTTTTTCGATTTCATCTAACAGCAAAACCGCATGTGGATGCTGGTCAATGGCATCAGTTAAAAGACCACCCTGATCGAACCCGACATACCCTGGTGGAGCACCAATTAAACGAGATATGGAGTGGCGCTCCATATATTCGGACATATCAAAGCGGATAAGCTCAATCCCTAAAGAAGAAGCTAATTGGCGGGCCACCTCTGTTTTTCCAACGCCAGTTGGGCCGGAAAACAGATAATTGCCAATTGGCTTTTCAGCTTCTCTTAGGCCTGCACGAGAAAGTTTAATGGCTGCCGCAAGTGCTTCAATCGCCTTATCCTGACCAAAGACCATATTGCGTAAATCTCTTTCAAGATGGCGCAATGTTTCACGGTCATCTGCAGAAACGCTTTTGGGAGGGATACGCGCAATCTTGGAAATTGCATCTTCCACATCTTTTAACGTCACTGTTTTACGGCGTTTGCTTTCTGGGAGGAGCATACGGGCTGCACCAACCTCATCAATAACGTCGATGGCTTTATCGGGAAGTTTACGATCATGCACATATTTGGCGGCTAATTCGACGGCGCCACGGATGGCTTCGTCTGTATACCGAACTTTATGATGTTTTTCGTAACTTCCTTTTAACCCACGTAGAATTTTGATGGCATCTTCAACGGAAGGTTCTGGTACGTCAATTTTTTGGAAACGACGAACAAGCGCCCGGTCTTTTTCAAAGTGCTGACGAAACTCTTTGTAAGTTGTTGAGCCAATGCAGTGGAGGGTCCCAGCTGCTAGAGCGGGTTTTAGAAGGTTAGATGCATCCATCGACCCTCCTGAAGTTGAGCCTGCACCAATGATTGTGTGAATCTCATCAACGAAAAGAATCGATCCGGGTGTTTGTTCGAGCTCAGCGACAACGGCTTTGAGGCGTTCTTCAAAGTCCCCCCGATAGCGGGTCCCTGCAAGAAGCGATCCCATATCTAACGAAAAGATGGTTGATTCCTGCAAGACTTCAGGAACATCTTTATCGATAATACGCTTTGCCAATCCTTCAGCTATTGCTGTTTTGCCGACACCTGGATCCCCTACATAGAGGGGGTTATTTTTGGTGCGGCGGCATAGAATCTGAATGGTACGTTCGATCTCATGCTGACGTCCAATCAGAGGGTCTATGCGTCCTTCACGGGCACGTTCATTCAGATTGACGCAATAGCTGGCAAGAGCGCCGTCTTTGGGAGGCTCTTTGGAAGGCTCCTCATGATCAGGTGTTTCTGAAGATGAGGCTGTGCTCGCTTTGCGTGCCGCTCCCCGATCTGGGGCTTTTGCAATGCCGTGAGAGATGAAATTGACGGCATCAAGGCGCGTCATATCTTGCAACTGCAAGAAATAGACGGCGTGGCTTTCACGTTCTGCAAACAGTGCGACAAGAACATTAGCGCCCGTTACTTCATCACGCCCAGTACTTTGGACATGAATGGCAGCGCGTTGGATCACGCGTTGAAAAGCCGCTGTGGGTTTGGGTTCAGTCGGACGGTCTGAAGCTAAGCCAGCCAGATCTTTATCAAGAAATTCTGTTAGGTCAGATTGTAATTTATCTAGATCAATGCCACAGGCGCGGAAAACAGTCAGTGTATCTGCATCTTCCGTCAGAGCAAGCAACAGGTGCTCTAGTGTGGCATATTCATGGTGTCGATCCGCCGCAAAAGTAAGTGCGCGGTGAAGCGTTTGTTCGAGCGTACGGGACAGCATAGTAATAGCGCTCCTCTCGACCTCTTATAATGAAGAGGTATCTTGTCCTGATGAAGAACGTAACGCTAGTGAGAAATGCAGTGTTAAAAATAAATAATATTGATCTGCATTTTTCAGAGGCAGGAAATCAGGCTTTTTCGATCGTACATTGTAAAGGGTGTTGGTTCTGACGAGCCAGATCCATAGCTTGAGCAACCTTGCTTTCTGCTACTTCATACGTGAAAACACCACACACTCCTACGCCTCTCTGATGGACATGTAGCATGATCGTTGTTGCTTCTTCACGGTTTTTTGAAAAGAAGCGTTCCAGAACATGCACCACAAATTCCATCGGAGTGTAGTCATCATTTAACATTAAAACCTTGTACATAGACGGTTTACGAGTCTTTGGACGAGGCCGTACGACGACGCTGATCTCCAGATCTTCATCTTCGGGTGGGTATGGTTTTTTGGGTTCGCTCATATCGGGCCCCATGATGAAGGGACTTCTATGGTTAGAATCCAAGTTAAGCTGGTTATGAGGGGTTGAAAAAAGGGAGGTGGAAGACATGACTTATACGATATGGGATGCGTAAAGAGAGTTGAGAAGAGGGAAAAAGAAAGTTTTCATCAGATTCTGCCATTTTATTGACATGGTGCCATACCAAATAAGTGTAATGCTTACGAAAAATTAAGCAAATTCTAGGAAACGATGTGAGTAGGTGCAATTTAAAGCGCCGTAATAAAGTGATATATGGTTATAGATTCTTTTTATCTATAGCTTTTTTGGTTAGACCATACTGTTTAGAGGCTGCTCAATTGATGCGTTATTCTTTCTGTAAAGCCTTGCTTTTATGCACGATGACAGTGGCCGGTATTGGCTCTGCGCGCGCCCAGTATGCTGGTCACGTTTCTAGTTTTGTGATGGATGCTCATACCGGGGCTGTTTTATCTCAGTCTGATGCAGATTTGCAGCGGTACCCTGCGTCCCTAACCAAATTAATGACATTGTATTTGGCCTTTCGTGCATTGGAAGCGCACCAGATTACATTAGATCAGGAAATCCCTGTTTCGATTCACGCTTCTATGCAAGCTCCGTCAAAATTGGGGTTGGTACCCGGGACTCGCTTCACGGTTGAGCAGGCGATATTGGCGCTTGTAACTAAATCTGCGAATGATGCGGCTTGTGCTTTGGGTGAATTCTTGGGTGGAGGTGATGAAGTTCAATTCGCCCAGCTCATGACACAACAGGCGCGTTCTTTGGGAATGTCTAATACCACGTTTAGAAACGCTTCAGGTTTGCCAGATCCAGACCAGGTGACAACAGCACGTGATTTGGGAACATTAGCCCAGCATTTGATTGCAGATTTCCCGCAATATTATCACTATTTTGATGTCCCGTCATTTTATTTCCATCGTCGTCTGATTCCCAATCACGATCCAATGCTTAAAATTTATGCAGGAGCAGATGGCCTAAAAACGGGCTATACAGATTTGGCTGGCCATAATCTTGTGACTTCTGCTGCGCGCGGAAATGTAAGGTTAATTGGTGTTGTCATGGGTTCGTCGAGCAACTCTCGTCGCTCTATGGAAATGGCGGCAATTTTGGATCAAGGGTTCGCAGCAGAAGGTGTGGCGGCTGAACCTCTTTTACATCCTGTCGTGACGCATTCCGCTCCATTGATGGCGCGTGCAAGCCGGCGTCGTGGCCGCTTCATGCACCAAGGTGTGATGATGGCAGCTGGATCCCCGATGGAAGTGGCAGATGCATCAGTAGGTGGGCGCCGTTATGGGCGTGTTATACGCCGGGTACGTATGCTGGCTCCGGGGCATCGCAAAGCAAAGCATCGTACCAAAGGATAAAACTCTTTATTTGATCCCTTGCGATCTTGGCGCTGCAGACGCATTCTAATCATATCGAATAAAGGATTAGGAGCACGCTGGACACATGAGTGATACGGATCAAGGGATCGTTTTGTATACGAAGGACGATTTTAAGCATTTAATGGCAGCGGGCCAATTAGCGGCTGAAACGTTAGACATGATTACAGATCATGTCCGTCCAGGGGTAACGACAGAAGAGCTTAATAAAATCATTCATGAGTTTACATTGGCTCGTGGTGCGACGCCAGCACCTTTAAATTATCATGGTTTCCCCAAGTCCTGCTGCATTTCGATCAATCATGTTGTGTGTCATGGCATCCCTGGAGAGCGTCGCCTCTTGGAAGGGGATGTTGCTAATATAGATGTAACATCAATTTTAGATGGTTGGTATGGTGACAGTTCCCGTATGTATATGGTCGGGAAAGTGCCGAAAAAGGCAGAAAAACTAGTTGATGCCACGTACGAATCTTTGATGCTCGGTATTGAGCAAGTAAAGCCAGGAAACACTCTGGGCGATGTGGGTTACGCTATTCAATCGTACGCTGAAAAGCATCGGTTTTCGATTGTGCGGGATTTCTGTGGCCACGGAATTGGCCGCGATTTTCATGCTGCTCCTAATGTTTTGCACTACGGAAAACCGGGGCAGGGTGTAAAGCTTGTTCCAGGAATGGTTTTTACGATTGAGCCTATGCTAAATATTGGGAAGCCAGATGTAAAAATTCTGGATGATGGATGGACGGCGGTGACACGCGATAGAACATTATCAGCCCAGTTTGAACATATGCTTGGTGTGACAGAGGATGGATATGAAATTTTCACCTTGTCCCCCCGAGGTTACACCAAGCCGCCTTATGGGGCTTAGGGGTAAGAAAATGAAAAAGTTTTTGGCAGCATGTGCGGTTTGTCTTGTAGCGAAAACGGCTTTGGCAGTGCCTCATAGTGCCCCAGCTTTAAGTGCAGATCATGACCCGTTGGCGTTTGGGCCAGACCATCGTGCTTCTGGATTTTTGGCCTCTGGTCAACATGGGATGGTTGTGTCTGCACAGCATTTGGCCTCTGAAGCAGGAGCAAAGGTTCTTGCACAAGGAGGAAATGCGATTGATGCTGCTGTAGCTGTTGGTTATGCTTTGGCTGTCGTTTATCCTGCTGCTGGAAACATTGGGGGCGGCGGATTTATGACCATTCATTTAAAGAATGGTCAGACAGTTTTTATTGATTTTCGTGAACATGCGCCGGCGGCTGCTTCAGAAACAATGTATCTGGATGCTTCAGGGAAGGTCATCCAAGGGCTTTCAACCGAGGGGTGGAAAGCCGTTGCCATTCCGGCGACAGTGGCTGGCTTAGATACTCTTTTGAAGAAATGGGGCCGTTTGCCTCGCTCTAAAGTTATGGCTCCCGCGATTGAGTTGGCTCAGAATGGCTTTGTCTTAGAAGATGGAGATGTTGAACTTCTTAACACCTCTACGCGCTATTTTCTAAAAGATCCTTACGCACGAACAATTTTTCTACGTCCAGATGGAAGTCCTTTGCAGGTGGGAGATCGTTTGGTTCAGAAGAATTTGGCGCGTACTTTAGAACAGATATCGAAAAATGGAGCGCATGCTTTCTACGAAGGGTCTATTGCAAAAGAGATTGTGCGGGCGAGTCAAGAAGGTGGTGGCTTTTTAACAGCCGAAGATTTTAAAAATTATCATATCCGATTTATGGATCCGGTGCGATGCTCCTACCGAGGCTATACGGTTGATACAGCTCCGCCTCCGAGTGCAGGTGGCGTTGCTCTATGTGAAATACTGAATATTTTGTCTGGATATGATATGCATGCTCTTGGTTTGCATACGGCCTCCTCAGTCCAACGTGAGATTGAGGCCATGAGACACGCTTATTCCGATCGACGGGATTTGGGTGATCCAGCTTTTGTTCAAAACCCGATCCAGCATTTAACAGACCCTCAATATGCTGCTCAGATCCGCAAAGGAATACCGCTTGATCATGCGTTGGCATCAGATCAGTTAGTGGCGGGGCAGGCTCTCCCAAGCAAAGCTGCGGCTATATCTTCCGACGGTCATGAAAAGCACGAAACGACACAGTTTTCGGTTTTGGATCAACAAGGCAACGCGGTTTCAGCAACGTATACTTTAAATGGTTGGTTCGGTGCTGGTGTGATGGGTGGTCACACGGGTATCTGGATGAATGATGAAATGGATGATTTCTCATCGAAACCAGGGACACCGAATATGTATGGAGTGGTTGGCTCCAAAGCCAACGCCATTGCCCCGGGCAAAACACCTTTATCATCCATGTCGCCTTCAATTTTAACCAAGAATGGTAAAGTTGTGATGGTGATTGGAAGCCCGGGCGGATCACGTATTCCAACAATTACGTTGTCGGCTATTTTGGGTGTGGTGGATTATGGATTGGATATCCGGCAGGCTGTTGATCTTCCCCGAATCCATGAGCAATGGGAGCCATCAGCGGTTGAAGTAGAAACAGGAGCACTTTCTTCGGATGCAATGAAGCAGTTGCAAAATGAGGGATATACTTTTTCTTTACACCGTCCATGGGGAATTGCCGAAGGTATTTTAGCAGGTCGGCCAAGCCTTGGTGTTCCTGATACAGGGTTAATTTATGGTGCTGCGGATCCGCGTCATGCAGGAGGAAAAGCAGTTGGTGAATGAAAGGGGCTTGCCAAGTACCCCTGGTTTTGTGTTAGGACAGCGCCGGGAGGTCGGCTTTGGACGGATACCTTGCCAACCCGGTCAGGTCCGGAAGGAAGCAGCCGCAGTAAGTGTGGTTCGGGTCAAATGTCCGGCCTCCTCTTTTGAGAGAACATGGCGAGGTTTACCTTCGCTGAAAATGTTCGTGAATGGGGCTGTTTATCAACGGCCTCTTCTCCGCACTGACGGAATTTGATTTTCATGAATGATGGCAAAGAAGATCTTCCCCTTCCTGTAGAAAGTGGTGGTGGTTTCTTTGAAGATGCAACAGAGCAAACACCATCTGCCATGGTCAGTACGGCTCCGCAAACCGCTCCATATAAAGTTCTTGCACGGAAATATCGCCCGCAAAATTTTGATGATGTGATTGGCCAAGATACGCTTGTGCGTATCTTACGTCGGGCTTTTGAGCTGAACCGTGTTGCCCATGCGTTCATGTTAACGGGGGTGCGCGGGGTAGGAAAGACGACAACAGCGCGCATTATTGCACGTGCACTCAATTGCATAGGCCCTGATGGGAAAGGCGGTCCGACAGCCAATCCTTGTGGTGTTTGTTCCAACTGTAAGGCAATCTTGGCAGACCGTCACCCTGATGTGTTGGAAATGGATGCTGCCTCTCGAACGGGCGTTGATGATGTTCGAGAGATTATAGAAGCAACCCGGTTTCGTCCTATGCAGGCGCGTATGAAAGTCTTCATCATTGATGAAGTCCATATGCTGTCACGGAATGCGTTTAATGCACTGTTGAAAACTCTTGAGGAACCACCTTCTCAAGTAACATTTATTTTTGCAACGACTGAACTACGCAAAGTCCCTGTTACGGTATTATCACGGTGCCAACGGTTTGATTTGCGCCGTGTTCCGTTGTCTTTGTTGAGCGACTTTTTTGCAAAAATTGTTCAGAAAGAAGGTGCTAATTTATCCGAAGGTGCACTGACTTTAATTGCTCGTGCGGCTGATGGCTCTGTCCGTGATGGACTATCTTTGCTGGATCAGGCGATTGCTCAAGGAGCGAGCGAGGAAGAAGCTGTATCGGACATGCTGGGGCTTGCAGATCGTGGGCTGATATTTGATCTGTTGGAAGCTTTGATGGGCGGGCAGATTGCAAAGGTCTTGGAGATTACAGATCAGGCCTATGCGCGCGGTGCTGATTTGGGTGTCTTGCTGGCTGATTTGTTGGATCTTATCCACCTGATCTCCCGTATTAAAGCTATTCCTGCTTTGAGAGAGGGGCGTGATTTATCCGAAGCAGAGCGTGTACGTGGTGGGGCGCTGGCAGATCAGTTATCGAATACAGTTTTGGGACGTGCTTGGCAGGTGTTGTTAAAAGGTGTGCGTGAGGTGGAAGGCGCACCAGATCGCAGACAAGCAGCCGAAATGGTTCTGATCCGTTTATGCCATACTAGTTTGTTGCCAACTCCTGAACGGTTAATTCGGCAGCTTACAGAAGGAGGAGATTTATTACCGGCTGCTACGAAAGGGGGAACCAGTGGTGAACGAACGGCAGAATCAAGCGGAGATTTTAAGGGCCGTGTTACAACACCTTCTCATTCGCCCGTTTCTTTAAACACTGAGGGGGACGGACGGCCGCAAGCACGTGTGCGTTTGGTGGCTAATGGTGGGGAGCTTCTTGAGCCAGTAGCCTATAAAACGCCAGAGGACGTTCTTTCTCCTTCGCCACAAGAGGTATCTTTACCGCGGACATGGCGTGAGATGGTAGCTTTGGTGGCGAAAGAAAGAGAGCCATTGCTGCACGGTTTGTTAAGAAATGCTGTGCATATTGTGCGTTTCTCTCCACCGGACGTGCAAATACGTGTGGAAGACCCACAGACAAAAGTGGATCGGAAGCTGCAAGCCCTTTTGGATCGGCTTTATCCGGGCCAGTGGCGAGTGGGGCTGTCCACCGCAGAAGGGGAGCCCACGCTGGATGAGCAGGGGGCAGAAGTGGTGAGCCTTAATCGGGCAGCAGTAGAAGAGCACCCTTTTGTTCAGGCCATTTTGCAAGCCTTTCCTGGAGCTGTGATCGGAGAGGTGCAAGACCATACGTTAGATGAGTATGGATTGCCGCCAGAAATTACGACACCATTGACAGAAGATGAGCCACCTGATTTGGAGTTTGCACCATTGGATGCGGATTCTTTAGAAGAAGATGATCTGAATTAAAATGAGGAGTTTAAAATGAAGAATTTAGCTGGATTAATGAAGCAAGCGAGCCAAATGCAGTCCAAAATGGAAGAAGCTCAGAAAAATCTGGGTAATTTGGTTGTAGAAGGTTCTGCTGGTGCAGGTTTAGTGACGGTGCAGCTGACCGGAAAGGGGGAGATGCGCAATTTGAAAATTGATCCTAAGCTTGCTGAACCATCTGATATGGAAACATTGCAGGATCTGATTTTGGCGGCTTACACAGATGCTAAAAATAAAGCAGACGAAGCAAGTGCAGAAGCAATGCGACAGGTAACAGGTGGGTTGGATCTTCCTCCTGGATTAAATCTGCCTTTTTAATGGATGATATTGAGCAATTAATTGCGATGCTGGCCCGGTTACCGGGGTTAGGGCCGCGCTCTGCGCGGCGAGCAGCATTGAGTTTGTTAAGAAATCCTGAAACACGGATGTTGCCTTTGGCGCGCTTAATGGAACAAGCTGCGACGACGGTGCAAACGTGTTCCTCTTGCGGTAATCTGGATGTTGTTAATCCGTGTCATATTTGTACGGATACGCATCGTGATCGATCTATTATCTGCGTTGTTGAAACGGTTGGTGATTTGTGGGCGTTGGAGCGCTCGTCCATCCACCAAGGAATGTATCAGGTTTTGGGAGGGACGTTATCCGCTCTCGCAGGGCTGGGGCCCGAAGATTTAAACGTTGTCCCTCTTATGCATCGTATTGAGGCCGGTGAGGTTAAGGAAGTGATCCTTGCCTTAGGCGCGACGGTTGAAGGGGCAACAACGGCACATTGGTTACAAGAAAAATTATCTTCAACGGGTGTTATCGTAACGCGTGTTGCCCACGGGGTGCCGATTGGTGGAGCGTTGGATGTGTTGGATGATGGGACATTAGCAGCCGCTCTGATGGCGAGGAAACAGCTGTGATTTCTCCAAAGGTGCCAAGAGTAGCTGTGGTTACAGGGGGGGCGAAGAGAATCGGAAGAGCTCTTGTTCATATGTTGCATGAGCAGGGCTTTTTAGTGGCGATTCATTATCGCGATAGCGCAGAAGAGGCGCAGGCACTTCTTGATGTGATTCGTGGGAAAGGGATGTTGATACAAGCAGACCTTGCTCATGAAGATCAGGTTGAAGGTCTTATAGAGAATGTAAACCGTCATCTCGGAGAGGTTGGGATACTGATTAATAATGCCTCTTCTTTTGTGCGTGATGAAATGGGCCATGTGACCCGAGAAGGATGGGATAGGCATTTAGAGCCGAATCTGCGAGCGCCATTTGTATTGTCACAGGCTTTTCAACGGCAGTTATCTGAAGAGGCTGAAGGTTTGATTTTAAATATGTTGGATCAGCGTGTTTGGAATCTGACACCTCATTTTATTAGCTATACTGTTTCCAAATCTGCATTATGGACTTTGACCCAAACGCTGGCGTTGGCGCTGGCTCCTCATATTCGGGTTAATGGCATCGGCCCTGGGCCTGTTGTACCCGCTCCTGGGCAGTCTCAAGAGCATTTTGAAAATATGTGTTTAACAACGCCTTTACAGCATGGCTCTTCGCCTGAAGAGGTTGCTCAAGCAGCGCTGGCGTTATTTTCTCTTCCGTCTGTAACAGGGCAAATGCTGGCGTTGGATGGAGGGCAGCATTTGAATTGGGCTCCATCGTCCCCTTAGTAAGAGTGCAGAGCGGTCGGAAAATATTTTTCGATAACAAGAGCAATCGGAGCAGAATCGGATTGTCGCTTTAGGACTGCTCGATTCTCTAGAATCGCATCATTGGGTTGTTCAAAAATATGCGATTGTAGTTTCTGTCGAATAAAATTGAGTGGCTTTACAACTTTTCCGAAAGGAATATTGGTGGTTTCAAGCTGTGTATTCATGGCTTGAGTTAAGCGGCCGGGAATATACCAGTTCCATGCTTCTGAAAGAACAATATTTTGGCACATAAGCTCTACATGACGGAGCTTTACTGTGCTGGATGGATCTACTTCCAAAGAACGGAAAAGATTAGCCTCCGGGGCAAGATATGTTGAAAGATAATGAACTTTAATAGGCGTAGTACAGCGCATCTGTAAAACAGAGGTTGCACTAGAGTGGCTATCAAGTTGCTGAGAAAATGCACGAATAGCTGCTTCATCAACGAGGTAAGTACGCCGTGGATGAGAGCAGCTAGATAAAAACACTAAAAAGATAAAAGCAAAGACAACCTTAGTTGTCGTCACGGTCATCTTTGTCTGTTGTGACTTCGATGTCATTGGATAGATCATCGTCATCATCATCATCCAAATCATCATCTGGAGAGATTACATCGTCTGTATCATCTGTATCCAGATCAACGTCGACATCGTTGTCATGCTCGTTTTGTGAGCCGTTGTTTTCTTTATCCTCAGATAGAGGACCGTCGCTGCGTTTGAGGCGACTGATATTATCCGGTTGCGTCGTGCCGCACTTGGGGCACACCGCAGGGACGCGGTTCAGATCATAGAAGCGGGCGTTGCACTCAACGCAAGTCCGTTTCAGACCGAGTTCGGGTTTTGCCATGTTTGCGGAGCCTGCCAATAGCGTCGAATAGGGAAAGCGGCCATGCCACTTTGTGACGGATATGTCAAATCTAGAATTCAATAAGCAAGAATAAAAAAACGATCTCATAAGAGATTGACACACCTTCATGAGCCTCGCATGAACATATTTATGCAAGCGAAATCACTTACTGTTTCTGCGTCCCTAAAGGGACTTTCTGGCCGCACTCGTGTTCCGGGTGACAAATCAATCAGCCATCGGTCGTTGATGTTGGCGGCTCTCGCTCATGGGCGTACTCATGTCTATGGGTTGTTAGAGGGCGAAGATGTGCTGCGTACGGCGGATGCCATGCGTGCATTAGGCGCAACAATCACTCAGAAAGATGATGTCTGGGTGATTGATGGACGTGGCGTTGGAGAGCTTCAGGAGCCTTCAGACGTACTTGATATGGGCAATTCTGGAACGGCTGCGCGTCTGTTATCTGGGATTTTATCAACGCATTCCATTTATACGGTTATGACGGGAGATGCGTCTTTGCGCTCTCGGCCGATGCGGCGTGTTATGGATCCGTTGTCTGGAAATGGCGCGCAGTTCTGGGCGCGTGAAGGGGGCCGGCTTCCATTATCCATTCGTGGAACAGCGGAAGCAAAGCCACTAGAATATAGGCTTCCAATTGCGTCAGCACAGGTAAAGTCTGCTATTTTGCTCGCTGGGCTGAATGCTCACGGTGTGACGGTTGTAGAAGAACCGATTGCGACACGTGACCATACTGAAAATATGTTCCGCCATTTCGGGGTATCGGTAGATGTGTCAGAGTTGGAAGGAAATGGTCGTCGAATCGCCCTTAAAGGCCCAGCTCGTTTAACGGCACGGGACGTTATCGTTCCGGGAGACCCGTCCTCTTCTGCTTTCCCTCTTGTCGCAGCCCTATTAATTCCGGGTTCAGACGTGTTGATTGAGAATGTTGGGTTGAATCCTCTGCGTACAGGTTTGTTTACAAGCTTAAAAGAAATGGGCGCGGATTTAACGATTGAAAATGAACGGATTGAAGGGGGAGAGCCCGTTGGAGATCTGCATGTGCGCGCAAGCCAGCTGAAGGGAGTTGATGTACCTCCAGAGCGTGCACCTTCCATGATCGACGAATATCCGATTTTGGCTGTGGCCTGTGCTTTTGCGCAAGGGCAGTCTCGTTTGCGTGGTTTAGAGGAGCTTCGCGTTAAAGAAAGTGATCGCTTAGCGGCAACAGTTGCTCTTCTGGAAGCGAACGGGGCGTCTACCACTGTTGAGGGCGATGACCTGATTATTCATGGTTTCCAAACTCCGCTTGGTGGAGGGGAAGTGAAAACACATATGGATCATCGGTTGGCGATGAGTGCGATTGTTATGGGGCTTGCTGCACAAAAGCCTGTTTCTGTTGATGATACAGCCTTTATTGAAACCAGCTTTCCAGGATTTGTTGATTTGATGAACGGGTTGGGTGCAGGCATTCAAGGATGAAAGATCGGCCATTAATTATAGCTGTTGACGGGCCTGCTGCTGCCGGGAAGGGGACTTTAGCTAAAGCATTAGCGCACCATTGGGGATTGCCTTATCTTGATACAGGGTTGCTGTATCGGGCGGTGGCGCGCCGAATGTTGAATGCAGGGTTAGATCCCGCGGGAGATGCATCATATGAGGCGGGACGTTTAGAACCGGCAGATTTGACGCGAACAGATTTGCGGGTGCCTGAAGTGGATAGAGGCGCTTCTTTAGTTGCTGCTCAGCCAGCGGTGCGTGAAGCGCTTTTGGAGCGGCAGAGAAGCTTTGCCGCAGCGACAGGAGCTGTTGTTGATGGTCGGGATATAGGAACCGTTGTTTTTCCTGATGCAACGGTAAAGTTTTTCATCACGGCTTCCCCTCAGGCGAGGGCCTTGAGACGGCATCACCAACTGCATAAAGATGCTCCGCTATCAGGGGGAGATCTTGCAAAAGCCGTAGAAGAAATTACATCGCGCGATGAAAGAGATTCTTCACGCGATGTAGCGCCGTTGGCGCAGGCTCCTGATGCATTCTGCATTGAGACCGATCATTTGTCGGCTCAAGAAGTGTTTGCCAAAGCAAATGCAATAATCGTTTCTTGTCTAAAGTAAGGCTTAAATTATCAAGCTAATGTCAGAATAACGATTCTTTATGTTGACAGTGAGGCATTAAGGGTGTTGGTGAGGGTTTAACGCTGAAATTTGAATGAATCAGGTGAGAGCGTGGTCCGTTTTTTATTGATAAACGGGCATATTTTTAACAAACCCATTGCTTCTGATGTGAGGAATGGGGAGACGTCGTGAGATAATCATGGCGCAGACAATGGGTATCCGTCTTCATCGGGGACCTAGGAATATTGGATTTTCATGGCTTCAGCCAATCAGACAGCCTCTGCTAATCGTGGTGAAGAGGACTTTGCTGCTCTTCTTGAAGAAACGTTAGGTAGCGATACAGGATTTGACGGTTCTGTTGTTACAGGACGTGTTGTTCGTCTTACGGACGAATTTGCTATCGTTGACGTTGGTCTAAAAAGTGAAGGCCGCGTTGCGTTAAAAGAGTTCGGTCCTCCAGGTGTTACACCGGATGTTAAGCCTGGCGATGTTATTGAACTTTACGTTGAGCGTTACGAAGATCGTGATGGTTCAATCGTATTGTCTCGTGAAAAAGCGCGCCGTGAAGAAGCATGGACCGCTCTTGAGCGTGCGTTCTCTAACAACCAGCGTGTTAACGGCACAATCTATGGTCGCGTAAAAGGCGGCTTTACGGTTGATCTTGGTGGCGCCATGGCCTTCTTGCCAGGCAGCCAGGTTGATATTCGTCCAGTACGTGATGTTGGTCCATTAATGGGTCAGCCACAGCCTTTCCAGATTTTAAAAATGGATCGTGCACGTGGAAACATCGTTGTATCTCGTCGTGCCGTTCTTGAAGAGACGCGTGCAGAGCAGCGTTCTGAATTGATCCAAGGTCTGAAAGAAAGCATGATCCTAGACGGTGTTGTTAAAAACATCACTGACTACGGTGCATTCGTTGATCTTGGCGGTGTTGATGGTCTTCTGCATGTTACAGACATTGCTTGGAAGCGTATTAACCACCCATCTGAAGCTCTACAAATTGGACAGCCTGTTCGCGTTCAGGTTATCCGCTTCAACTCAGATACACAGCGCATTTCTCTTGGCATGAAGCAGCTTGAAGCTGATCCATGGGAGAATGTTTCTGTTAAGTATCCAGCAAACGCTCGCTTCACAGGCCGTGTTACAAATATCACTGACTACGGTGCATTCGTTGAACTTGAACCTGGTGTTGAAGGTCTGGTTCACGTTTCTGAAATGTCTTGGACCAAGAAGAATGTCCACCCAGGCAAAATCGTTGCTACTTCTCAGGAAGTCGACGTTATGGTTCTGGATGTTGACAGCTCAAAACGCCGTATCTCTCTTGGCTTGAAGCAGGTTCAGCGTAATCCTTGGGAGCAATTCGAAGAAGAGCATAAACCAGGCTCTATCATCGAAGGTGAAATCCGTAACATTACCGAATTCGGTCTGTTCATCGGTCTTTCTGCGGACATCGATGGCATGGTTCACATGTCTGATCTGTCTTGGGATGAAGCTGGTGAAGCAGCTATGGCCAATTATGAAAAAGGCCAAGTTGTTAAAGCGAAGGTTCTTGATGTTGATCCAGAGAAAGAACGTATTTCTCTTGGTATTAAACAACTTCATGAAGACCCAGCAGCGGATGCTCTTGCTCGCGTTCAGAAGGGCGCAGTTGTTACCAGCGTTGTAACAGCAATTCAGAGCAACGGCATTGAAGTTAAAGTTGACGATCTGTTGACAGGCTTCATCCGTCGTTCAGAACTTGCTCGTGATAAAGCAGAGCAACGTCCAGAGCGCTTTGCTGTTGGTGAGAAAGTTGATGCTAAGGTTGTGTCTGTAGATCGTGCAGCTCGCAAACTTGCTTTGACCATTCGTGGCCGTGAAGTCGAAGAAGACAAACAAGCAATCAGTGAATATGGTTCATCTGATTCTGGTGCATCTTTGGGTGATATTCTTGGTGCAGCGATTCGTCGCCGTAACACGGATTCTTAAAAAATGTGTTTTGGAAACATTTACGTTAAATGTTTCTGAGATTGGAAGGGTCGCTTTTGGCGGCCCTTTTTTATGCATAATTTTTTGAGAGCTTTGTTAAGAAGGCTTTTTCAAATTTGAACCTTCAGGTAGTAATTAGCGTTGAATGACGACGTTAGTTTTGCGAGTTAACGGGCTGGATTTCAGCCGAAAATAAAAAAGGGAGTGAGCGCCTTTGCGTTCATGAGATTGATGGCGGTTATTTACAATACGAATTATACCCACAATCCCAATTCTTATCTTACGCTCGCAATCGAAAGAGCTGCTCGCTCTCTTTTTGGGCACGATCAAGTTGTTGTGGCAGATAATATGTCTCTGGGTGGCATCGCTGCATCTGGAGAGCATGATGTTTTAATATGCTTAGATGCACAGCGAATTAACCTTGCTTTGATTAAACGCGTTCGTCCGGCGTTTAAGACCATGATCCTTTGGACCTTTGAAGATCCGTTTATGAGGGACTTCAACGTTCAAAATGCTGATTTATTTGATTTTGTTTTTACGAATGATCCTTCTTGCGCTGAATATTATCACGGGAAGGGGCATTATCTTCCTTTAGCAGCAAGTCGCTCTATTCATGAGCGGAAGGTATTGTCGGCAAATGAATTAGAGTATGACATCTTTTTTGCTGGAACGATGTGGCCAAACCGTGTGGAAACGCTGCGTCGTGTGATTGCAGCTTTCCCTGATGCTAAACTAAAATTAATCTGCCCAGGGAATGAATATCTGCCCCCATTGCCAGCAGATTTGGCAGAGTTGGCTATTCAGCGTCCTATCAGTCATGAAGCTTTTATTGATTTTGCAAATGTAAGTGCTGTGACACTGACCATGTTCCGTGACTATGCAAGTCATGGAGATGTTAGTCAGGCGACGGCGCCCGGCCCTCGTTTTTTTGAATTAGGCTTAGCTGGGACAGCTCAGGTTGTTGAAGCGCCAGAAAGCATGGCAACGGCTCACTTTGAGACTGTTGATGGGATTAGTTTAGCGCGTACCCCTGATGCGGTCGTCGATGCTGTAGCACGTTTGCTGGAAAGTAAAACGAACCGTCGTAAGGCAGCTCAGGCATCTCAAAAGTCTGTTATTAATCATCATCTGTATGAACATCGTCTAGGGCTGATGCGCGATATTACAGGTGCTCACTTTGGCCGTCGTAAGGCGAAAGATGTTGTGCCTGTTGAGCGTAGACGTCGCCTTCGTGTGCTGATGTGTACGCATTCAACAATTCATGAGCAAGCATGGGGTGGTGTTGAGGTTTATCAGCAAGCTTTGTGCTCGCTTATGGGGCGAGAGATTGAGTTCTTCTACTGGTTAAGACGTGGTGCGTTTTGTCGTCTGACTACAGCAAGTGGTCAGGAATTAGAGCGTTTTGATGTCCCTGAAGTGGGGTGGCAAGACGCTATGAATGATGCGCCAGAAGAAATGGCGTTTTCGAGCGTTATCAGTCAATACAATATAGACATTGTTCATTTTCAACATCTTGGCCACCATGCTTTATCTTTGCCAATTATTGCAAAGGCCAATGGCACAGGTGTTATTTTCTCAGCGCATGATTTCTGGTTGGTATCTTCCCGATATAATCTGCTTAACCATGAGTTGAAGTACGTAGAAGAGGAAGTTTATTCTGTTCTTGCAGCCGATATCACCTTAAAGGCTGCTGAGAATGTTGATTACGGTGGAGAACAAACACGACGTGCTTTTGTCGCGAAAATGCTCCATTCTGTGGATGCTATTATGTTTGGGACAGAGCATTCACGTAATCTAACACATGCTATTTATCCAATTTTGGATGAAAAAATTAGTTTGATAACGGGGATTCCTAGCCCGGAAAATACCGTTCCTATCACCCCTAAAGTCTATGAGGCTTTGGGAGATAAGCCACTAAATGTTGCGATTGTTGGGAATTTCTTACGAACCAAAGGTGCCGATACGGTTCTAAGTTTGATTGAAATTGCTCATCCAGATCATTTTGTTTTCCATATTTTTGGGTATGTTCACCCAGAATATGAAGCTGTTCTAAACGGTAATTATCGTTCGAATGTGAAGCTGTATGGTCGTTATGGAATGGGTGATATTGATGCGCTTAAGGTCGCAGATGTTGCTTTAAATCTTTCCATATGGCCGGAAACATATTGTATTTCTCTTTCTGAAGCATGGCAAAATGGTCTGATCCCAATTGTGACGGATGTTGGTGCTTTAGGTGACCGAGTAGAAGATGGAGTAAACGGTTTTAAAGTTCCGATTGGCCGTCCGAGTGCTGTTCTGGAGCGTTTGGAGTTGTTGCGTTCCTCTGAAGCTGTGCGCGAAAAGATTATGGGGAATATTGGGCCACACCTCTGGACGCACGCTCGTGAATATACTGATATGATGCTTTCATTATATCGTCAGGTTGCGCCACGGGAGGCCTTAGGTGTTTCTGACTTGCGTTTTGATGTAGGTCAGCTGCATTTATTGCCTCATGCGTCTTGGCGTCATCAGGCTCCGCCACGTCATATCTTTGATCCTCCTACAATCCGTGACTTGTCCATTGAGCTTCCGATCCCGGTAACGGATTGGTTCTCAATTCAGGGAGCAGAATGTTACATTGATGACATTTGTCATCATGTTTTTTCCAAAGAAGATGATGAAGACTTCGAAGGAGCGAATGAGTTCCATATTCGAGGATGGTTCCGAATTTCTACCATTAGCACCGCAGGCCGTTTGTTGACTGTGTTGATTGGAGAGGAAGAGGAAAGTCCTTTAATTTTCCTTGAATGTGCAAGAGAAATTCGTGGTGATATAGCCGAGCTGTTCCCTGGTTCTCCTCGTCGCTCTGGATTTGCTGGGCAGGCTGCTTTGCGCGGGAAATGGAGTGAGGGGCGCTTCCGAATTGGTCTGATTAATGTGATTAATGGCCAAGGAGCTTTCCAGTTAACGAACATTCATATTGAAGTTGACGGTGGAAAGATTACCAAAATACATCGTTCGCACCCAAGTAACGATACAATTCTTGCTGACTTTGATCGAATTGCTCATAGTGATGGATTGTTACGGGGTGTTAAGTTGTCAACATTCCAAAAGAAAAATCTTTTCCCCTATACTGAGGGAGGGGTTGAGTATTTTATCGATGAATTTACAGGGATAATAGGTGACCCTGTAACAGAGGTTGATCCTTTTGGCAGTTTGTTCATCAAAGGATGGGCGTTCATGCGTAATCTGTCCCGTGCAGGACAGGTTTATATTGGTCTCGTCCATGACGAGCGAGATGAGCTTGTACTGTTTGCGACAGATAGAAGCATCCGTCATGATGTAGGAACGGTTCATCGAGATGCTCCTTTGCGTTCAGGATTCAGTGGTTCGATGAATCCATTTAAAGGGTATGCTCTTCCATTAAATGGTCAATATCATTTAGCTATCATCAATGTAGCGGGGGATCTGTTTGGAACACACATCACTGATCTTGTCGTTAAATTTGATGCAAATCGGGTTGTTTCAACGGGGCGTGAAGAATTGTCAAAAGCAGCAGCAAAGCGAGTTGATGAGCTTTTAACGCAAAAGGCGATGTCTTAATTGATAACGCTTAAGGGGTAACCTTTATGTCACATCCAATTTCTGAGGTGGCTAAGGACCGCCTGCCTCACTGGAAACGGTTTGATGCAGACTGGTATTTAGCTCGTTACCCAGAAATTGGGGAGTGGATGCGTGAAGAAGGGTATGATGATCTTCACGCATTCTATTTGAACGTTGGTCAGCGTTATGGGCACTCACCGAACCGCTATTTTGATGAACTCTGGTATCGGGATTTTTATGATGATGTCCGGCGGGATCTGATCCAAGAAAAGTGGAGGTCAGGGTTTGAGCACTATTGCGAAGAAGGGTATAAAAATCATTCAGCGCATTGGTTGTTCGATGAAAATGAGTATTTACGTCGTTATCCTGAGCTCAACTCCCATAGTTTAGCAAAAGAGGGCTTCCTGAATGGGTATGATCATTATTTAAGCAAAGGTGAAAGTGAAGGGTTTGTAGGACATCGTTTCTTTGATGAACGTGTTTGCGCTGAGCTGTCATTACGCTTTCCAGAATACTTTAATGGTCACAACGGTTTATTTTCAGCGTGGCTGGTTTTGCCTCAGCATATTGCTGATGCTGGGCGCGTTTCTTGGTACTTTGATCCTGTCTGGTATTTGGAGCGTTACCCAGAGGTTCGGAAGGAGATAGAGGAAGGGAATTATAGCTCTGCTCTTCATCATTATCTGACGAATAAAACTCCACGTCAGTTCGACCCCCAGGCGTTCTTTTCGGAAGAGCATTATGCCACCGCCCATCCAGATATCGCTGGTAGTTTAGACATGGGGGCCTTTCGAAATGGTTACGAGCATTTTGTGCATTTTGGCGCATATGAAGGGCGTTCGCCGCATGCAGATGTACCACTTAAAGAATATTTAGAGCTCCCTGCTGTTCAGCGGGATGTTAGAAATAAGATATATACAAGCGGTTTTTCACACTGGGTTGCGTCTCACTCTCATCCTGAAAAGAAGAATGATTGGATGAGTGCTCCAAGGATTGATGAGTACCAATCACGACGACTGTTTGAAGCTGAGGCTGAAGCCTTATTACCTGTTATCGCCCATAAGCCGTTGGATTTCTCTGTTTCTGGTGTGCCAGAACTGAGTGTTATTGTTATCGTGCATAACCATATTGCTTTAACGATGCAGGCTCTTGCCTCTTTGCGGGCAAATTATGCTGGGGCTATGCAATTAATCATTATTGATTCTGGCTCTCATGATCAAACAACTCGCTTACCAGAGTTGGTTAAAGGAGCACATATTGTAAGATATCCGTATAATATTGGATATCTTGAAGGGTGTAACCACGCCCTAAAAGATGTACGTGCGCCATTTGTCCTTTATTTGAATAATGACGTACGTTTGTATCCTGATGCCATTTTGCATGCTTTGCGGCGGTTACGCTCTGAAGCGGATATTGGGGCGGTCGGAGGAAAACTGATCCGAACCAATATGAAGCTTCAGGAAGCCGGTTCAGTAATCTGGCGGAATGGGATGACATATGGATATCGGCGCGAAGATGATTCAACGATTCCTGAAGTAAGCTTTCGTCGAGATGTGGATTATTGTTCTGCCGCTTTTTTAATGGTCAGAGCGCCATTGTTGCGAGAGTTGGGTGGGTATGATGAACGTTATCGCCCCGCTTATTTTGAAGATACAGATTTGTGCGTCCGTATTGAGAAGGCGGGCATGCGGATTGTTTATGATCCATCTGTTGTGGTGGAGCATTTAGAGTTTGGTAGCTCGGGGAGTGGTGGTTCTCATACGTTAATACAGATGAATTGGCGTAAATTTTCTCGTATTCATCAGGAATTTTTACGTCATCAACAACCTCAGCATATTTCTAATGCTGTGAGAGCACGAGAAAGACGCTCTGATAAGAAACATATTTTGTTTATTGAAGACCGGATTCCTTTGCGCCGTCTGGGCTCAGGGTATGTGCGGTCGAATGATATTGTTCGTGAAATGGTTCGGTTGGGATATCAGGTTTCTGTGTTTCCGATGCTTCCACGTGAGCAAAGTATGTTTGATTTGTTAAGTGACTTTCCTGATACGGTAGAGCTACTTGAAGGGCATGATTTATCAACATTTTCTGAGTTCATTCAGGAGCGAGCAGGCTATTACGATGTAATTTGGGTTGGTAGAACGCATAATATGGCTCGCCTACTCCCCATTTTAAATGCAGTTAGTCGTTATCTGCCAGCGAATGGAAGTATTTTGGATACAGAGGTTATCGCAACGCCTCGGACCTTGGAGAAAATTAAAGTCCTTGATTTGGAGAAGCCTGACCGTACGTTTGATGAGATGCTTCGAGAGGAGTTGGAAAGCGCTTATTATAGCCAACAAATTGTGACTGTTACGGAAAGTGATGCTTCTTTAGTTAGGCATGCGGGCTATGAGAATGTTTCGGTTCTAGGGCATGAAATGCGTGTTCATCCTACGGCTGCGCCTTTTGAAGAACGCAAGAATATTCTTTTCTTAGGCGCCCTTCATGATGTGGATGCACCTAATTATGATAGTTTGAAGTGGTTTGTGGATGAGGTTTTGCCTTATTTGGATAACTTACTTCCACCAGATGTTCGGTTCACTATTGCGGGGTTTGTACACCCTTCTGTTGATATAAGTGTTTTTGCTCGGCACCCAAGAGTTGATGCTGTAGGGGCGGTAAAAGATTTATCACAACTTTTTAATCAGCATCGTGTTTTTGTAGCGCCAACTCGTTTTGCTGGCGGATTGCCTTTTAAAGTGCAGGAAGCAGCTGCTTATGGGTTACCTATGGTTGTGACAACTTTGCTGCAAAAACAGGTGAACTGGGAAGATGGAAGGGAACTTTTAGCCGTCTCAGCAGCTGATCCAGAAGGATTTGCATCAGCTGTTGCGCGTGTCTATCAAAATGGAGAGGTTTGGCAGTTGTTAAGGAATGAAGCATTGGAAGCAATTAAAAGGGATTGCTCTCCAGAGCGCTTTAGGCAAGATTTGTCTAATATTCTGCAAAATTGTATTGTTTAATGTGGCGGATGGGATAGGTTAAAAACAATGGAAAAACCAGGAGAGGCTATGTCGAACGAAGTGAAAGACCATCCGGTGAAGAAGACAGGGCAGAAACTCTCTGGGCGTGTTCTTGTTTGCAGTGGTGGGCGTTATGAAAGCCAAGCCAATGCTCAGATCCGTGAGTCCATTATGGATGGTTGGGCTGAATGCTTTGGCGAAGAAAATGTTGTCGCTGTACACATTTCAGCGGCTGCTTCATCTATTCAGATTATGAAGCCGACCATTGTTTTCGCTATTGGATCATATTTGCCAGAGAGCACATACTTTGGCGAAGTCTGTAGAGAAGCTAAGAAAATAGGGGCTGTTACCGTATTCTGGGCGACAGAAGATCCCTATGAGCAAGATGCAAACTATCGCGTCACAGATGACTTTGATGTGGTTTTCTCATGTGATCGTTGGGGGCATAATTTTTACCAACGTGATCGGGTTTTTCATCTTCCGTTGGCAGCAAGTCCGAAATTGCATTATATGCCGATTGAAGAGAATGTTGAAAAAACAATCGACGTTCTTTTCTGTGGTGTAGCGTTTACAAGCCGTAAGGATATTGTTCGTAATCTTCTTCCTGTGTTACGGGATTTGAATATTAAGATTATTGGACCAGGTTGGGCTGAATTGGGGATTGGTTTTTCTGATGCCCGGATAGAAAAATCTCAACTTGTAGAGCTTTATCGTCGGTCAAAGCTGGTTTTAAATTTGGGACGTTCCTTGCATTTTGAGAATAAGCGTTTCGTAATTGCGCCGTCTACCCCAGGCCCTCGGACGTTTGAAGCGGCTTTAGCAGGAGCCTTTCAGGTTTTCCATGAAGATACCTATGAATTGAGACGTTATTATTCTAAGGACGAAATCCCTGTTTTCTCTAATCGTGTTGATTTTGAGAGAATTGTAGAGACGTATCTTGGTAATGATAAATTGCGTTTTGAGATGAGTAAAAAAGCTCAAGCTCGTACGCAGGCGGAGCATTTGTATAGCCACCGTATTAAACACGCATTGGCTGTTCTGCAGTCCGAAGGTGTTTTAAAATCAGATTGACGTAGAAATCAGAAGAAAAAAGGCCGGGTTTAATCCCCGGCCTTTTTTTGTGGGTGGCGAGTAAATATACCCGCTACATTAGAAATTTATTTAGGTTGTGGTCCTAAAATAATTTCCGCCATATCAGCCGGGCGGATCCATTTTTGGAAAGCAGATTGGATCTGTTGAGGTGTCATATCATAAATAGCGTGGGCTGCTTTTGCCGGCGCATCTAATGGTAGCCCTACATCAACTAGCGTAAGGTATGAGTTGGCTAACGCACTGAAGCTTGCACGCATCATTGGTTGTTGTCGTAAGAGAGAAGCCTTCGCTAAATTTAAACTTTCGTCCGATACTAAAGAATTGCGCATATCTTCTAAGTCTTTAAGCGCAAGGCTGCGTGCTTTATTAACTTTGTCTGGGTCTGTTCCAAAGCTGATTTCAAAAGAGCTCCTTGTTTTGGTGTAATCTATATCGCTATCTGCATTGTAGACGTATCCTGTATGAACGCGAAGATCTTGCATGAGGCGAGACGAGAAGCCATTGCCTAAAATTTCGTTGCCCACGGCAAGAGCGTGTCGGTCTGGGTCTGTTACATTTAACCCAAGAGTTTCGACCAGTTTAACATCATCTTGAGAGCGCCCTGGATCAGCAATCACAGTATGAGAAGCTTTGCTTAAAGGCACAGGAGGAAGATCAACGTTTGGTGTCGGTCCTTCGGAGTGCCAAGGTCCAAAGGCTTTTTCAATTTGTTGATGAGCGTCTTCTGGAGAAATGTCTCCGACCACCACAATAGTTGTGAGGTCAGGGCGATACGTCTGAGTATAGTAAGATTTTACATCATTAAGAGTAATTTTTCTTAATGTAGCAGGGGTTGCTTCTCTTAACGTAGGGTCATTTGCAGGCACGAGAGCTTGGTTGATTGCTCTGCTAAAGTGATAGTGCGGAGATTGGAGTTCTCCTGCGCGTGCTTGGACTGCTTCCATTTGTGTAATGCGGAAGGCTTTTTCCGGAAAAGCGGGATGCATTTCATGGTCAGCGAGAAGGGCAAGGCCTTTACTGAATTGCGAGGAGAGCGTGTTTAAACTGAAGCTTGGGCCTGCATTTTCGTCGGCAGAAATGTCATCCAATGCACGTGCTAAGGCTAAGCGATCATAGGATGTGCTACCATATAGAAACATTTCAGCGGTTAGGCTCGAAACACCTTCCTTGCCAACGGGCTCCTGAAGATCTGGTTCTTGGCGAATATGACCGAGCAACTCAATGGTATGGCTGACATGTTCAGGCTGAACAAGCAGATGTAAACCGTTTGATAATGTAAATGTGGCAGGTTGTGGTGCTGGAGTAGGAATATTTAAACGGGAAAGTGCTTTTTGAGCCCATTCCGGAAGGGTTACTTTTCCAGTGGGGGGGGCGCTGAAAGATTCTGTGCCGCCATATCCTTTTGCTTCGAGAGCTTTTCCCTTATCGTTAGGGGTTAATACGGCTGTGATAGCATGCTGTGGGTCGAGAAGAGTTTTAGCAAGTTGATCCACCTGCTCTTTGGTCACGTTATGAAAGGCCGCAATCATATCTTCTGGGCTATGAAGATGTTGAACTGCTGTGGCTTGAGACCAGTTTTCGGCCAGTTCGGAAATACTGTTTGCGTTAAATTCGAGAGAAGCAATTTCTTTTTGTCGTGCAGCTTCGATCAGTTCTGCTGGAATACCATTTTTACGGAAATTATCCATTAAAGAAGCTACGGTTTGTTGAAGCGGTGCAGGATTGGCTCCTTTGGGGAACCCTGCGTAAGCAACTGCCAGTCCTGCTTGAGCTTCTGGATCATACATGAAGCCGGCATCCAGGGCTTTTCCGTCTGGGACGAGAGCAAAAAGAGCACCGCGCTGGCTTGCTATAGCATCTGACAGGAGCATGGCTGCAGCATAATTAGGATCACGTTGACCGGGCATTCTCCATGCCATGGTGACGAGGCCAATCGGCAGGTCCGTATCGAGAGAGAGTGTTTGAGCTTTTGCAGGCGTTGGAGTGACGACTGCGCGCGGAGGTAGTTTGGTCGCAGGAATAGTGCCAAAAGCCGCTTTGACTTTATTCAGGGCGTCTGTTGGGTTGACGTCCCCTGTAATGATGAGGGTAGCATTATTAGGCGCATACCAAGTATCATAGAACTGCTTTAACAAAGGAGCGGTGGTTGCATCAAAAGAAGATTGTGTTCCTAAAGCATCATGCTCATAAGGTGTGCCTGCGTATAAGGCTGCTCTGATTTGAGACATGTAACGATAGATGGGGCTTGAAAGATCTCGAGAGACCTCTTGTTCAATGGCTCCTTTTTCATGAGCCCATTCTTTTTCGGTAATATTTAACCCGCGCATACGGCCTGCTTCAATACGAAGCAGAACATCGAGATCATCTGCGGGGGCTTTAAAATAATATTGCGTTACGTCAGATGTCGTATCGGCATTTTCATGGTTGCCGAGTTGAGCGCCAATAGTAGAAAGTTGGTCGCGTGATAGGGTTCGTGATCCGTTGAACATCATATGCTCAAGAGCATGGGCCGTTCCGGGGAAGCCTTTGGGCGCGTTAATTGACCCTGTTTCATAGTTCAACATGGTTTGAACGACAGGGGCTAGCTTATTTTGAATGATAATAACCTTAAGGCCATTTTCAAGAGTGGCTCTTGTTACGTTCGTTGTTGGATGAGCCGAACTCGTTTGGTGTTGAGGCGTATTGGCATAGCTGGGGCTGTAAAGAGCTGTAGAGGCTAATAAAGTTGAGGCTGCGAATAAGACGCTACGCCCTAAACGAGAGAAAGCATACATAAAATGAGTTCCTGAGTTATAACGTAAAGCTAGTAAAACGTGTGGAGGAGTATGTGTCTACTTATAAAGTGTGTTTGCAAGATTAAGAAAAAATCATAAGGGAAAACGAAGAATTGATGAAACGGCAAGCGACGGTATGACACTTACAAAAATAGATGGCTGGATAATAGATTATGTGTTTCAGCCTATTGCAAACCGCCTCCCTCAACCGATGGGATGTATTCATTTAGGGGTGAGCTTTTTGCTTGGTTCATTATTGCTAACCGGCTTAGCTTTTATTCTTCCTTTATTTGTATTCGGCGTAGGTTTTAGCCAAATTATTAGTGACCTTTTAGTTTGGCTTATTAATTTTAGTTTCTTTCTGGCTGTAAAAAGAATGGTTTCCGTTGTACGGCCGGGGTTATTGAACCCTTTACGCCCTTCAATGTTTGGGGTGCGCCTGATTTCTTTGGGGTTTGCTGTGTACCAATTAATTTGTGGGTGGTCCGGCGAAGGTATTCTGTGGACTATTAACCATATTATATTGTTTTCTCAGGTTACATTTGTTGTTGGGCTATATTTTATTGCTTGCCAACCAAATTTTCCGAAAAGAAAAACATCGGAAGAAAGAAATACAGTTATAGAGGGAGCATGGTAAAACGGTATCGTTTTACTTTCGTTCCGGTAGGCATATTACTGTAAGAGATAGGGGGTTGGGGTAAATGAGTGATCTGGCTCGATTTGAATTTTTTATAACGGTAGTTTCTGTCATCCTCACTTTAGCACTTGTAGCTAAATATTTGCGTTTGCCTACATCGGTTGCGTTTATTGGGGGTGGGATCTGTATGGTGGCTCTGCCTTGGGTTCCCAATATAACGATCGATCCAGACCTTATCCTTGTTATGTTTTTGCCTCCCCTTTTGATGTCAGGAGCCTACTTTACTGTTTGGTCATCTTTTCGAGAAAATCTATTAGGTATCCTACAGCTCGCGGTGGGAGCCGTTTTTTTTACGACATTGATTGTAGGCGTTGTTACTCATTTTCTGGTCCCTTCATTGCCTTGGTCTGTATGTTTTGCATTAGGAGCAATTTTGGCTCCCCCAGATGCTGTGGCGGCCAAGAGCGTTCTAACGCAGGTAAAGTTACCAGAGCGGTTAACAACATTGATGGAAGGCGAAAGCCTTTTGAATGATGCCAGCAGTTTGGTGATTTATCGTGTGGCGATATCTTCCTTTTTAACAGGAACGTTTTCGATTGTTCATGCGACCATTTCTTTTGCAGTCCTTTCAATTGGCGGTTTGCTTTTAGGTGGGGTTCTTGCGTATTTTTTTATTTTAATTTTACGGCGTATTTCAGATCCATTGATTGTAATTTGTCTTACACTTTTAGGCCCTTGGATGGCTTATATTATTGGAGACCGAATTGGGGTTTCTGGTGTTATGGCAACGGTCACAATGGGGCTGATGTTCGGATGGCGCCAGCATGATATTTTTGGAGCCCGAACCCGTGTAGAAGCTGGATCATTCTGGGCATTACTTATTTTTCTAATGGAAGCTTTGATCTTCGTGACGATTGGTCTTGGCTTGCGTAGCGTTTTCAGTATGGGGGGGAATTTATTCGCGACAAAAACCGCACTATTTACCGCGGTAGCAGGTGTGATTTTAGCAACCATCGTCGCACGTTTTTTGTGGGTGTATGCTGCTGTGATTGTCTCGAAACTCGTTTCGAAAATATTTAAACTGAATTGGACATTCTCTCATGATGAGTGGAAACATGCCACCATTATTGGTTGGACTGGCATGAGAGGAGTGGTCAGCCTTGCTGTTGCTCTTTCCACTCCAAGTAATATGCCGGGCAGAGAGTTTGTTCTTTTATGTGCTTTTGTGCTGATTTTGATTACCGTTGTTGGTCAAGGAACTACGCTAGGGGTCCTTATCCGGTGTTTAGGCATAAAAGACGCACAGGATGATAAAAATTCGTTGTTGAACATCGCACAAGCTCGTTTGAAAATGGCTTCTGCTCAAAGGGAAGAAATAGAAAAATTAGCCATTTCTCCCACAGGGAAAGTTTTACATCCTCGCTTACTGGAGCAATATCGTTTTAGAGAAAATGCAATTAAGCGGTATAATGAACAGCCCAGTGTTTTTCAGCCTGAAAAAGAAGCTCATTATCAGACGTTGTTGAAGATTGTTGCAAAAGGAAGAGAAGAACTTCTGAAGTTGCATAAAGCCGGTCGCATACATGATTCAGTTGTAAGGCAACTGGAATATGAATTGGATTTACAGGAGATGAGCGCCGAAGTGAGCCATCGATAAAAAAACATTAGAATTGGTATAGAGAATATCTGTACCAATTCTTTTAACCCTATATAAAAATATAAAATAATTGCTTTTTTGCTCTTGTCTAAAAAAAGAAATGCGTCTACACACAGCTCACGGTTCTGCGGGCATGGTGGAATTGGTAGACACGCCAGATTTAGGTTCTGGTGACGAGAGTTGTGGGGGTTCAAGTCCCTCTGCCCGTACCACTAAAAATCCTTAAAAATATATTCTGTAATACTTGGCTTTAAGCCGGTGTTATTTCCATGGGCTTATAAGACTAAGCCTGAGAGCCTATTATAAAATAAATAAGCTCTCAGATTGGTTGTTAGGAACGTTTTTCCTTTAATGCTTTGAGAACATCCTCAGGGCGCATGGGCATATGTCTTAGACGAATGCCGACCGCATTGAACACAGCATTCCCAATCGCGGGAGCAATAACAGCAACACCAGGTTCTCCCAAACCTGTGGGAGGAGCTGTATTTTCAATAAACTCAATGTCCATTGCAGGAACATCGCTAATACGTAGTGGCGTATAGGTATTTAAGTTACGGTCTTTAATGGTGCCATGAACAATTTCAGATCCTTCAAAGAGAGCCATACTTAACCCCCACAACGCAGCTCCTTCTGTTTGAGCAAGAGCTCCGCCAGGATCGACGATGGTACCCGCATCCATAACGATCCAGATTTTTTGACAGGTAATAACACCTGTTTTCTCGTCCACATGGACTTGAACTGCGCCCGCAGTCCATGTGGGCATAGCACGTTCCTGACCAAAGCTTGTTGCAATGCCGATCGCTGTATTCTTAGGGAAAGTATTTTTACCGTAGCTAATTTTTTCAGCGAGCTTTTGTAATACAGCGGCTTGTCTTTTGGCGCCACCAACCGCGTTCGGGGCTGTCCCTTTATTCCGTCCTGTTGCAGTGAACATGGAAAGACGAAATTCAAGAGGGTCTTGATGGGTCAGGTGAGCCACTTCATCAATAAAAGATTCTAAAGCCCATGGGGTCCATCCAGCACTTACAGAACGGAGCCAACCGGGGCGGAAGGTTTTGTTTGCTAGATCGTTGGTGATTGCCCGCAGGTGGAGGGGCCCCATATCATACCAATGGTCAGCGCCAGCAAGAGCGAATTGGTCATATGGTTTTCCATCAACGCCTTTTTCCATGAAAGCTGATGCCATAATCAAGGTGGGCCAACCTGCTGTTACGGCATAATCCATAGCAACAATTTTCTTTTGTGGCTCATCCAGTGCAACCCGAATGGTTTGAAGAGAAGGGGAGCGGATCGAGTCAAACGCCATATCATCGGAGCGCGTAAGAATGAGTTTTACAGGGGCTCCACCTATTGCCTTTGACGTAAGGACCGCTGGAATGGAATAGTCCCCGTTGAGCCGCCGGCCAAAGCCACCTCCAAGGAGGTAGGTTCGCATGACAATATTTTGCTCTGAGGTTTGCAGTGCCTTCGCGAGCAAAGGCAAAACAAGAGACTGCCATTGGCTGCCTGTGTGGATTTCCCACATATTGTCGTGATAGCGCGCAACAGCATTAACAGGTTCAAGCTGATAATGAGCAACGGAAGCACAGGTGTAACTACGTTCTATGACATGTTTTGTATGAGAGAGAGTTTCTAAAGCACCCTCATCATTGAATACCTTTGTTCCGGTTGTGGGATCTTTGATGAGGCTACGACCATGTTCGATAATATCATGCTCAGAAACGGTGATAGCAGAACCGACCATCCATTCTACGTTTAATGCATCTGCTGCACGAATGGCTGCTGGATAGCTCTTTGCTAGAACCACAACCCATCCAGAAACAGTATGAGAGGGGTCATCTAATATAATATAACGAATATAGCCTGGGACTTCTTTTGCTTTTGTATCATCGATAAACTCGATAGTTGCGTCATAGCGTGTTGGAGGGATTTTTGGCCGCGCATAAACCATTCCCTCTAATTTGACATCAATACCGTAAACGGCCTGACCTGTGGTCTTCGTAGGAATATCCAGCGCATCAACAGGCTTGCTGATTAACCGATGTTCACTTGCGGGTTTGAGAGGAAGTTTTGCCATTTCATCGGGTGAGAAATGACGTGTTGGCTTAGCGCGGGCAACAATTTCTCCGTAAGAAATTTTGTTGTTTTTGTAAGAAATAATGCTGTTTCGTGCCGTGCACTGGCTAGGAGGAGCACCTAAAAGTTTTGCGCCTTCCTCAAGCATAATCGTGCGGGCAGCTGCGCCAGCTTGGCGGAAAATATCCCATGTGCTCCAAACGGACCAAGAGCCACCCGTAACATATTTTCCGGCCCATTTGGGAGAGGTGTCGACTTCTGTAATCTTAATATGATTCCAGTCCGCTTCCATCTCATCTGCGATAATGCGGGCTAAAGAAGTTCCAACATGTTGCCCCATCTCTGCACGGACGATATTCACATTAATGGAGCCATCTGGGCTGATAGAACACCATATATTAGGTTCAAACGCGCTTTCAGGAGGAAGATTAGCGTCTGGGAAAGAAACAGCAGCACGGGAATTGCGGGCAAAACCAAACATCAGTCCCGCACCTGCCGCTGTCATTAAAAAGCTGCGGCGTGTTTGCAGGCTTTTATCAGATTTACGTGCGATTTGTTCAATTTTAGCCATTTTCTGAACTTCCATGCTGCTGAGCGGCGGCTTCTTTAATTGCTTTGCGGATCCGAATATAAGTCATGCAGCGGCAAAGACTGCCTCCCATGACACCATCAATTTGTTCATCCGTTGGTGTTGGGTAATCTTTTAACAAACTGGCAGCTTGCATGATTTGCCCTGATTGGCAGTAACCACACTGTGGGACTTGTTGTTTGCGCCATGCGATTTGTACCACATGGTTTCCCTCAGGATCGAGCCCTTCAATGGTTGTAATGGCAGCTCCGGCGACAGAGGATAGCGGTGTAATGCATGAACGTGTGGCGCGCCCGCCAACATGCACCGTGCAGGCACCACATTCACCAATCCCGCAGCCGAACTTTGTGCCGGTCAGGTTTAGTTCGTCTCTCAAAACCCATAAGAGAGGTGTGTCATCAGGGGCATCAATCGTAACGGGATGATTGTTGATTGAAAATTGAGTTGGCATGTGAAGAAATCCCTTTGATGGCCTGAATTAGTGAGAGGCGTTGATCGGCGGGGCGGGGAGTGATGCACGAATGCGTGCAGCTGTTTGCTCGAGATTGTTCCAAGGCGGTAATGTGGTGCGTGTGCGGCGCAAATAAGACGCTATTCGTGCCATGTCATGGTTGGAAAGGGCTGCGTAGAAGCTAGGCATGGCCACATCTTTTTGCCCTTCTCCAGCACTAATGCCATTGAGCATGACTTGGAAGAGATTAGTGGGGTCATCCAACCAAAGCGCACTGTTAAGGGCAAGCTCAGGACGGCCAAGAACAGGTTGTGGACCAGAATTGTAATGGCACGCGCCACAAGCACTTTGGAAAAGACGCGCATCAGGATCATGCGTTTGTGGTCCTGTCAGATCTTGGCCTGACATATTCATAGCGCGTTTAATCATTGCATCCTCATTGCCATCGCGTTGAGCGGATTGGTCTAAGCTTGCAAAGTAATACGCTAACGCTTCAACATCTTCTTTCGGCGCTTGGGAGAGATAATGATGCGGAATGTCGGACATAGGCCCTGCGGCTGAGCCATGCAGTGGAGCAACTCCCGTACGAAGGTAGGCAAAGAGCTCTTTCTCAGTCCATGGGGTTGGGGTGGGGTTATGTTGGTTTAAAGGAGGTGCGTCCCATCCATCGACGGAGCCTCCAGCATATTGATGGTTTAGTTTTTCAGCCCCTAAAAGGTTGCGAGGGGTATGGCATGCTCCACAATGAGAGATGCTTTCAGCAAGATAGGCTCCACGGTTCCATTTTTTATCGTGCTTGGGGTCATATTGATAACGTTGAGGTGTGAAGAAAAGGAGTTTCCACCCTGCCTGGCTTATCAAACGGACATTTAAAGGAAAAGGAACGGTATTGTTCCGAGGTTTCTGATGGACGGCTGGAATGCTCATGAAATACGCGTATAGATCAGCCACATCCTTATCGGACATTTTGGTAAAGTGATCAAACGGGAAAGCCGGATAAAGTTGGCTGCCATCCCGTGCTATACCGTCATGCATAGCCCGGCGGAATGCGGCTAAAGACCATTTTCCGATCCCAGTGTCAGGATCTGGGGTTAGGTTTGAACTATAAATGGCGCCAAAGGGTGTTTCCATGCGGTAGTCCCCCGCGAACACAGGCCCTCCGTTGAGGTCTTTTCGCGTATGACATTCAGCACAGAAGCCCTCTGTAGCAATAATTTTGCCGTGCTTAATCGTATCTTCTGAGAAAGAATGTGGATCAGGACGAGAGATTGGGGCAATTGCGGGGTGCCATGCATAAGCAAGAAAGATAACACCTGCCAAGACCCCAAAACTAAGGATACTGATGCCAAAAACAAAGGTAATGATTCGTTTGAGCATTCGTGTGTGTCCTGACCCTAGTTTTAGACGCTCTGTTCGTATTAAAAGCTGTATAGCAACTCTTTTTATAGAATAAAATAAGAGATGAATATATTCGGATTGAAAATATGGTTAAATACGAATTGCAATATGATCTATTATATATAACGTAGATTTGATTTTCTTGCGATTGATAAAGAAATTTGTGATTATTTTAAGGTGATAGAATAAATGAGGATTCATCAATATAATCTAAGAATATTTTCTTTTTTCTTTATGGTGTTGGCTTTCATTTTATCACTTATTTTAGGAAGATATTCCTTATCAATAGAAAGGGTTATTTCTGTTTTTTTGAGATTGTTTCATCTTGTTAAAGAACAGGACCCCATTGCGGATGCCATTGTCTTGCAGGCTCGACTACCTCGTTTAATTGCGGCTTTTTTGGTAGGGGCGGCTTTGTCGTGCGGGGGAGCAACCTATCAGGCTGTTTTTCGCAATCCTCTCGTCTCACCAGATTTGCTGGGTGTTTTGAGTGGCGCAGCCTTTGGTGCAGCTATTATGATTGTGAAAGGGGAGCACCTTATAGGGGTTGAGATAGGTGCATTTGGCGGCGGTATTTTGGCCGTTGGGAGTGGTCTTTTGATTGCTCGTTTGGTTCCAGAAGGAGGAATATTAACTCTTTTAATGGGGGGCTTGATTGCGAATGCAATTTTTACAGCACTTTTATCTATAATTAAATATTTAGCTGATCCTCAGGATCAGTTGCCTGAAATTATTAATTGGTTGTTAGGCTCATTGTCTCAAGTAAGATGGGATGAAATTCGACTTTTAGTATTGCCAATTCTAGGTGTTATTTTTGTTTTAATAAAAAAAGCGTCTTTGCTGGATGTTTTAGCATTGGAAGATGATGAGGCGAGAAGCTTAGGACTTTCGGTTGGGAAGGTACGGTTTTTCTTTATCGCCTTAGCCACGCTGGGCTGTTCGTTAACGATTTCGATGGCTGGAATGATCGGATGGGTTGGTTTGTTGGCTCCTCATGTCGCACGTATGCTTACAGGCGGAGAACATCGTCAGATGATGCCGGTATGCGCAATGTTGGGGGCGGGTGGTGTGATGATGGCAGATACTTTTTCGCGTTGTTTGACAGCTGGCGAAATTCCTTTGGGAATTATTACAGAACTATTGGGATCTACAGCATTTATTGCCGTCCTTTATCAGCATAGGAAAACAATAGGATGAGATCGGTCCTGTTGGAATGTCGTCATCTTACATTTCAGAGAGGGAAATCTTCTCCAATACTTTTAAAAGGTTTGGATTTATCTTTTTCCTCTCGGGAATTAGTAGGCATTTTTGGTGTAAATGGGGCTGGAAAAACAACCTTGTTAAGGGTGTTGGGGGGTATGATCAAACCGACACAAGGGCAAGTTTTGTTAAGCAACAAAGATATGAAAGAGTGTCTTTTATCTGAGATATCTAGACATATTGCCTATGTTCCACAGATGCAAAGGCATTATTTTCCCTATTCTGCACGCCGAATGATTGAATTGGGGCGAGTGCCTCATTCAGGGCTTTTAGCCCGCATATCCACGGAAGATGAAGATATAGTTCAATCTGTAATAACCCGTTTAGGGTTGGAGAGTGTAAGTCAAAAAATGATGATGGAGCTTTCGGGAGGGGAGCGACAGAAGGTTATTTTTGCCCGTGCTCTGGTACAAAACACCCCCATCCTTTTATTGGATGAACCGATGTCAGGGTTGGATTACGGGGCGCAGTATCAATTTTTGAATCTATTAGCCGAGCTTATGAATGAAGGCCGTTTGATTATTATGACTTCTCATCGCCCAGAAGAATTGCTGCCTTATGGGACACGGGCTCTTATCTTGGAGCAAGGGATTATACGTGCTGACGGCGACGTGCGATCTGTTTTGACCGCCGAAAATCTTTCGCACCTGTATAATATTCCTATGCAACACATAGATCATGGTAAAAATCGCTTGTTTTATTATCAGGATTTTCAAAAATGAGGCTTCTATCGTTATTAGGGGCGTTGATCTTATTCTTTGGCTTTGCATCTGAAGGGTACGCTAAACCGCCTCAACGTATTGTAGAAGGATGGTATGCGCATAATGCGGTTTTGATTATGCTGGGAGCGCAGGACCACATTGTTGGCACGGTGGCCAATCCTTCGGTATTGCCGTGGATGTTTCATTTTATTCCATCCCTGCGGCAAGTAACATCACTTTATTTTGGTCAGTTAAATACAGAAGAGCTGCTTGGTTTGCGACCAGATGTTGTTTTTATTCCGCAGACGAGCCGACAAGTACAGGCCTTGCGTAACAGTGGATTAAATCTTGTTGAGCTTGGCTTTAATCAGATGAATGGTTTATTAGATTGTATTGATAATACGGCAACAATACTACAAACGACATTCGCCGCCCGGCGTGCGCAAATGTATCGTTCTGCTTTATTGGACGAAGTAACTCGGGTTCATGTCGGTGCGAATAGACCTAAAGTCTTGCACATTGAGTCTCTTCAACCGTTACGCGTTGATGGGAAGCAAACTATTATTGATGAATGGATACATATTGCCGGTGGAAAAAATGCTGCTCAAGATTTGGTCGGGAATAAGAAGCCTGTCTCTCTTGAGCAGATATTAAATTGGCAACCTGATATTATTATTATCGGTGCGAATGCTGGTGATGTAACGCTTCTTGCAAAGAATGGTCTTTGGTCTCAGATTTTGGCGGTGAAGAACAAACGTGTTTACCGCAATCCAACGGGTCTCTTCCCTTGGGATCGATATGGTCCGGAACTATTGCTTCAGATTGAATGGGCACGTCAAATCGTCCAAACTGGAGCCGTGGATGAAAAGGACATTACCCAAAAAGTGATAGCATTTTATAAGAAATTTTATGGTATTTCGTTAACCCAAAATGATGCTCTCCGCATGATGCACGCCTTGCCACCACAATAATTTTTCAAAAGGAATGAGGGGGATTTTTTTTAAGATGTTTCTATTAAATAAAAGATATTCATATTCGGCAAAAGTAATTTTATTATGTGCCTCCTTCTTTAGTAGCAGAGCACTTGCAACCCCAATATTACTCCCTTTGCCTCAATCGATAGAGGATCATCATGAAGAAAGCGCGTCTTTTGGAGAAGTGCAAGTGGTATGGGCGAACCATCCAAGTGCTTTAATGAAGCGGGCAGAAGAACGCTTTAATGATCGGGTTGTTCAGTTATTCAATGGAAAGAGTTCTTCAAAGAAACGCTATCGATTACGCGTTACATATGTCAATGATCCTCAGTATTTAACGCCTCAGGAAAAAGAGCATTATTCCTTAAAAATTACAGGACGTGACGCTTATTTAAAAGCAGATGGTCAAGCCGGCGTTTTGCGAGGAATGGCAACATTTTTACAGTTGATGCATGTTACTGATAAAAGTGAATTGACGCTGGATGAAGTGACTATTGATGATTTTCCACGCTTTGCATGGCGTGGATTGTTAATAGATGTATCACGGCATTTTTTGTCAGTTGATACTGTAAAAAGACAACTCGATGCGATGGAATTGATGAAGTTCAACGTGCTTCATTGGCATTTGAGTGATGGTACGGGCTTTCGTGTGGAAAGCCATGTTTTCCCTAAGCTGACAAGTATTTCCTCCCATGGTGAGTATTATACGCAAGAACAAGTTCGAGATATTGTTTCGTATGCTGCTGATCGGGGGATTCGGGTGGTGCCTGAATTTGATGTTCCAGGGCATGCTTTAGCAATTTTAGAAGCATATCCTGATTTGGCGGCACAGTCAGTTCCAGATCAGCAACAGCAA